>JAZBPA010000001.1:0-5453 GCA_036351435.1 Candidatus Competibacteraceae bacterium
AGCCGTGCCACCTTCACCAACCTCTAATTGGGCAAGCGAATGAAGGATTTCTTGCAGCGGAAAATCTAAGGCCAGCACATAGTCGTGTTTGGGTTCGTCTGGGTGTTGAAAACGCAATGCGCCGGTGACGCCTGGGGTTTGCTGGGTAAAGAACAAGTATGGTCGGGTCCAGAAAATGTCATCGGTATCATTCGCGGCCAACGCTCCCTCAAACCATGGGCGGGTGCGCGGATCATAATTGAGTTGACCACGGCGTTCTCCAATCAGGGTCCCGGGGTTGTCCCAGCTTTGCCAGAGGGCGTCGCCTTGGACATCGGTGACACGAGACAGCCAGGTGTTACCGTCCCGCACTAGGTAGAAGGAACGCCCATCCACATCGGCCAAAACCAACGCAGTGCGATGCGTCAAATTTTCCAATACAGGAATAAACCGACCGACTAAGGCAGGAACATCCTGAAAATCAAGATCACCCGAATTGCCCCAACTCTGGGCCATGCGCAGACTATTTTCCGGTATCCGAAATAAACCCACAAAATCCTGACTGGTGTTACGCGCTAGATCCTTTAGTTGTTGTTGCGCAAGTTCGTCACGCAACGATTCACCGGCACCGAACACGGCTGCCAATAGCGCACCAATGATTAGCACCACCAGCAACAACAAGTCACGTAGCAGACGATGGCGCGGGATGGGGCGGGGCGATCTGCGGGAACGGGTCAACATGGCTTTCGATTGTAGAAATTTTCAAATTGATCGGGTCAGCCATCATACCGATAGCCCACGCCGTGTACAGTAAGAATGAGTTGCGGATGACGTGGATCGCGTTCGATACGTTTGCGTAGTTTGGCGATATGCTGATCCAAGGTACGGCTGTTGGGCAGGTAATCGCGTCCCCAGCACTGATCGAACAGGGTGTCGCGAGCCACCACTTCGCCTGGGTTGGCATGCAACAGGGTTAGAATTCTAACGTCACGCAAACTAAGGTCGATGGTTTGTTCGCCACGCCGGGCGCGTAACTCCTTGGGAAAAATCTCCAAATCGCCGAAGCTTAGCGTTGCTGCCTTCGCACTGGGCTGACGACTCAAGCAACGGCGGGTCACCGCTCGAATGCGGGCGATGACCTCGCGCGTGCCGAACGGTTTGATGATGAAATCGTCTGCGCCCAGCTCCAACCCGATGACGCGGTCGATTTCTTCAGCTTTGGCGCTGATAAAAATAATCGGCACTTCCGGCGCATGGCGGCGGATCTCCCGGCAGACATCGTAACCGTCATGCTGCGGCATCATGATGTCAAGCAACACGAAATCCGGTTGGGTGTCCTGAAACAGCTGTAACGCTTGTGCACCGTCCGCAGCTGCAAGCGTGTCATAACCCTCGGCTTCCAACAGTTCCTGCAAACCGTTGCGGGTGTGCAAATCATCCTCGGCCAGCAGGACTTTCATGTCATTTCCTCGACCGGCTCAGTGCGCAGGGTCACTTTAAAGCAACTACCTTGTTCGATGGGCTGCAACACCAAATCGCCGCCATGTAAGCGGGCCAACTCGCGGGCGATGGTCAAACCGATGCCGGTACCGCTGGTGCCTTCGTTGAGCCGCGAGTCACTGCGATAAAAGGGTTGAAAAATGCGTTGCTGTTCACGCTTAGCGATACCCGGCCCCCAATCGCGAATCTGCAGAGTGGTTTGGTTGTCCGTTTGCTGACTGCTGATGTGCAATGCGCCGCCTGCCGCGTATTTTTCGGCATTGCTCAGCAGGTTCGTGAGAATTTGCTCCAGCGCGTCAGGGTCAAGATTGACCAATTGATCAGCCTGAGCGTCCCATTCCACGTTCATCCCCCGTTCCGCCAATGCCGGACGAAACGTGGCCAGTACCGCGGCAATGACTTCATCCACCTGGCCGGGACGCAGCCGCAAATGGGATTGGCCGCGTTGCTGGCGGGCAAAGCTCAGCACGTTAGTGATCAACCGCGACAACCGCTGGCTTTCACTGACAATGATGTCCAGATAGCGGCGCGCTTGGGTGTCATCCTCGACAAGGTAGTCATCCAGCATTTCGGCGTACATGCGGATATTGGTTAACGGGGTTTTCAATTCATGGGAAACCTGGTTAACGAAGTTTACCCGTTGCCGAGCCAAGCGCAATTCACGGGTATGCTCCCGGTAGAGATAAAACGCCAAACCGGTCAATGCAGCACCGGTCGCCAACAGGGCGGCGATGATTACCAGTTGCATCAATCCACCCTGGAAAGCTGGCGTAGTGGTGTAATAATTCAGTTTCCAACTACCCAGTGGATGACTCAGAGGCAACAAGGCCGCAGCCGCATGGCCCGAAGGCGGTTCGAAATCTCCCCATTGATAAACGATTTCATTGCGGGCATTAATCAACCGAATACGTGCTCCTTGCAGCGCATTATCAGCGTCGTTGGTGGCGGGCAACAGCGCAATAAGATCGGCGCTCAAACGCAACGGCTCCAGTTCGAAGCCGATTAAATTACCCAGTGCGTCGCGCTGCCAGAAAATCAAATCCGTTTCGGCCCCCCAATGCCAGACATACCAACCGTACCGATCCGTATCGGAAGATGCCGGTTGGCGGAGTGCTTGACGGCGCATTAGTGGCGCATTAGCGTTCCCTTCCCTCGGGTCAAGGCCGGACTGATAAAGAATATCCTGATCTCTCCAGATGTCCCCGGTGCGTTCCAGGAAAGCCTGTTCAGCCTCGGTGACCGGCTCATCAGCAGGCGGATGCAGACGCTCGCCTTGCGGATTCATGATAAACACTTGGCGCAGCCGGGGTTCTTGCCGCAGGTAACTGCGCAGCGATTCGGTATCGGAGTTCAAGCTGTGGGCATCATCCAGTAACTGCTGCTCCAAACGGGCGAAATAGGCCAGAATCGCGGCGTCCACCGCCTGTAACCGGGCATTAGTCAGACTTTGTTGCTGATATTCAAACGCCTGCTGTTCATTGCTGATCACACGTAAACCCAACCCGGTCAACGCACCGAATGGCAAAAGAACCAAGAGTGTTAAGGCGGTTAGAATGGATTTACGCAAGGTGTTCTGCTAAATGGCATTTCGAATCATAGCGACAAGCTACAATCTATCATCAGGTCGCAACGCTTTGCCATCTCTCCACTTGCGCAACAATGCGCGCCGTTCCTGGGGGGACATAGATTGCCAACGTTGCTTCAAGGCCCGCCGTCGTTCCGGTGGGAGAGATTTAAACCATTGACGGCGTTTGCGCAGCCTTTCCTGCGCTTCCGGCGGCAACTCGCGGAAACGCTGATACCGTTCCAGAATCCGTGCTTTGCGCTCCGGATCAAATTGTCTCCAACGTTTAAAATTCTTACGGACGCGTTGGCGCTCCTGGAGTGTCATGGACTGCCAGCGTTGCGCGCCTTTTTGTAGGCGTTGCTGTCGCTCAGGGGTTAATTGATCCCACCGTTGTTGTAGGGGTTTCAGTACCTGTTGTTCCGACGGTGCGAGCTGGTCCCAGGGTATTGCATCCGCCCATACCGGCCCTACCCCCAAAGCTAGCCAGAGCATGACCCAACGGAAACAACTACTCATCGTCGCCATACTGATCGTTTTCATCTAAAGACGATTCATCGGTATCCAAGCTCGTCGGGGGCAGCCATTGTCCATCAGCCGTTTCCCATTCGCCCAAAAATTCGAGCAGTTCCATGCTCGGGACATCGGTTTCATCGCTTTCAGCAGCATAAACGCTTGGCAGAACGCTGAGTAGAATCCCTAGCGTCCTACTAGCCAGCCGGCACATCGTCATTCAGCCACAGGTAGAAATCCAGTTCATCGTAAAACTCGATATCCTCTATTGAGGATAGCAAGTCCAAGTCCTCTAATAACCCATCCGATTCAGGAGTGGGAGCGGCAGTCCACAAGAAAATCGTTGTTATCGCCACGGCTAGGGTTGCGAAAGCTCCGGCGGGAATCCACCAAGTCGGACGTGAAGGACATGAACGTAAGGCGGTGCGGCGTCTCTGCTCAAGACGCGCTACAGTTACGGAATCCAAAGCAGCAGCACTGGCATCCAACTCTGCTTTGACGGCGTCCAGGAAATGTTGCTCGCGATCAGAAGATGAGTCAGTCATGGCCAATGCTCGCCTAAAATAGCCCGCAGCTTGTTCAGCGCACGGGCGTAGTGGGTTTTCACGCTGCCTGAGGAACAGCCCATCGCTTGCGCGGTCTGCGTCACATCCAGACCTTCCCAGGCGCGCAACAGAAAAACCTGTTGTTGTCGTAAGGGCAAAGCTTTAAGCGCTTGCTCCAGAGTGGCCAAGGTGCGTTCGGTCTGAACTTGCGCTTGGGGATTGTTGGACTCCGCATCCGGGAACTGCGCCAAGCCATCGTATTGATCCTCTTCATCGCCCCACAACCAGGCCCGCAAGCGGTTACGGACCCGGGTACGCCGATGCCAATCGCGAATTTTGCTTTGCAGTATCCGGTAAAACAGCGGCGTCCACTCCTGTTCGTCATGTTGACCATAACGCTGTACCAATTTGACCATCGCATCCTGAACGATATCCAACCCATCTTCCCGATTACCAGCGGCCAGCTCGGCTAACCGTAAAGCCCGTCGTTCGACGTTGGCCAGAAACTGTTCCAAACTCTGCCCGGTAGTGGACGTTTTAGTTTTCTCCGCCCGGGCAGGGTAGGGCTGCATTACGGGCGAAATAACCAGATTACCGTTATGCTCCAAGCGTCTTGAATAGGTTTAGAAACGGCGGCATGGGGTAATCGGGAAACACCTGATCCAAGGCGGTATTGTTTAAACGTCGATTCACCAACTCGCCGAGCACGGTGCGCCAGTCGGTACTCACTTCTAAGTCACCGCCCTGGTACAACTGATTCTGCGCCAGGCCCGGCCAATCGGTATACACCACGCCACCGTTCACTCCACCACCCAGTGCCAAAATACAGTTGCCATGGCCGTGATCGGTGCCACCGGAGGCGTTCTCGTAAGCGCGTCGCCCAAACTCGCTCATGGTGACCACGGTGATATACGCCATGCGCGAGCCCATGTCGGTGTAAAACGCCGCTAGGCTGTCAGAAAAATCCTGTAACAAGTTGGCTAACTCAACGTTCTGCTGATTATGGGTATCCCAGCCGCCGATATCCACGCAAATGACCTCCATTCCTAGCTCCTGCGCTTTGATTAACTGCCCGACTTGGAGCAGGGTTTGTCCGAACGCCGAATCTGGATAAGCTGCCCCGTTATCGGGCTGATACTGCAACGGATCGGCTTGTTGCAGTAAGTCTGCCGCCGCGAGCGCCTGTTGCGCTTGTACCGCTAGGGAATCGGTCCCATCATTGAGTTCGGTCAAGGTCGCCTTGATGGCTTCCAGTTCTTCCGGTCGCGCCGTCAGGGAAAAATTTTCTATACCACTGATGGCTATGGCGGGTTCATCGCCGCGTAGCGACGTCTGAGTCGCCGCACCCATGC
>JAZBPA010000002.1:0-91744 GCA_036351435.1 Candidatus Competibacteraceae bacterium
GGCGTTGACCGAACGCGCTGCGTACTAGTAGAGCAAAATGTTGCTCGTTAGTAATGTGCACAGGCGGGTCAAGATAGGGAATTAACCGCACGAACGCTGATTCCACTCGCGGCGGTGGCCGGAAAGCGCCGGCTCCTAAGGTAAATAACGGTTCGACCCGACAGCGGTACTGCACCATAACTGACAGCCGACCATAAGCGGACTGCCGTGGTCCGGCAGCCAATCGTTCTACGACTTCCTTTTGCAACATGAAGTGCATGTCTGCGATAGCCGGCAGCTGGCTCAATAAATGAAACAGCAAGGGAGTGGCGATGTTATAAGGGAGATTGCCCACTACATGCAGGGGCTGATCGGCGCGGCGCAAGCCGGCAAAATCGAAGTTGAGCGCATCGGTATTATGAATGTGCAACTCGCCCTCTTCCGCTTGGGCGCGTTCCTGCAAATGGGGAATCAAAGTTCGATCTAATTCGACCACGTCCAGGCGTTGGGCTGCAGCCAGAATAGGAAACGTGATGGCTCCTAGGCCCGGACCGATTTCCACCCATTGTTGCGATGGTCTTGGGTTGATTGTATGCAGTATGCGTTGGATGATGCCTGGGTCATGTAAAAAGTGCTGCCCGAATCGCTTGCGTGGCCGCACTACGGCGGAATCCGCTAGACTCACAGGCGCAGTTCCACATAAGCTTCGCCGCGCAATTGCCGTAACCACAGTTCCCATTCTTCTTCCGCACGACGCCGGAACAACGCCTCCCGCGCTTGGTTGCGATCTAATTCCGCGGTCGTCGGTGCTGAACCCGCGCGACTAGCGCTAGTCTCCAGCACTTTTACGATGTGAAAACCACTGGGACTGCGGATTGGGTCGCTGATTTCTCCGGGTTGCATCCGGGGCACAGTATCAACAAACAAGGTGGGTAACTGTTCCAAAGAACGCCAACCCAGATCACCGCCCTCTAGTGCTTGACGACCGTCGGACACGGCTGCAGCCAGGCTGCCGAAGTTGGCACCCTGCCTGAGGCTTTCCACCACGCTATTCGCTTCATCGCGAGCTGCAGTAAGCTGTGCCGAGGTCGCGCCTTCCGGCACCGCGATGAGAATCTGAGCGATATGATATTCCTGCGCAATAGCTTGAACAGGAGCCCGATTCAATAAGTTGTCTACTTCCTGCTCGGAAATCTGTAGCCGGTTGTCCACTACTCGTTGCCGTAATCGGGTGGCCAGCAGTTCTCGGCGGATATCTTCACGGAATTCGGCAAAATCGATCCCGTCCCGTTCCAGCGTGGCCCGCAACTCGGATAACGTAAGATTATTTTGCTGTGCCAAACCTTCTATGGTGCTGTTCAGGGTTTGGTCATCCACCACCACGCCGTTCCGTTCGGCAGCACGCAACTGTAGCTGAGCCAGAATTAGCCGCTCCAAAATCTGATTCTCCAACACCTCTTGCGGTGGCGGTGAGGTACCACGTTGCTGAAACTGCTGTTCTACCGTTGCTACTGCGGTGTTCAATTCGCTACGGGTGATGACGTCGTCATCGACGACCGCCACGATGGTATCCAACTGTGCACCGCTGTCTTCAGGACCAGGGCCGAAAACCAGTTGCCCCCATGCTCCCGAACAGAACACGAACCATCCCAACGCAATTGCATTAATCCGCTGCCTCATCGTCTCTCGCCCACTCACTCGATAACCATCAATAGCGATCAGCATCGTAGCCAAAAATCGCTCTTTCCAAGACGTTATTGATATTCGAACCGATGCCGGCCAAGCCCTTCAACTCAAGCTCGACTAAAACCGAACTGGTCGGATCATCGTCATCAGGATCGTCGCGCCGCTGCCGCGCTAACAAACGTAATGCCCAACAACACTCCTCGTATTCGAGACCTGCGAGCAGATCCAAATTACGGTTCTCTTTCAGAGAATAATTCCAGCGCGCCACAGTGCGCCACTGGGTTTGGATGGGCCAGACCAGAGCAAGATCAATCTGTTCCAGTTCATCTGCGACAAACCGGTGAGAAAGATTGAGCAGCCGGCTAGCACCCGGATGATAAAGGATATCGATGGCGCCACGGTTGATTTGGTCCACTTCTATATCCCACTGCAAAGCGCCACGCAAGGAAAGCGTAGAACCGTAATTGACTATTGCCTCAGCAATTAGGTCGGAGCTGC
This sequence comes from Candidatus Competibacteraceae bacterium, assembly GCA_036351435.1. Classification (GTDB taxonomy): domain Bacteria; phylum Pseudomonadota; class Gammaproteobacteria; order Competibacterales; family Competibacteraceae; genus JAAUQA01. The sequence goes on from JAZBPA010000002.1 coordinate 2,164, forward strand.
TGCTATCCTCGGGCGCGGTATTGTCCAGGGTGACCCGACGATCCTGGAAATAATAAATTTGCCCGATGCTGGCGCGCCAGCGCTCTCGACCGTTGGCAGGGTTCAAATATCGAGTGGTCAATGCAGCGGTCAGCTGATTAGCATCACCTAGCCGGTCAGCTCCGGTAAACCGATTATCCAAGAATAACCAAGGATAACTGACATCCACATCGGTACTGTCAAAAATCGGAATCTCGGCTTGGTCACGGAATGGAATGTACAGATAAAACAGACGCGGTTCTAGCGTTTGGATACCGTTACCCCCCAACCAGTTTAATAATTGTAGGGGACGCTCAAAAACCAGCCCGGCGTCAACGCTGGCTATTGGGGCACTGCGGGTTGGGCTGTTGTCGGTGCCCGGTGCGGTATTGTCAAGATTATAGGCGGTGTAACGGTAATCCAGACTGGGAATCAAAAAACCGGCGTTAGCATTAAGCGGCAAGCTGACGCCGGATTCAATATCCAAGCGCTTGCCGGTTACAGCATTGTCGTGGTCAAAATTGACCCACTCAGCGCGCAATCGATAATCCAAGCCACCAGTGCGCCGCCGCCAATTGCCGTCGAATAACACTTGTGGCAGACGGCTGTAAGGTTCGTCTTCTGGGTCGTCGAAAACCGAATCATCGACGATTTGGAAATCCTGGACCCTGGCTAGAGCCAGCCAATCCCGTCCGTAATAGGTTAAATTGAGATGCCTTTCCAAGGTAGATACGCTGAGTAAATCGATGGTGTTATCGAAATCATCCAGATACTCGTCGTCGGACACTTCCTGGTACAACACATCCGCGTAGAATGAGTTCAACGGATTGGCAAAGTAGTTTGCAAATACGGCAGCCCGGTCATCGCCGAATTTCTTGTCGTCAGGCAAATACTCGACTTCTATTTCGCCACGGTCTTTGGCACGTAGAAACCGATATTCGACACCCAACTGCGCGCCCCGTTTGCTGAGCACTCGCGGGGCTAAGGTCATGTCCTGGTTTGGCGCGATATTCCAGTAATAGGGTACCCGCAGATCCACGCCGCTGTTACTGTCATAACCGCCGCTGGGAATCAGAAAACCGGATTGGCGCTGGTCGTTGATGGGAAACGATAGATAAGGAAAATACATCACCGGCACGCCCTTGATGGCCAAGGTAATATCGCGTGCCGTACCACGACCGGTCTGCTCATTTAAAGCCAGCTCGCCGGTGCGCAATTGCCAGAACTCTGCGCCGCGCACGCAAGTGGAATAAGTCACTTGTTCCAGCAGGCTTTGCTCGCTGCGCTTCTCTACCTGCACCCGCTCAGCACTACCCTGGGCATTGCGCTCGGGGACATAGTAATCGGCTTGGTTGAATATGCCGACCTCGTCGGTCAAATTCAATTCCGCTGAACGACTACGCACCGCTATTTGAGGATCACCGTAAACGACCTCACCGGACGCTCGCACCCGATTGGTCTGTCGATCCATCGATACTTCGTTGGCTTGCAAATAGCGATCCCCTTGATTGACCCGCACGTCACCTTCCAACAAGGCTTCAGCAAGTGTCGCTTGTCCCTCATCAGCCAAAAACCGAATTGGACCATCCTGGGTTGCCCCGGTATCAGCCCGAATAAACCGGGCTAAATCGTCGGCCTCACATAACCGCCATGCACTTCGATCCGCCGCGGATTGCGCTAGCACATTCACGGAATACAGCACCAGGAGGAATGAAATCACTGCATACTTCATAGATGCAATCTGTCGTTTTGTTGCTCAATTATTTTAAAATCGTCACTATCCTAACAGTTTCACCACACAAACGACGCCTTCGAACATGAGATTCCCGATAACGTTCTTGAAAAACCATGGATGATCGTTACACCTTGCTGCTGAACTGGTTGGGTGACGTGCTACCCCATGATCGCATGCGGCTTGCCCCCGCGTCCGAAGACGCCAGTTTTCGACGTTACTTTCGGGTGAGCCTGGACGAAACGACTTTTATTGCGATGGATTCCCCACCCGCTCAGGAAGACAACCGCATGTTTGTTGTTCTGGCAAAGGCCTTGCGCGAGTTGAATGTACAGACCCCGCAAGTCTTTGCCCATGACTTCGATCAGGGTTTTCTGTTGCTGAGCGATTTCGGCCCGCAGCAATATCTATTGGCTTTGGATGATACCAATGTCGATACTCTATACGCCGATGCGTTGGCTGCTTTGATGCGCTTGCAATTGGGTGCTGATCCGGCCAGCGGCTTAATCCCTGTCTACGACAAAGCTTTGCTGCAACAGGAATTGGGGTTGTTCCGGGAATGGTTTCTAAACCGGCACCTCGCTATGTCACTGGATGACGACGAGCAGCGGTTGTTGGATGAGGTGTTCACCCTGTTGTGTACAAGCGCCCTAGAGCAACCTCAAGTTTGGGTGCATCGGGATTATCATTCCCGCAATCTGATGGTGATAACTGAGCGGAATCCTGGTGTTTTGGATTTCCAAGGTGCGGTAATCGGGCCGGTAACTTACGATCTAGTGTCGTTGCTGCGCGACTGTTATATCGCTTGGCCCGATGAGCGCGTGAAGCAGTGGGCCTTGGATTACCGGGAACGGATGCAAGCTCAGGGTTTTCAGGGCCTGAGCGATGAAAAGACCTTCTTGCGCTGGTTCGATTGGATGGGGTTGCAACGCCATCTTAAGGCGCTGGGCATTTTTGCCCGGCTTAATTGTCGAGATGGGAAGCCCGGTTATCTGCAGGATATACCCCGCACACTGAATTATGTCCTGGAAATCGCCGGTGCTTACCCGGAATTGTCTGCATTCGGGGATTGGCTAGTCCGTCGGGAACTGACGCCGACCGCTCTGGCTCGCGAGCACGGCCAATGAAGGCGATGATTTTGGCTGCCGGCCGGGGTCAGCGCATGAGACCCCTGACCGATATCACTCCGAAACCCTTGCTGTCGGTAGGCGGCAAACCGTTGATCGTCTATCACATTGAGGGATTACGTCAGTCGGGGATGCGGGATTTAGTGATTAATCTGGGCCATCTTGGTGAACAGATTCCGGCGTTATTAGGCAATGGCCGCTCACTGGGGGTCAGCATCAGCTACTCGCAAGAGCCGCAGGACGCTTTGGAAACCGGCGGCGGTATTTTGCAAGCATTGCCGTTACTGGGTCCCGCCCCTTTCGCTGTGGTCAACGGCGATATCTGGAGCGATTTCCCATTCGCTGGATTGCCCCGGCAACTGACCGGACTAGCTCATTTGATACTCGTGAATAATCCGTCCCATCACCGGAACGGGGATTTTGTGCTACGCGACGGACAAGTGGTGGAACGCGGTGCACCCGCGTTGACGTTCAGCGGCATCAGCGTATTGCATCCGGATTTATTTGCGCATTGCAAACCCGGGCGGTTTCCGTTGGCCCCGTTACTGCGTGACGCCATCAACGCCGGCCAGGTCAGTGGCGAGCATTTTGCGGGACACTGGAGTGATGTCGGTACGCCGGAACGATTACATCAGCTCGACAGGCAGTTGTGGTGCACTAAGGCCAGCGACGGCTAACCGGGTGGGAGGCAAATTCATGAGCGCTGCTGCATTACCCCTGTTAACCCATGCCGTCGGTGAACGGGTTGCTTGGTGGCAAGGCCGGCCCATTACCCGTGAGGTTTTTCTTGCGCATGTTCATCACGTTGCTGCCCAGTTGCCTAACCACCGTTTTGCCATTAATTATTGCGAGAACCGCTATTTGTTTATGGTGGCGTTCGCCGCCGTCCTAGTTCGTGCTCAGACCAATTTGCTGCCGCCCAGTCGGGCGAATGGCGATGTGCAGATCGTCAGTGATCGTTATCCGGATAACTACCCACTGACTGATCAGACAGTGAAAACGGCCTTGGCCGCCATACAAGAGACGCCTGCCGAGCTACCTATCATTGCCGCTGAACAGATCGCCGCGATCGTATTCACCTCGGGCAGCACCAATCGTTCCCAACCGCATCTTAAAACATGGGGGCATTTGGTTGAGGGGGCGAGACTGGCGCACCGCCGTTTTCGCTTCCCCCGACAGTCCACTGTTGTCGCTACCGTGCCTGCTCAGCATATGTACGGCTTGGAAACATCCATCCTGACCCCACTCATCACCGGTTTTAGCGTCTTCGGTAGCCGACCGTTTTTCCCCGCTGATGTTCACGCTGCGTTAGCCGCCGTTCCAGAACCGCGCATTTTGGTCACGACCCCGGCTCATCTGCGAGTTTGCACCGCTGAAACAGAATATACCTGGCCCGAGACCGCGTTCATTATTTCTGCGACCGCACCGTTGTCCGGAGATTTGGCGACCCGCACCGAACGACTGTTCGGAGCGCCGGTGTTCGAAATCTACGGGTGTTCGGAAATCGGTTCTCTGGCCAGCCGGCGCACCGTAGAGGATGACTTGTGGCGCGTGTATGAAGGCTTCAGGATCGATTCTGCTACCACGAGTGTATCCGGACCCCAGTTAACTGAACCGGTTGCGCTGAACGATGTGATTGATTGGCATAGTGACACCCGCTTCAAATTGCTGGGGCGTCGTGAAGATATGATCAATGTGGCCGGTAAGCGGGCATCGCTAGCCGAACTCAATCACTGTTTACTGGGTGTCACGGGGATCGAAGATGGGGTGTTTATCATGCCTGATGAAGCGCCGGATCGGTTAACTCGTTTAGCTGCGTTCGTCGTGGCGCCGCGGTTGAATGAACGGCAGATTATTGCCGCGTTGGCCGAACGGATCGACTCGGTGTTTTTACCTCGGCCATTACGTAAAGTGGCTCGTTTACCCCGCAACGAGACCGGCAAGCTGCCACGCCAAGCCTTGTTAGCGCTATTGCAACAACAACCGGGCTGCTAGCGATGGATTTTACTCTGACACGGGTAATCCATGCTGATCATCCCAGCCTAGCCGGGCATTTTCCCGGTGAGCCTATCGTGCCAGGCGTGGTCATTCTCGACGAGGTGCTAGAGACGGTGCGCCGATGGCGGGGACCTTGCCGTCTGATAGCGCTACCGACCGTCAAATTTTTATTCCCGCTGCGACCTGACCAAACATTCACGATTCATTTATTCGGTAACGCTGACAGTAACCGGGTAAAATTCGCCTGTTGGTTTGCCGACCGACTGATCGTTCAGGGCCAGCTGGAAATCAGCCTTTAAGGTGTACGCTATGTCTACTTTCGACCCAAAGCCTCCCGATCCCCGCATTGCTGAACTGCTGAGCGATTACCCGGACGGAGTATTCAGTGAACGGCTCTATCAGAGCGTTGAATGGGTAGACCGCTATGGACTTGAACTGACAATCCACATCCTGCGCCAATTAGATGCCGTCACTCCGCTGCGTTCCTTGTGTTCGGTGAATCGGCTTTGTCGTGAACGCGATTTCAATCCCCGCTTTCGTAATGCACTCGGTTGGCTGCTGGAACGGCTAGCGGATGCGGGTTATCTGGCTATTAACGATGAACACTCAACCCGGTGCTACCGGTTGCAGGGCGATCTGCCCACCCCCGATCTGGCCACTCTCAAGCAGACTGGCTTAGCGCTTGATCCCGCCAACGCTGCAACTCTGGATTTATTGGATGCCGCCGCCGCGGTATATCCCAGCGTTGCTCGGGGCGCCAGCGGCGCTGAGGCCTTGTTCGGGATGAGTGAAATCCAGCGCTGGCTGGCGTACTTCAGTAACGACAATCCACTCTACGCGGTCAATAACTGGGTCGCCGCTATCGCCGCTGCCGACTGTGTGGCCGACAACACTTCGCTGCGGGTGCTGGAAATCGGTGCCGGAGCGTGCAGTGGTACGGAAGCTTTACTCCGCACTTTCGCCGAACGGGGTATGACGAGCCGATTGGAACGGTATTTGGTCACCGAGCCGAATCCGTTTTTTCGCCGCCGGGGGGAAAAGGCGCTCAAACGCAACTTCCCGGATTTGCCACTGGAGTTCGGTACGTTGGATATGGATCAATCTTGGGAGCAGCAGGGTGCAGCAAACGGTGCTTTCGATCTGGTTTACGCCGTCAATGTATTGCATAGCGCGCACGATTTGTTATTCACCTTAGCGCAAGCACGCCGGAGCTTGGCAAAGGGTGGCCGGTTGGTGTTGGGTGAATGTCTGCGCCCTGTGGCTGAGCAGCCCATCTATATCGAATTGGTGTTTCAGATTATGGACAGTTTCACGGAGGTCGTAACTGATGCCGAAATACGCCCTCAACCCGGATTTTTAACGCCTGATTGCTGGCGGCGGGCTTTGTCCCGAGCTGAATTTACGAACGTAACCATCAAACCCGATCCAGACCGGATACGAGCGCTGTATCCCCGGTTTTTTACTGGGTCAATCGCGGCATTCGGTTAGCCCGGCAGCTGAGGGAACTAAGTCAGCGAACCCTTTTGCACCAAAGACTCAATTAACGGCTGCAAAATGACTTCCATCGCCAATCCCATCTTGCCGCCCGGCACTACTAGAGTGTTGCGGCGGGACATGAACGAACCGTGCAACATGTTTAACAGATAGACAAAATCAATCCTGAGTTTCTTGGGATTGCGAAACCGGATCACGATAAAACTTTCATCCTGGTTGGGAATATCGCGGGCGATAAAAGGATTTGACGTATCCACCGTGGGAACCCGCTGAAAATTGATGTCGGTGCGCGAGAATTGCGGAATGATGTAATGGATATAATCAGGCATCCGCCGCAAAATGGTGTCGGTGACATCCTCCGGCTGGTAACCGCGTTCCGCCGTATCGCGATGAATTTTTTGAATCCATTCCAAGTTGACAATCGGTACTACACCAATCAACAGATCGACATATTGGTATACATTGACCGTTTCTGTGATCAAACCGCCGTGCAATCCTTCGTAAAACAGCAAATCGGTATCCTGGGGTAAGGTTTCCCAGGATGAGAACGTTCCCGATAATTGACCGTATTCTTCCGCTTCGCTTTCATTATGCAAATAATGTCGCCTCTTCCCAGTGCCGGTTTCGCTGTACTCTCTGAATAACTCTTCGAGTTCTTCGAACAAATTGGCTTCCGGGCCGAAGTGGCTGAGGTCCTTGCCTTGCTCACGGTACAGGGTCACCAAACGTTGCATCTCATCCCGATCATAACGGTGATAACTATCTCCTTCCACGAAAGTGGCTCTGAAACCATCTCGGCGAAACACGTGTTCCATGGCCATTTTGACCGTTGTGGTGCCTGCCCCCGATGAGCCGGTAACCGCGATGATGGGGTGCTGCTGCGACATGATTTTCTCCAGTAGTTGATAAATCCAGAAGGGTTTGGGACTCTGGCTACGTTATAACTGACTCTGTTCGGTAAGCCAGCTAAACTGATCTCTATTCGCCCTAATTGGATCAATTATTTCGTTCCGCTGACCTGTGGATTAAAGCTGCCATGCTGACAAGAGCCATCCAACATCTCCCTAATTATGTCTATCCGATTGATGAATGGCGACTGGTGGAGACCCGCTATTATCGGCGTCTCGTCGCCCAAACCGAGACCCTATTCGCTACGGCTAACGGCTATCTCGGTATTCGTGGAGGAGCTGAAGAAGGCTCTCCGGTCGGTCGTAACGGAACATTTCTCAATGGTTTTCACGAAACTTGGCCGATTGTCTATGGCGAAAATGCATTTGGCTTCGCCAAAACCGGCCAAACCCTGGTCAACGCCCCAGACGGTAAAATAATCCGGCTTTATATCGACGACGAGCCTTTGGATATCTCCAAGGTGAATCTGATTCATTATCAGCGCGTTCTGGATATGCGAGCCGGCACGCTGGATCGTGAAATCATCTGGGAAAAACATTCGGGCAAACGTATCCGCATTCGCTCTCGTCGCTTGGTGTCATTTGTCCACCGGCACTTGGCGGCGATTGCTTACGAAGTCGAGTTATTGAATGCCGATGCCCCGATCGTATTATCCTCTGAAGTCGTCTACAAGGAAGAAAACCAAGTCGAGGTCGGCGATCCCCGTGGGACCCGGGCTTTCAAAGAACGCATTTTGTTGCCGCAGGTACAAAAAGCCTACGACGCACGGATTATTCTAAGTTATAAAACCCGTAACAGTGGCATGAGCTTGGCCTGTGGCATAGACCATCGGCTTGAAGCAAATGAACCACACACAGCGCAGGCCGAATGCACGGAAGATCACGGCCGGGTTCTTTATTCTGTTGAGGGCAAAGTCGGGCAGGTGGTGCGGTTGACCAAGGTGATGACCTATCATACCTCCCGCAGTGCCCCTGCCGTGGAGTTGTGTGAGCGCGCTGAGCGGGCGTTGGATCGCGGCTTGGCCCAGGGTTTTGACGCGTTGTTAGACATGCAGCAGGATTATGTGGCGGAATTCTGGACTAAAAGCGATGTGCAAGTCCGGGGTGATCCCACTATTCAACAAGTGATCCGTTTTAACCTATTTCACATTCTGCAGGCATCGGCCCGTGCGGAAAGTGTCGGTATTCCCGCCAAAGGACTGACGGGACATGGTTATGAGGGCCATTATTTTTGGGATACCGAGATCTATGTACTGCCGTTTCTAACCTATACCGAACCCCGGATTGCCCGGAATTTGCTGAAATTCCGTTACGGCATGTTAGATCAGGCCCGTGCCCGGGCTCGCCAAGTCAATCAGCGCGGGGCGCTATTCCCCTGGCGAACCGTCAATGGCGAAGAAGCGTCTGCTTACTATGCAGCCGGAACCGCTCAGTATCACATCAATGCTGACATTATTTACGCGCTCAAAAAGTACGTGGAAATCAGCGGAGATGTCGAATTTCTGCACCGGGAAGGCGCTGAAATGTTGGTGGAAACCGCTCGGTTATGGCTCGATTTAGGATTTTATTCCCAAGAGCACGATGGCAAATTCTGTATTAACGGGGTAACCGGACCGGACGAGTATAATACCGTAGTCAACAATAATGCCTACACTAATCTGGTGGCGCGTGAAAATCTGTGGTACGCCGCAAGCACGATTGATTATCTTCGGCAGCATCAAATCGCCCGCTTTGCTGAATTAGTTCACGAGACACAGCTAGATTCAGCGGAAATCTCGCAATGGAAGCAGGCAGCAGATAATATGTATATTCCGTTCGCTGCCAAAACCGGCATTCATCTGCAAGATGATGAGTTTCTGGAGAAGAAGCCCTGGGATTTTGCCGGCACGCCACCCGACAAGTACCCGTTATTACTGCATTTCCATCCGTTGGTCATCTACCGCCATCAAGTGATCAAACAAGCCGATATTGTTCTTGCAATGCTATTGCTGGGCAATGAGTTTTCACTGGAGCAAAAACGCCGTAATTTTGATTTTTACGACCCCTTGACCACCGGTGATTCCTCGCTGTCGGTGTCTATCCAGTGCATTATTGCTTATGAATTGGGGTATCTTGATAAAGCCCGTCAGTATCTTCGCTATGCCGCCCTCATGGATTTGGCCGATGTGGCAGCCAATGTCGATCAAGGGTGCCATATTGCCTGTATGGGCAGTACCTGGATGACGGCTGTGTATGGCGCGGCTGGAATGCGCGATTACGATGGCAAGATTACCTTCGATCCGAAAATGGGTGGAGATGGTGAAGGACTCAAGGGATTGCGATTTCCACTGACCATTCGCGGCCAACAATTGATCGTGGATATCGACCGCGAAAAGAACAAGGTCACTTACTTTTTGCAACAGGGAGCGGGATTAGAAATATTCCACCAAGGCAAGGCGGTGCAGCTCAGCGAAGCGGTTGCCGTTGATTTACCGTTGCGGGTGAGTTGACACTCCTAGGCAAATATATCGATCAATGGCTATGTTCTGTACTGTTTACAAAAGTCCTAAGAAATCGGGTGCTTATCTGTACTTGGCCGACAAGGACGATTTTGCACCGGTGCCCGAGGTGTTGTTGACTATGTTGGGTAATCTCACTTACCTGATGGAGTTGGAATTGAACCCGGAACGCAAGCTGGCTCAAGAGGACGTGCGCGAGGTGATACGCAGCTTGGAGGAACAAGGCTGGTTCTTGCAATTGCCCCGCCAAGACTACTGGACACAGTCGCAGTAACTTATCGACCTGGACGGGTTTATCAAAACACGCCGTGAATACTCCCTAGACTGTTGGCTAACGCTTCGCAGGAATTTTCTCTATCGGCAGTGGTCAAGGCATCGTTTACTATTCTATGCTTGTTAAACCCGTCACACATAGCAGTTAATCAATTTCGAATCCGCTCCAGTTCAGCTCCAACAGGCGAATACACAATGAAAGCACACTCGATTCTGGAAACTATTGGTAACACTCCCCACGTTAAGATCAATCGTTTGTTCGATAGTCGTATCGAAGTCTGGATGAAACTCGAACGTGCCAATCCGGGTGCAAGCATCAAGGATAGAATTGCGCTGGCGATGATTGAGGCTGCTGAACAACAGGGGACTATTAATCAGGATACTGTGATTATCGAGCCCACTTCGGGCAATACCGGTATCGGCCTGGCACTAGTCGCGGCTGCTAAAGGATACCGGCTGATCTTGACCATGCCTGAGTCGATGTCGTTGGAACGTAGGCGATATATGGCCGCATTAGGCGCGGAATTGGTGCTTACCCCGCGTGAGAAAGGGATGGGGGGTGCTATTGAAAAGGCCCAGGAACTGGCGAGTGAGACCGCTAATGCTTGGATTCCGCAACAATTTGAGAACTCGGCTAATGTTGACGTTCATCGACGCACCACGTCGCAAGAGATATTGGATGATTTCCCCGAGGGGCTTGATTATCTTATTACCGGCGTCGGTACCGGCGGGCATATCACCGGCTGTGCCGAAGTGCTTAAAGAACATTTCCCGCAACTCAAAGTGTTAGCAGTAGAACCAGAGGCTTCGCCAGTGCTCAGCGGCGGGCAAAAGGGCTTGCATCCTATCCAAGGCATTGGAGCTGGGTTCGTTCCGGCTATTATGCGCACCGAATTATTGGATGGCGTTATTCAAGTCACGGCTGAGGATGCCTTTCGTTTCGCGGTGCGGTGCGTTCGTGAAGAAGGGATATTCATCGGCATCTCGTCGGGGGCCTCACTAGCTGCCGTTAATAAAGCATTACCTGATATTCCGGCAGGCAGCCGGGTGCTGACGTTTTGCTACGATACCGGAGAGCGTTATTTGTCTGTGCCAGGTTTGTTTGAATGACATTCCAGACTGACTACCCAATATCATCAGCTCATTGAAGACCGGAGTGCATCGCGAAACAGCGCGATGCTCCGGCAGACGCGCGAGCGTGTTAAACTGCTAGAACCTGTTCGCCTTGACGGGGTTTTTCTTGATTTAACGCGTGCGACGCCGCGATTTGACAGTGTCCTACTCATGAACCTACCGATATCGTTGAACCCTAGCCTGTTGCAGACCCGGTTTACGTTAGCAGCGGCTAAAGACTTATTGACGGAGCAATTGCGGCAGTGGGCTTTCGCTGGCCCAGAACCGGCTTCTGGGGGTAAACGTATTATCCGGCTGGAAGTTCCGATAATGGACTGTTCGCCGTTGCAGTGGTTGAGTTGGCAGAACCATCCCACCCAGTTGTACTGGTCAAATCGCGATAATACCTTCGAAATGGCCGGTATCGGTATTGCTGATAAAATCCAGTGCGTCGGCAAACAACACTATGGCCAAGCACTGTCGCAGATCCAGCATGTCCTCAGCGGACATGAAGGAAATGCACGGTATTACGGTGGAATGCGTTTTGATCCAGATGCTGCTGTCGATGAGCACTGGCGGTGTTACGGGACCTGTTTTTTTATACTGCCCCGTTGCGAGATAGTCTCCAATAGTGCCGGTAGTTATTTCGCCTGCAACCTGGTTATTGATGACTACAAGAAATTGCCGTGGGCTTGGGATGAATGGGCTGAGCTGCGCACGCAAGGCAAACACACTGATTGCAGCAACTCTGTTCCGCTACGACGTCACGATAATCCGGACAAAGCCCAGTGGGGACGCAATCTCGAAACTGCGCTGGCGATTATGAATAGCGGCGACATCGATAAAATTGTGCTTAGCCGGCGCACTACGCTGGAATTCGAGACCCGCCCAAAATCGGCACTGCTATTACCGAGACTCAAGGAAATCGAGCCTGTTGCTTACCACTTTTACATTCAACCTCAACCGCAATATGCGTTCATCGGTGCTACTCCAGAGCGACTTTATAAACGGCGTGGCCGAGTGTTGCACAGCGAGGCGGTGGCCGGCACCTGTGCCCGAGGCAAGAACTTCCGCGAAGATGGGTTGTTAGGCGATACCTTGTTGCATTCCGATAAAGACTATCGGGAACACAAGATGGTGCGCGATGAAATTCAGGCCGTACTGCGTAACTATTGCCGGTCTGTCGAGATTGATACCGATCTACGCTTGTTAAAGCAATCCAAAGTCCAACACCTGTATTGTCGGATCAATGGGTGGTTGCAAGATGGTGTGACGGACAACGAGTTATTGCAATCGCTTCATCCCACGCCGGCGGTCGGTGGGGTGCCCAGAGGCCGGGCAATGCAGGAAATCGCCCGGTTGGAGTCATTCGATCGAGGATGGTTTGCCGGTCCAGTGGGTTGGATCGGTCATGATGCCGCCGAATTCGCCGTTGGTATTCGTTCCGCTATTCTCAATGGCCAGTCGCTTAGCCTATTTGCCGGCGCCGGCGTGGTACCCGGTTCCGTTGCTCAACTGGAGTGGGAAGAAATGGAGAACAAGATCGGAGTTTTTCTCAACGCCTTGGATATTCCCTAACGTGCTTTCCCGCGCTGTTCCGAATTACGAAAACCTCAACATTCTATGGGCATCGTTGCTAGTTGAAGAGTTACTAAGAAACGGCGTCGATTATTTTTGCCTGTCCCCCGGTTCTCGCTCGACACCACTAGCAGTAGCTGCCGCCCGTCATCCCAATGCTGTTAAGCGAATCATCCACGATGAACGGGGTGCCGCCTTCCATGCGCTGGGTTATGCGCGCGCGTCGGGTAAACCCGCGGTGCTGATTTGTACCTCCGGCACGGCGGTAGCTAACTACCTACCTGCGGTGATAGAAGCGGCGGTAGACCGGGTGCCTTTGCTGGTCATTTCCGCCGACCGGCCCCCAGAACTGCAAGAAACAGGCGCCAACCAGACCATCCGCCAAACTCATTTGTTCGGAGACTATACCAAATGGTATGGCGAATTGCCGTGTGCAGATACGGCGATACCGGCGCGAATGGTGTTGACCACAGTCGATCAGGCTGTGTATCGGGCGAAATCTGTTCCTTCCGGCCCAGTTCATCTGAATTGCGCATTCCGAGAACCGCTTGCTCCCGAAAAAAAACCAATTGATGCTGAATACACCACAGACTTGCGCGCCTGGTTCGCAGACACTACTCCTTGGACTCAATACCAGGCACCCGTACGCCCCTTAGATAAGGCCGCGCTCAATCGGATTAGCACTATGTTGCAAGGGACCACGCGCGGATTTATTGCGGTTGGGAGGCTGCATACGGCGGCGGAACGGACGGCAGTTGCGCATCTACTACAACGATTGCAGTGGCCGGTGTATGCCGATATCGCCTCTGGGCTTCGACTCACCGCAATAGATGCGCCGCTGATTCCCTATGCCGATCAGTTATATCGCTCGCCTGAGTTGCAATCACTGGGACAACCGGAAATCGTATTGCATATCGGCGGACAATGCGTCTCGAAACGTTATTTGCAATTTGTCGAAACATTACCGGCGACGACCCAGTACCTGCTAGTCGACACCCACCCCTGTCGTGATGATCCCGATCACCGAGTATCCTACCGGTTAGAAGCTGATATCGAGCCGTTCTGCCGAGCGTTAGGCGCAATGGTTGGCCATCTGGAACCGCGCGAACTCTACACTTGGACTCAAGTGTTGCTGGACCAATCCGCGTTAGTTGAACATGCACTTGCGGAATTCATGGCGCCCCCTGACTTGAACGAAATCGCTGTAGCCCGGTTGCTGGCCGATCATATCCCCGAGAATCACGGTCTATGGTTATCCAATAGCATGCCGGTTCGGGATATGGATATGTACGGCAAACCGCAAACCCGTGCGGTGCGAGTCGGTGCGAATCGCGGGGCGAGCGGTATCGACGGTACAGTAGCCAGCGCCAGTGGTTTCGCCGCCGGTTTGCAACAACCGGTGACGCTGCTAATCGGCGATTTGGCGCTACTGCACGATCTCAATTCCCTACTGCTGGCACAGGCTGAGCGGATGACCATCGTAGTGATCAATAATGATGGCGGCGGCATTTTTTCGTTCCTACCGATTGCTGGTTATGAGGATGTGTTCGAGGACTATTTTGCCACTCCGCATCAGTTGAGCTTTCAATCCGCAGCGACATTGTTTTCCCTGCATTATTCGGCTCCACAAACTCGACAGGAATTCATTGCTGCATATCAAAAGGCGCTGACCAGTTCTCGTTCCACCTTGATTGAGGTGAGCACGGATCGACAGGATAATCTGGCCTGTCATCGACGGTTGCAAGGTATGATTGCAGCACACCTTAATCTTTCGTGACAACAACCCTCGCTGCTTGTCAGGCGTTTTTGTACGACTTGCCTTTAACGGCGCTCCTGCGACTTGGTAACCACAGCTTAACCCGTAGGCAAGGACTATTAGTTTGGCTCGAAGACCGCGCTGGTTGCTGGGGTTGTGGCGAAGTCGCGCCTCTACCGGGACTGCATCGAGAAGATTTAGCCCGCGCTTTGCAACAGCTCAAAGAACTGCGACCGGTGGTGTTGGGGCGAGAATTACCGGAACTGGTGTCAGATTGGCGCACTGTGTTGGCGCACTGGTTAGCCCCCTATGCAATGTGTCCTTCTTTACGTCATGGCTTGGAATCGGCACTGCTTGATTTATCGGCCTGCAGGCAAGGGAGAACGCTGGCAGGCGTTCTGCGTCCAGACGAATATCGTAAGGCGGTGAGCATTAATGGTTTGTTGGCGCGTGATGGGATCATTGAACAACACGCGGCTCAATTAGCCGGATATCCCGCTGTTAAGCTGAAGGTAGGTAATGATTCGCTGGAACAGGAGATCCATCGGGTTATAACTGCGCGCGCGATATTCGGAGATGCGATGGCATTAAGAGTGGATGCCAATCGGGCTTGGGATTTCGCTACCGCACTGGAATTCTGCCAAGCGGTAACCGCGTGTCGGCTCGATTATTTGGAAGAACCCCTGCGTGATCCGGCCCGTCTGGAGGAGTTAGGACGGCTCACCGGAGTCCCCATCGCCTTAGATGAAACACTTGCTGAATCGCGTTTTGAGTCGATCACCATTCCTTCTGGGGTCACCGCTTTGGTGTTGAAACCCACTGTGCTAGGTGGAGCCACCGCGACAGCATGTTGGCTTGATATTGCCCGGCAGCATAGGTTAAAGGCGGTAATTACCAGTGTCTTCGAATCCGGGGTTGGCTTGGCCCATTTGGCCAATTGCGCAGCTGCTTTGCTGGAGACCGATACCCCACTCGGACTCGACACTTATCGTTGGTTAGGAGAGGATTTGCCCACAGTCCGATTTTCCGCAACACACGCAAAAATTGACGTAGATAACGTCTACTATCAGGCTCGACAGTTACGTACTGACTTACTCAGTAGGATGCTTTGAAAGCAAAACCCCCGTTGATTTCACAATCACTAACAGGTACCCGGGTTGCGAAATGTAACCCTTAACGGTTAAATATTTACCTCTTACCCCTATTCGTCCCTCGCTGGAAGCCCGCTATGGAATCCATTGAAATCCGCCCCTTTGTTTCATTCACGCTCACCATCATCTTGCTTTTTATCGGCAAAGTCGCGTTGATGCGCTATGAAATTTTGCGTCGCTACAGTATTCCGGAACCGGTGGTCGGCGGTTTCCTCTGCGCTGCTGTGGTAGGAATCATTTATGTTCTGTTTGATGTACAGGTTAGCTTTAGCCTTGAAGTACGCGATTATTTGCTGCTGTATTTTTTCGCCGGCATCGGGCTGAAATCGGATATCCGTACCCTGCTATCCGGTGGTCGCCCGCTAGTGGTGCTCGTCGTATTGGCAGGAGTATTTATCCTCTTACAAAACATTGTTGGTCTAGGTATCGCGGGTGCTTTTGGGATGGACCCGAAGGCCGGATTGATGGCCGGATCAGTTGCGTTGACCGGCGGTGTGGGTACCACGCTGGCTTGGGCACCCACTTTTGTAGATCAGTTGGGCATTAGCAATGCGTTAGAACTTGGCGTTGCCAGCAATACCGTGGGATTGATCGGTGCCTGTGTGATCGGTGGACCGATCGCTATGCACCTGATCAAAAAGCATCACCTGACAACCGGCGGCGGTGAACAGCTGGATATTGGTATCAGCAACAATGCACCCAATACTCCTGTGGATTCCTATGGCGTGCTGTGGGCTTGGCTTTGGCTCAATATTGCGCTGATCTTAGGTTACTTTATCGACCAAGGCCTGAAGGGAGCGGGTGCCCAGCTGCCGCTGTTCGTATCCTGCCTAATGGCCGGTATAGCGATCAGTAACATTAAAACGCTACTGCCGAGCGTGCGGGAGATTTCTTGGCCGGGACAGGAACAGGGCTTGGCACTGATTTCTGATATCTGCCTGGGCATGTTCCTGACTATGGCGTTGATGAGCCTCAAGATCTGGGAATTGCAGGGTATGTTGCTGTTTCTGGGCGTGGTGATGGCGTTACAAGTCATCCTGTCCGTTGCTTACACGGTACTGGTTGTATTCCGCGCTATGGGCAAGGATTATGAAGCGGCAGTGATGTGCGCCGGGTTTGGTGGTATTACGCTGGGATCGACGGCTACAGCGATCGTCAATATGACCGCTGTGGCCAAGCAATACGGTGCGGCACATCGTGCCTTTATCGTGGTGCCACTAGTCTGTGGCTTCTTCATTGACCTGATTAATGCGTTGCTGATTAACTTTTTTGTCGGGCTATAGTTTCACTAAGTCCTGCGCGGTCAAAGTCTCGGCACGTGGGTAGATGCCGCAGATCCGCAGTGATTCTTTTCGGCTATGGGCTTTTTTTTGTCGTTTTCAACGCCCGCTAGCTTCTGCCAGGCCCAATTCATGGCTAGAGAATACAAAGCAAATAATCCGATGAACCCGTAGAACAGAACGGAATCGGGTATCGCCCAATAGCCTCCGAGCACGCCTATTGCTCCTAACACAACAGAAATAATCAGTAAAACAGCAGTTGTGCTCGCTTCCGAGAACCCTATGCGCAAAAGCAAATGATGCAGGTGTTGGCGATCGGGCTCGAAAGGACTTCGCCTGTTTAACATCCGGTGCGTCATGAGGAAAACGGTATCCATCAACGGCAGCGCAAAAATCCAGACAGCGCTTATGGGCGCAAAGACGGGTTGCTCACCCTGAGAGAGCCGAATAAAAAACCAAGCCAGCATTAGTCCTATCATCATACTACCGGCGTCGCCCATAAAAACGGTCGCTCGATGGTGCCAAGGGTAGCGCAAATTGAAGCACAAAAACCCGCTTAGGGTAGCAGCTAACAGTAACAGTACACTCAATTCCAACAATTCCAACATGTGTTGGGAGGACAATGAGAGCGCGACAATTAACCACAAGGTAGCAACGATTCCGAATCCACCGGCTAAGCCATCAAGCCCGTCACTCATGTTGATCGCATTGATGACACCGACCACGCAGAAAAGGGTAAACGGAATAGACCAAAAGTGTAGTTTTATTTCGCCTTGACTTAATAAGTTACCCAAAGTTTCCAAGGCTACTCCGTCGTAAAAAACGAATAGTAACGTTGCGGTGATTTGTGCCACGAATCGAGTGCTCGCCTTCGATTCGTGGAAATCGTCGTAAACCCCTGTAACCACAACAACCAGCATGCCGGCTAACAATCCGATACAAGGCTCAAAAGATGAGGCAAGAGTTGGTATGGTCGTAGCGAGGGCTATGAACATCGCGACCCCGCCAATCAGGGGAACCGCACCCTGGTGATGTTTGCGTTGATCTGGTTCGTCTACCCAACCCCAGTAACGAGCAGGATATTGGAGCAGATAAATAGCGATGACGGTGATTGAGAAAGTCAGTATTACATTAAAAATCCAAACAGTACTTATCATTCCTAGTATTCCCCTGAGATAACTTTTTCTGGATTAACCTCCTTAGTAATAAGCATTTTTTTAAATATTTATAGTTATTATCTTCTCCTATTTACCAACAGGCAGGCTAACCTGTCAACTCCATTCCAGCATCCGATACACTAACAATCCAAAATATTCTCGCAGCCCTCGAGTCGTATCTGCCAGAGCTTCAGCATCCGGTAACCAGCGTAAAATGGTTTGTTCAGCTACCGGAACCACTTCAAAATCCGTCGGGGCGGGCTGTGCCTGAATACCCTGAGCACGGAAAGTGGCTAGTGCTCTGGGCATATGCAATGCTGAGGTAACCAGCAGGACCGAATCCAATCCTTCCTCATGCAATAGGGGCTTGCTGTAAAGCGCATTTTGATGGGTATTCATGCTGGTCGTTTCCAACAAAACTACAGACTCCGGCACACCCAAGTCAGCTAGAAACTGAACAATGGCAGGCGCTTCGGGTTGCCCCGAACCAAACCAGGGTAATCCACCGCCTGTGGCGAGAATTCGATTGGCTTTCCCGGCTTTATAAAGCTGTGCACCATACCAAATACGGTCCGCCGCAGATCCCAAATCGAAGGTTAACCGATACGGCGGTGAGGCGGGCTGCATACCGCCACCCAGTATTACAATAGCATCGGCGCTGGGTAAATCAGCGATAGGAACGGGGAGATAGGTGCGTTCCAATGGTGCTCTCAGAAAGTCCGAGAAAGCCGGCGTGGCGCATAGCCACAGCCAGCTCAGTGACACAGCCAAACATAGACCGCCCAAACGATGTCGTCGCCGCCAAAATAACAGCCCGGCCACTATGCTCAGCACCAGAGATTGCGTCAGTGGATACACCAGCTGCGCAAGAATTTTCGTCAACAAAACGCTCATTGGGGTCGGGCGGCACCGCTGTTTAATATCCTGATCAATGCAGTGGCATTGAAGGGCATTTCAGGGTCATAACGGATAACAACGCCTTTTTCCTCAGCCAATAATTGCAGATGGGTGACGTCTTGGTTGTCTTGATCTCGCAGCAGCAATAATCCCGGAACTCTGCGTAGCATAACTCGGCTGGCTTCCAAAACCCCCGGCTTGATGTAGTTCACTTCTGCTATGCCGTATTCGCGTTGGATTTTCGCCAGATAGTCGTGGATTTGGGCGCGGCGTGCCGCTTTGTCCAAGACCGTTAACGGTTGCGGCGAAAAATCAGCCATCAGCGCATCTACAGTATCTAAAAACCACCGGCTGCGGTCATGAGCAAGCAAATGCTCGTAAACTACGCAGCCGTGAAAATCGCCCGGTAGAATTTGTTCATTAAGTATCGACCGCGATACCAAACCGGATACGGTGGCTCCCAGAATTCCTGATGGAATCGCATAGTCATCGTGGGTGGCGGCCACATCTGCAACACCGCCTAAATCGGCGATGACATACAGTGAGTCATTCAACTGCGGGCTTTGCTCAGCATTCCAAGCGGCAATGGATTGTTTCAATTCTCGGGTGATGACCCCCTTGGCGGTCCAACCGTCGATAAAGACCACGCCTTCCGCAGGACGTTGTGCTTGGTGGAGGATATAAGCTAAGGCCCGTTCGTCGATACCACGATCACGAATAATGGAGATCGAATAATGTTTGGACTTAACGCTAAGTCGCGTCAACGCACGCTGCACTAGCGCACCGATTGGTGTTCCGGCACGGGCCAAGGAAACTAAAGTTACCGGTTCAGGACGTGAACGGCGAATGTTTTCGGCCAGATTCAGCACATCTTGGGCAAGCCGCGCCTTATAACGATTAGTTAAGTGCAAGAATAAATCGCTATATACGGGACTGACCGGTCCTTCATGGGTGATCATTTCTGAATAATGGCGTTGTCCGCTCTGAATCAGGTGTTCTTTCTCGGCAACCGTGACGTGTGGAGGTTCAATGGGTTTGAGCAGGAACAAGCAATCTTCTGGAGCGTAGCTGCCGGAGATGGGCGCATTAAACGGCGGATTCACCCCCAGGACTCCTGAATCTGACTATCGCGAGGGGTGATAGCGTAATGACAAAGCCGCAAAAACGGCAGATCGGTAATGCTGTCCCCGAGACCGAGAAACAACGGTTCGGCGTCTGTTTCCGTAAAACGGCGCATCAGAAATTCCACTGCGTTTTCCTTGCTGGCGAACGGGGGTAACAGAGCCATGTTTTGCCCGTTCCGATGAACCTGAACGTCTTCTCCTTGCCAGATTTCGCTAGCATAACAGGCAACCTGTTCCAGGTCCGATTCATCGCCTTTGATAGACACGTAGACCGGTAAATCATGATCTTCAATAACGCGACAGCGTAGCACCAGCCTGCTGCGCTCAATCCATTGATTAATTTGCTGTGATGCTGTCTCCATCCGTTCGGCCCAGTCACCGTATCGGGCCTGACAGGCTATCAGCCATGCGGTATCCGGTTGGCCTTCTGGAGTCAAAATCAGGGCACCATGACTGGTGACACAGTAGTTGGTAAAGCGCAAGTGAACGCGTTCCAACGCCGTCGTGTTGCGTCCCGTCACGGGGATGACGGTACCTTGCTCGAACAAGGTCAGCAATAATTTTTGTGCCCCGGTGAAGTAGGATAAGGTCTGTCCGTGACGGTCCATCGCAGCAGCAAACAAACTCGTTTGTTCAGGGCATTTGCGCCCGGTTTGGAACAGACTATCGTCGAGATCCGTGAAAATATAAACTGCTTGTTGCAAGCGGTCAGCCGATTTGTTCATGAGTTAGTCACCCTGCTTTAGGGCCCAGATGTGCGCATTTACCAGTTCCGGAAAACGGTGATTAGCGGCCATGGCAGGGTGCTCGTAGGCCACGATGACCTGCCGGTCGCGCGGCAGATTGTAAATGTAATTGACGATACCTTCATCGTGTTCATCGTTGAAAACTAATTTTTTTCGAATGGCTTCCCCCTCCAAAATGGGCGAGCGGGTGGTGGACTGGAACAGCACATCGTGACCGCGCTGTTCCAAATTTTCGGCGGTTAAAAACGGCGCAAAAGTAAATTCGCCAGTGCCGACCACCACCAACGGCCCCGCTGGAATCTCATTTATGGGCAATGAAACTGCGTCATCTGGCATCAGCAACCCGGTGCGTCCGGTATCGGCTCGGGCATGGTGACTCGGCTGGCAGGCTTCCAATCCGGGTGGTGATCCCGGTTGGAAAGCGGGATTGGCCTCAAAAACAAATTCGCCCTCCAAAAGATTGATGAATTGGAGGGATGGGGCAAATTCCTGCACTAAATCATGCTGACGATATTCGCTGAGCCAATTAATAATGGAGACCCAACGGAGCTGGGTCAATTGAGGCATTTGCGAGGCGACGCCTTGAGCCAATAATTGTAATGTCCTGCCGGTACTGATTTCGTCATCCACCAGAACCAGACTTCGCGCTTGTCGGAACAGAGACTCCCGCTTTTCTTGGGGTGAATACAGAATATAATCCGGCGCATGGCTGTGGTTTTCATCGAAGCGGATCAAAACCGGGATGTCGAGGTGGTGACGGGTTGTGTGCAGATAGAACACGTCGTCTCCGGCAGTACCTCGCGCCAAACTATGAGCTACCCCGGCACCCAGACCAGTAGCAGTTTCTGCCATACCGATCACTACCACTGGTTTGGGCAATTTTCCTAAAGTCTCCGCTAGCCTATCATAGACCTGGCGCATCCGGCTGGGCCGGCAGGGAATATGCTTGCCGAGCACCTTGGAGACAAATAAAAACCCACGCTTGGGGTTATGGCGCGAGGCGAAGTCCACTAGTGTTTCCATGGGTAATTCTTCCCGGCGCGTGTTGATGTGCAGTGTGCCCGCCCGCAGGCTAATTTGATAATCCAAGATGACCTCGGTCAGAAAAACTCAGGTGCCGATTGCTAACACTCTCAGCAAGGTTTTTTATCTGTCTACTGGGAACAATTCAGTCTTTTGCTAGACTAGCTTTAATACAAGGAAGAAAAACAATAGGTATCGATTTTATTCTGTCGCCTGAGGGTGCAGCCATGTTCATACTCAGACCACCAGCTAATATGCCGGAACAAGAGCGGATCAAACACGCCAGTTTTCGCCGCTACACCGACAAATACCGCAAAAAGCAACGTCTTGTCCGTGATCTATGGATTGTTAGCGGTTTAGCGATGTTATGTGCACCGCTCAATGTTTTGGTTGCTTTAGCCTTGGGCACCACATTGTTGGCCTTCACCATCCTGGACGAGACACCCTGAAGTCATCTCTATCGCTATGTTTGAGGTCGCTCAGGGTAGCTCTACTAGAATCTCACTGACCGGCTTGCGAGGTGTTTGCGGTATCTCGGCTGGGTAGCCGTACCAAAGTAAACCGACAACGGTTTCAAGCTCAGGATCGACCCAAATCAGATCGTAAAAAGCGGGATCACGCGTCACGGGGCCGGTGGTCCATTTCACCCCGACGTTTTGGCTCCACAAATAAAGTGACAGGTTTTGGATGGCGCAGCAGCAGGCGGCGTAGTCTTCGCGAGATTGTAATGGATCCGAGGCGTTTTCGCAGGTGACGACTAACCAGCCGGGAACGGCTGACCACCTCGCCCATTTGGCCTGCCCTGCTTGTTCGCCTTTTTTCCGGCTGATTATTTCCGCGTTAAGCCGGGCGATGGCCTGCGCAGTTTCCTTCCCCAAGAGATAAAAATGCCAAGGCTCGGTCAACAGGTGGTTGGGCGCCCAGCGGGCTAGATCGATAGCCTGCTGTATCAGAGTCTGCGGCGGTTTTTCGGGTCGAAAATCGTGAATGGTACGGCGGGAACGGATCAGTTCGTCGATAGACGTTGCAGGTTTAACAGTGGATGATGTTGTCACGCGACTACTCTTTCAGTTTGTTAATCTGCAGGTATTCACACTTTACGCATGAGAAAGTAAAAGCTACCGTTGTCC
The DNA here is from genome assembly GCA_036351435.1 of Candidatus Competibacteraceae bacterium. GTDB lineage: Bacteria > Pseudomonadota > Gammaproteobacteria > Competibacterales > Competibacteraceae > JAAUQA01. Next base: position 25,167 of record JAZBPA010000002.1, read on the forward strand.
TCGCCAGATTCCAGTAAGTCATTCCCTGTTTGCTTGGCAAATGCAGTGAAATCCTTGACCGAGCCGGGATCAGTGGCGATGATGCGCAATAACTGACCGCTGTGCAAACCCGCTAGCGCTTTTTTAGCTTTTAGTATGGGCAATGGACAATTCAGCCCTGAAGTATCTAACTCGCAATCAATAGTCATCATTCATATCTCCACTTGCGAAGTACTGTAACGCTGATGCACCCAATTTAACAGACACTATCCGTTGAGTAACCCAGGAACCTGGAGCGCTTCGATTGTGTCTCAAAGTTAATCAATCTGTCGATTATTTAGCTAAAAACCGTGTTGAAATTCCTTATGTCCTGCCTTGTAATCTTGTTGTCGCTTGCATCATCTGTTGTTTCGGCACAGTCTCTGGCGCTACCAGATTTTGGGGATCCTTCCCGTCAATACCTGAGCAGTCAAGACGAACGCCGGTTAGGTTTGTCAGTTGTGCGCCGGTTGCGTGATCGTGGCCTACTCTTGGAAGATGTGCAGTTAAATGAATACCTCAATTCGCTGGGTCAGCGGATCGCCGCCCATGCGAATTATGATGGCACTCCCTTTACCTTTTTTTGGATCAACGATTCGGCGATCAATGCCTTTGCTACACCGGGTGGATTTATCGGTGTCAATGCCGGGTTGTTCTTGGCTACCCGCAATGAAGACGAATTAGCTGGAGTGGTTGCCCATGAAATCGCGCATGTGGCGCAACGGCATATCGCCCGCGCTTTCGCCGCCACCCAACGCTTAGCATTGCCGGTAGCAGCGGCGATGATCGCTTCTGCGATACTGGCGGCATCCACAGATAGTGATGTGGGTCGGGCTGCCCTTGCCGGGACCGCAGCTGCCAGTACCCAACGGCAAATCAATTTTACCCGAGCGAATGAGCAGGAAGCTGATCGGGTCGGCACGCAATTGTTGGCGAGGGCGGGTTTTGATCCTAATGGCGTAGCCGGCTTCTTCGGGCGTCTGCAACAGTTGTCCGGCAGTTCGGCCAATCAAGTGCCGGAATATTTGCTGACCCATCCGTTCCCCTCCAGTCGCGCGGCTGATACTCAGGATCGTCAAGCACCTATTCGATCTCGTAGCTCACCGCGTGATTCAAAAGCGTATTATTTGGCAAAAACGCGTCTCAATGTGTTGACCAATACCCAAACTAGCGAATTGGTGCGTCGCTTCGAAACCGTCCTGAATAATGGTGACTATAAGCGGGAAGCTGCCGAACGTTATGGCTACGCCCTGGCGTTGAAGCGAGCCGGCCGTTATAGCGAGGCGCAAAGAGAAATCAACCGCCTACGCAAAAGCGATCCCAATAATCTGGCGTTTCGCATTGAAGAGGCGGAGCTGGCTCTGGCGCAGGGAGATCGCGCGCAAGCTTGGCGGCTGTTTGAAGACACAAGAGCACTGTATCCTGACGATTTCACAGTTGCCATGCATTATGGGCGCGCCCTAGCAACGCAGGGGGACCCGCATCAAGCACAACAGATATTAGAACCCCATCTACGCCGCCAAGGCAATAATGCCTCGTTGCACGCGCTCTACGCACAAGCCGCTCAACGCACCGGCGATACGGCAACGACCCATGCGACTTTGGCGGAATACCACTACTTGAATGGGGAGTTGACTCAAGCGATTGAGCAAGTTGAGCTCGGTCTCAGGGATGTAACCGCCACTCCGTACCAACTGGCCCGGTTGAGAGCACAACTCAAGCAGTTTCGGGAAGAACAAAACACGCAAGGCAGCCTGCCTTAGTTATTCTGTTCGCGGTCAGTCGATTCATCCGCTGGGGTAGGAGGAGGTTCTTCTGCTGCAGTTCCGCCATCACTGTGTTGCTGGTATAGGCGTTCATTCATAGATTGCCAGATCGCCAGGTTGCGTTCCGCCAAGTCGGACAGTATGGAGAGCGGGTTTTGCCCTATGAAATTGCGCATCTGATCGCGCACTAAATGCTGTTGATCAATAAACGCCTGCAGGCTTTTCTCCAAGTAATTCCCCATCATTCCTTGCAGAGTATCTCCATAGAATCGAATGATATGGGCCAGCACTTCCGTGGTAAAAATAGGATTACCCTGTTCTTCTTGTTCACTAATGATTTGCAACAGTATGCTGCGGGTAATATCGGCGTTGGAGCGCGCATCAATGACACGGAAAGCAATATGATCCAGAACTAACCGGCGAACGTCTTCCAGGGTGATATAGCTGCTGATAACGGTATCATACAGCCGCCGGTTCGGATATTTTTTGATAATCCTTGATTCACTCATTATTCATTTCAATATGCACTGCGACGCCAGTTCGCATCGTTGGAGCGCTAGTGGAAATAGGCACCGCCGTTAATATTTAAGTTGGCACCGGTAATAAAACCGGCTTCGTCGGCGGTAAAAAAGGCTACGGCGCGAGCAACGTCTTCTGGAGCGCCTAATCGACCAACCGGAATTTGTGCCAGGACTTGGTTGATTACATCTTCCGGTAGCGATTTGGTTAACTCACTGCTGATGTGACCTGGAGACACTGTATTTACCGTCACGCCGTTACGCGCACCCTCAGCAGCGATGGACAAGGTGAAGCCATGAATGCCGGCTTTGGCTGCAGCGTAGTTACATTGGCCATACTGTCCTTTCTGGGCATTCATAGAAGACATGTTGACGATACGTCCCCAACCTCTGGCGATCATTTTGCCAAATACATGTTTGGTCATGTTGAACGCGCCGGTTAGATTGGTGTTGATAACTGCATCCCACTGAGTTTTGTCCATTTTTTTTAAAACGCTGTCGCGGGTAACGGCAGCGTTGTTGATCAAAATCTCAACCGGACCGATATCCGCCTCGACCTGTGCAACCAATGCCGCACAGGAGTCAAAGTCAGCAACATCTACTGGATAAACACTGATGTCATAGTCTTCAGCTTTGCAGGACTCCTGCCATAGCAAAGCCTGCTCTTCTTCAGCGGAGTAGTAAGCAGCCACTACAATCCGGCCCTGTCGAGCCAAAGCTTTACAGATGGTTTTGCCCAGCCCGCCGTTACCACCGGTTACAATTGCAACTTTGGGCATGTTATCGATTGCTCCGTGATCGCCCGATCCGTTTAATTCCGTTCAACAGCCAGCGCAACCCCTTGACCGCCGCCGATGCAAAGGGTGGCTAAGCCTTTCTTAGCGTCACTGCGCGCCATTTCATGTAGTAAAGAAACCAGAATCCGGCACCCGGAAGCTCCGATGGGATGCCCTAGGGCGATAGCGCCGCCGTTGACATTGACCTTGCTTGTATCCCAACCCATTTCTCGGTTGACGCAAATGGCTTGAGCGGCGAATGCCTCATTAGCTTCGATTACATCTAAGTCGTCCACAGTCCAACCGGCCCGTTGCAAACACAATCGGCTGGCAGGAATAGGACCGGTACCCATAATCTTGGGATCGACGCCAGCTTTAGCATAAGCAACTACCCGGGCCAGAGGCTCTAGTCCTAACTGCTCTGCTTTGCGTGCCGTCATGAGTAATACTACTGCGGCACCATCGTTGATGCCCGAAGCATTGCCGGCCGTAACGGTGCCGTCATGTTTGAACGCGGGTCTTAAATTGCCTAACGTCTCAGCGGTGGAGCCGGGGCGGGGAAATTCGTCAGTATCGAAAATCTTGGGACTGCCCCGTCGTTGAGGAATCTCGATAGGTACGATTTCTTCCTTGAAGTTACCTCCTTCGATGGCAGCCATTGCCTTGTTCTGTGACTCTGCCGAGAACGCATCCTGATCTTCCCGAGAAATGTTCCAGCGCTCGACGATGTTCTCCGCAGTGATACCCATATGATAATGGTTAAGGGCGCAGAGCAGGCCCTCATTGAGCATGGAATCGACTAACTTCCATTCGCCCATGACTGTGCCGCGTCGTGAATTCATCACCACATGCGGGGCAAGACTCATGTTTTCCTGGCCGCCGGCAATGACGATTTCGCTATCGCCATCACGAATGGCCTGAGTACCTAAATGAACCGCTTTTAAACCGCTTCCGCACACTTTGTTGATGGTCATGGCGGGCACTGAGTTACCCAGTCCCGCATGCAGTGCGGCAATACGAGCAGGGTTCTGACCTACTCCGGCAGTCAGCACTTGGCCGAGGACCACTTCACTGACTTGGTCAGGTTGTACGCCCGCACGCTGCAGGACCGCCTCAATAACAGTAGCGCCTAAGGTGCTCGCAGGGATATGGGACAACGTCCCCATGAAATTGCCGATAGCAGTTCTGGCGGCGGCGACGATGACTACATCTTCCATAGCTATCTCCGGTATCTAGTCATTGGCAGGCTGGTCGAACGGGGAAAGCCTGTCGCGATCTTCGATAAGGCTTTTCAAAGCGGCTGTGAATCTCATTAAAACCCACGAAAAGCACAGCTAACGCAGAATAAATTGCAAGATTGTACGAGAATACTGAAGTCTGAAGATAACCTTGTCAACTCAATTTTGCCGCTCTGCAACACGACTTGCCTGACAGAATGAGAGGATTAAGTCCCGCTCAGGTGGGCAACACATTCCAAGCTGGCGTTCAAGGAGACAGGCAGCTCGTTCGTTGCGCGTCCAACACGGCGAAATAAACCAGCAGGGTCTGCTGTGAAGCGCGGCGGTTATCATCGCTGATCATGAAAAACCGTTGTTTGCGATGATGGGCTAGACCCTCGAAATTATCTAATATCCAGCCTTGGCTGTTATTAAAAACGGCAACATCTGTCACTGTCAGCGAGTCAATTGATTTCAGCTCAGTCCGCCGCAAGGTAATGATTAGCGGTGCTAGCGGGGAGACGAACGCACGTTCCAAGGTCAGCAAATCGCCATCAGGGAATACATCCATGCCGACCAAAGCACTATTAGCTGCTGAGGCTAACGGATAAGACCAGGATCGTGCTTGTCGACCCAAAGCCACTAAAGGTATATGCCGTGCAGAATCGTCGCGCATGGCCATCTCGGGTGCTGTTATTAAACCCCACCGCGGGTGGAAAGCCAGAGCCTCTAAGGCTTTATTGGGCCCGGCGTAACGGGTGATATTCTGCAATACCGGCGGTAAGATTTCTTCAGCTAGGCGTTTGCCGGTTGGGGTATACCAAACGACCCGTGGCTTCCGTTCGAAGGACACTGCTAAACGGCTATCGCCGGGTACTCCGTTAGCCCCATTGGCGATAGCCAAACCTTCGGCATCGGCCCAAGGTGGGGTGAGCGGACGGTTGTTTCGGTCCCGGAGCTGATGAGCCGCCACAACCTGCACTGCAGTTAAGTGACCGCCGTTGAACACGGGGCTTAGCTGAAACAGCTGCGCATTATCGGCAAGCGCGTACAAAAGCCCAGCATCGTTATCCCAAGCCAGTCCAGACAAGCCACCTAGAGTCTGGTCATCTACAGTGATATTAGCCAGCCGTAGGGCGCCCAGCAGCCTTACATTCTCGTGGCAGTCCCCGGGCTGCAGGCGCAAAGAGAAAGCAACCGGGGAACTGATAGAGGGTGCTGATTGAACAATCATTGGGAACGATGTCAATAAGACCATAAAACCGATTGCGTTAAGCAGTAGGTTTCGGCACATGACTTGTGAGTATGGCATCATAAAGGCAGAATCCTTCGTCGAAGCGCCATCGCGCACCTTACACAGCTATAGATCTATGATGTTATGAGCTCAGTCCCTCTAATCACCCAGCAAGTGCAAGCGGTTGTTGCGGAAGTAGCAGAACTGTCCGGCCTAACGAATAACCAGTTGTTGGTCATTGGCTGTAGTACCAGTGAAATCATGGGCAAACCCATCGGTAAGGGCGGCAGTGAAGCCATTGCTGCGGCAGTGTATCAGGGCATCGAAACCACGCAACAGCAGTATGGGTTCGCCGTGGCCTTTCAGTGCTGCGAACATCTGAATCGCGCCTTGGTAGTCGAACGCGCTACGCAACGGCGCTTTACTCTGGAAGAAGTGACGGTTGTGCCGATTCCCAGTGCGGGCGGTGCGATGGCTGCTTTCGCTTATAGGCAATGGCTTGAGCCAGTGGTGGTGGAAACCATTATTGCGGATGCGGGTGTCGATATCGGTAATACGCTGATCGGGATGCATTTGCGGCGAGTGGCGGTACCTATTCGACCCAGTGTAAGGACTATTGGTGAAGCCCATGTGACAGCCGCAAAAACTCGCCCCAAATTAATCGGTGGGATGCGCGCTGTTTATCAGCTTGACAGCAACGACTCGGTTGCGCGTGAGGCGTGAGGCGTGCGATACACCGATTTGCCTTTGCCTGACGCCCCCACGCTCTATGTCCAAACCGTTGGCCAAGGTGACGATCTGGTTCTACTACATGGCTGGGGAATGCATTCCGGTATCTGGGAAGATACGGTTGAAGCGCTGTGCGATTATTACCGGGTTACCATTTTAGATTTGCCGGGGCACGGCTACAGTCGCGATGTCACAGTGGGTTCTACGTTGCGGGAGCTTACTCAGGCGGTCGCTGCAGCGGTTCCCAAGACACCAGCCATCTGGCTGGGTTGGTCGTTAGGGGGGTTGATTGCTCAGCGCCTTGCCATCGACTGCCCGGAACGCATGAATAAGCTGATTCTGGTGGGCAGTTCGCCGTGCTTTGTCCGTCGTTCCGATTGGCCTCATGCAATGGAACTTACGGTTTTGCATCAATTCGCCGCTAGTCTTAATCGCGATTATCGGGCTACTATGAAACGCTTTCTGGCCTTGGAGGTGCATGGTAGCGACCACGCGACCGAGCAATTGCGAGTGCTAAGGGAACTGGTTTTCCAACATGGCGAACCGAATTGCAATGTGCTGCGTGACGGTTTGCAGGTTTTGCAAGATACCGATCTACGTGCCGAATTACATCACATTCGGTGCTCCACACTGGTGTTGTTAGGACGGCGTGATAATTTGGTCCCGCCGAATGCGGGCGTAGCGACTTGCGCACTGTTGCCAAACGCCCGTTCGCACACCTTCGAGCACGCTGCTCATGCCCCTTTTTTCTCCCATTCCCAGGAATTTATCGAGCAGTTGAGATGGTTTCTAAATGATTGACGATACGCAGTTTCAACTGGACAAGACGTTGATTCGTCAGTCCTTCGAGCAAGCGGCTCCCCGCTATGACGAAGTGGCGGTGTTGCAGCGAGAAGTCGGCAATCGCTTGGTTGAACGGTTGGACTGGGTGAGGCTGGAGCCAAGCGTGATTGCCGATATCGGTTGCGGTACCGGTTTCGCTGCGCTTGCCTTGATGAAAAAATACCGCAAAGCCGAGGTGATGGGCTTAGATATCACAACGGCGATGTTAGCTATCGCCCGTAAACGGACCCCGTGGTTTCGCAAACTCCATTGCATATGCGGCGATGCCGAGTCACTACCGCTGAGCGATGCGAGCTGCGACCTAGTATTTTCCAACCTTACCCTGCAGTGGTGTGCATTGGATGACGCGCTGCGGGAATGTCGTCGGGTGCTCAAGCCGGGCGGTTTGCTGATGTTCAGTACGCTGGGGCCGGACACCCTCATTGAACTTCGGCGGAGCTGGGAAGCGGTAGACACTTACAATCACGTCAATGCCTTTATCGATATGCATGATGTCGGTGATGCGCTGCTCCGTGCCGAGTTGCTTGAGCCGGTGGTCGATGTTGAACACATCAATTTGACCTACAGCGATGTCAGTAAACTGATGCGCGATCTCAAAACTCTGGGCGCGCACAATATCTCTGCAGGCCGTGCCCAAGGATTGACCGGCAAGGGTCGATTGCGCGCCATGCGAGCCGCCTATGAACAATTTCGTCTGCCGGACGGTTTGTTGCCGGCTACTTATGAAATCGTCTACGGTCACGCCTGGGCTCCGCCACAAGCCATGTCCCACCGCCGTGCCGATGGAGCCAGTGTGTTTCCAGTATCTCTATTACGCCGAGGTTAGCGCAACCGTGAGCAAATTAAGGGGCTTTTTCATTACCGGCACCGATACTGAAGTAGGTAAGACGGAAGTTGCCTGTGGATTGATCGCCGCTCTGAAGCAACGGCACTATACGACCTTGGGAATGAAACCCATTGCCAGTGGTTGTGAATCTACTCCAGAGGGTTTGCGCAACGCCGATGCACTGGCATTGCAAGCGGTTTCTTCACTGGCGTTGCCTTACGAAAGCATCAATCTATACAGTTTCGAACCCCCGATTGCTCCCCACATCGCGGCTCAGGATGCAGGCGTCGCGATTGATTTCAACCACATTCGGGCCGGCGCTGAGCAACTTGGACAACGGGCAGATTGTGTGATCGTCGAAGGGGCGGGTGGCTGGCGAGTGCCGTTGGGGCCGGATGGCGATATGGCAACCCTAGCTAAAGTATTGGGATTGCCGGTTATTCTGGTGGTCGGTATACGCTTGGGATGTATCAATCATGCGCTGCTGAGCGCCGCAGCAATTGTCGATTCCGGCCTGTCGCTTGTTGGTTGGGTTGCTAATCGCATTGATCCAGACAGCGCACGCTTCCAGGAAAATCTGGATACTTTGCAAGAGGCCATTGTAGCACCTTGCCTCGGGGTAGTTCCTTTCTTGTCTGAGCGTGAACCAGCAACGCTTGCCGCTTATCTAAAGATTGATTGTTTATTGGATCAGCCGGCGGCGCAGAAAACCACATATTCCTAACTGTTATTGACAAATTTCAATCAGTTATATAAGAATACCCTAATTAACCGTCGTGGACCATTTGCCCGAGATATGCAATGATGGTTAATATTGAAAGCGACCTAAACGATGGCCATTGCCGTTTCGTGTTAAGCCCCAATCAGTCGTTGTCCTGGCGAGGATCGTTGTGGTTTTTTTTGAGCCTGCTCCTCGTATCCAGTGTGATTGCCGTCAGTATGACCATGCTCGGGTTCTGGTTGATTTTGCCCTTTGCTGGCTTGGAAATGTTGGCGTTAGGGCTTGGCTTATATGTGGTGGCCTGCCGTTGTTACGAACGGGAAGTCATACTGATCGGTGCAGAGGATATCCGTATCGAGAGAGGCCGGGGTTATCCGCGACAACACTTCACTGTGGGCCGGGTTTGGGCGCGGGTTGTTTTAGAGCGTTGTCCTAGAGATTGGTATCCAAGTAAGCTATTGATCCGCTCTCATGGTCGAGCTGTTGAAGTCGGACGTTTTTTGCACGAGGAAGAACGTCGCCAGTTGGCCACAGCACTAACCCACAGTTTACGCTATGACCCTCGCGTCCCATCCAGCGCTGCGGGAACCGTGGGCAAGACGTTTTAACCAATAATCAATATTTATCCAATTTCAGAGAGGGCTGCATGCTAGTAAATTTTTTTGTACGTCTGCGCAGCGTCATAACGATCAGCGCTCTGCTCTTATGGAGTGCCTGTGCATCCGCCGCCTATGAACTGAATATGCCGGTGGGCGTTACCGATACCAGCCGCAGCGTTTACGATTTGCACATGCTGATCTTCTGGATCTGCGTGTTGATCGGTCTGGTTGTCTTCGGGGTGATGTTTTATTCGATGTATCATCACCGCAAATCCAAAGGTGCCGTAGCTGCCCAGTTCCATGAAAGCACTACCGTAGAAATTATCTGGACCGTGGTGCCCATGTTGATCCTGATCGGGATGGCCATTCCTGCGACCCAGGTTCTGATCGCCATGGAAGACACCAGCGAGCCGGATATCACTGTCAAGGTGACGGGTTATCAGTGGAAGTGGGGCTATGAATATCTGGATGAAGACATTCAGTTCTTCAGCAGCCTGTCTACCCCCAGAGAACAAATTGCTAACGCCGAGACTAAGGGCGAACATTATCTGCTCGAAGTCGATAATCCGTTGGTACTGCCAGTTGGTAAGAAAATTCGTATTTTGACCACCGCCGCTGATGTGCTTCATGCGTGGTGGGTGCCTGCCTTGGGTTGGAAAAGAGACGCTATCCCCGGCTTCATCAACGACAGTTGGACGGTGATCAAGGAGCCCGGCACCTACCGCGGGCAATGTGCCGAGCTGTGTGGGAAAGATCATGGTTTCATGCCGGTCGTCATAGAAGCCAAATCTGAAGAGGATTATCAACAGTGGTTAGCCGATATGAAAGGCGAAGCTGCTCAAGTCGCCGCCGCAGAAGCCGTTGACCGGGAATGGACTCAGGAAGAACTGATGTCCAAGGGTCAAGAAGTACATGATGGCGTCTGCGCCTCTTGTCATCAGGCCGGTGGCACTGGCGTGCCCGGCGCATTTCCGCCGCTGGTCGCCGGGCAGGTATTTAATGCCCCTGAACCCATGCTGCAACCGCTCCGTGAGATGGGTTTTCTCGGCCCCGACAACACCATTGTCATGGGTCCAGTGGAGCAGCATACCCAGATCGTATTAAAAGGCATACCGGGTAGCGCGATGCAAGCCTACGCGGAACAATTAAGCGATGCGGAAATTGCGGCCGTCATCACTTACCAACGCAACAGTTGGGGCAACGATACGGGCGATGTCGTCCAGCCCTCGACCATCAAGTCAGCACGCTAACTCGGGGAGATCATCACGCTTATGAGTACAGCCACTCACGTCCACGAAGAGCATCATCACGGGCCCGCGCCGGGTCTATCCCGCTGGTTGTTCACCACCAACCACAAAGACATCGGCACCATGTATTTGCTGTTTTCGTTGCTGATGTTTTTTGTTGGCGGCGCTATGGCGCTGATTATTCGCGCTGAGTTGTTTCAGCCCGGATTACAAATCGTCGATCCGCATTTCTTCAATCAGATGACCACTGTACATGCGCTGGTTATGGTGTTCGGCGCAGTGATGCCGGCTTTTGTAGGCTTGGCAAATTGGCAGATCCCGATGATGGTCGGCGCGCCGGACATGGCGCTGCCACGGATGAACAACTGGAGTTTCTGGATCCTGCCGTTTGCGGCGTCCTTGCTGATTATTTCGCTGTTCGCCGAGGGCGGTGGCCCAGCTGCCGGCTGGACGATGTATCCGCCGCTGGTGTTGCAAACCGGCGCGGCGTTTCCATATTTGATCTTCTCCGTCCATTTGTTGGGTATGTCATCCATCATGGGTGCCATTAACGTCATTGCCACGATCCTCAATATGCGAGCGCCTGGCATGAATTTGATGAAAATGCCGTTGTTTGTGTGGACCTGGTTGATTACCGCTTATTTGTTGATCGCGGTTATGCCGGTGCTCGCGGGTGGCGTTACCATGTTGCTCACTGATAAATATTTCGGCACCTCGTTCTTTAATGCCGCGGGTGGCGGCGACCCGGTGATGTTCCAGCATATCTTCTGGTTCTTCGGGCACCCGGAAGTCTATATTATGATCCTGCCGGCCTTTGGGGTTATTTCGCAGATCATTCCCACCTTCTCCCGCAAACCGCTGTTCGGTTATAGCTCTATGGTGTATGCCACGGGCTCTATCGCCTTCCTCTCGTTCATCGTCTGGGCGCATCACATGTTCACTGTTGGCATGCCGCTGGCTGGGGAACTGTTCTTCATGTATTCCACCATGTTGATTGCCGTGCCCACTGGGGTAAAGGTGTTTAACTGGATTTCCACCATGTGGAAAGGGTCGATGACCTTCGAAACACCGATGCTATTCGCTATCGCTTTCGTGATTTTATTTACCATCTGCGGCTTCTCCGGCCTGATGTTGGCCATCGCTCCGGCTGATTTCCAATATCACGATACCTATTTCGTGGTTGCCCATTTCCATTATGTGCTGGTGCCTGGCGCGGTGTTCTCGCTGATGGCAGCCGCCTATTACTGGTTGCCGAAATGGACCGGCCACATGTACGACGAGAAACTGGGCAAGATTCATTTCTGGTTGTCGGTTATCGGCGTCAATGTGCTGTTCTTCCCACAGCACTTCGTGGGCTTGGCCGGGATGCCGCGTCGTATCCCCGACTATGCATTGCAATTCGCCGAGTTCAACATGATCTCGTCGCTCGGAGCCTTTTTATTCGGCTTTTCCCAGCTGTTATTCGTGTACATCATCTTCAAAGCGATACGCGGCGGGCAGCAGGCTACCGATCAGGTATGGGAAGGCGCTGAGGGGCTGGAATGGACTTTGAGTTCGCCACCGCCTTATCACAGCTTCGAGACTGCACCAGAGGTCAAGTAGGGCTACTGTTGGGGGGCATAACGCCCCCCACTTCAGATTCTGCTTTGGATATTCGGGTATTCCATCTCAACTGGTTGAGCTCTGGTTGAGATGAGGAGAATGATCAGATGGGAGAAATCAGTTTGGATAATGAGCAGCGTCGGGCAGCTAACCGCAAAACTTTGATTGTGTTGGCTGTCGTGGCTGTGGTGTTTTATATCGGTGTCATGATTAGTGTGGCATTAAAATGACTGCGCATGCTCAAGCCAATCAACGTTTGCTACGCCGCTTATTGCTGGCGGTACTCGCAATGTTCGGTTTTGGTTTTGCCCTGGTGCCGCTTTACGATGTGTTCTGCGACATCACCGGTTTGAACGGTAAGACCAGTAACGAAGCTGTCGCGAATGTTGCTGGACCGGTCGATAACTCGCGCACCGTCACGGTTGAATTCCTGGCCAGTGTCAATCAGTCAGCGCCTTGGGAATTCAAACCGCAAGTGGCCAAGATGCAAGTGCATCCAGGCGAGTTTTATCGAGTCGATTACTATGCCAAAAACCTGACCGGGCAAGCCTTGGTCGGTCAAGCGGTGCCTAGCGTTGCTCCTGGTTTAGCGGCGCAACATTTCCAAAAAATCGAATGCTTTTGCTTTTCCAGGCAGGCATTCGAACCCAGTGAGGGTAGGGATATGCCGGTGACCTTCCGTATTGATCCCGATCTGTCTCCGGATATTTCCACAGTCACGCTTTCTTACACGTTTTTCAAATTGGAAGACGGTACCTTACAAAATTAACAGTACCTAGGGGAGAATACTTTATGGTTCAGGCTCACGGTGGATATTACGTTCCTCACGGTAGCCACTGGCCCATTATCGGTTCGGTCGGTTTGTTCCTGTTCATGCTCGGATTCGCCAGTTTATTGAATGGCGGTGGGGCATTCTGGATGTATGCCGGCGGCGCCGTTGTAATTTATATGGTGTTTGGCTGGTTTAGTACGGTGGTTCGTGAAAGCGAGAGTGGTACCTATAACGACCAAGTGGATCTTTCTTTCCGCTGGGGAATGGGCTGGTTCATTTTCTCTGAGGTGATGTTCTTCGCCTGTTTCTTTGGCGCGCTGTTCTACGTTCGTGAATACTCAGTGCCTTGGTTGGGGGGCGAAAGCCGGTTTATCACTCATGACTTGCTATGGCCCGGTTATGATGCGGTTTGGCCTACTAACGGACCGGGGGAAATCGGTGGCGAGTTTAAGCCTATGGGCGCTTGGGGTTTACCGGCGCTCAATACGCTCATTTTGCTGACCAGTGGTGTGACTGTGACCTGGGCTCATCATGCTTTGAAAGAAAATAACCGTAAGCATCTGATCTGGGGTCTGGCAGCAACGGTCGGTTTAGGCGCGTTGTTCGTGATTTTGCAAGCCATTGAATACTCTCATGCGATGCACGATTACAATCTGACCCTGCAAAGCGGCGTTTACGGTTCCACCTTCTATATGCTGACTGGGTTTCACGGCTTCCATGTGACCCTAGGGGCGGTTATTTTGGCGGTTGTGTTACTACGGGCGATGCGCGGCCATTTCACCCCTGAAAAGCATTTTGCCTTCGAAGCGGCGGCTTGGTACTGGCACTTCGTAGACGTGGTATGGTTGGGCCTATTCGTCTTCGTTTACTGGTTATAGAGCCGACAGCGATCAAGCCCCTTTCCGATGGACGGGAGAGGGGTTGCTCCAAGCGATCAGGGAACAGAAGGGTAAACGCCGTGAGGTGTGATCAATCCGAAGGCATAGGCAACCATCAGCATCACAAATAATCCCACAGACAACGCGATCCGGATGGTGAGCGCCTTGAGAGTGCGGTTCGTGCCGCCTTTATCGTTGACGAGAAAGAAAAGTCCCGAACCTAAACTGGCCAATATAACCAGTAACATGATGACGACAATAATTTTGATAATCATGGGCTTTTCTCGGACAGGAAATAAATCAATCGCCAGTATAATGCATTTTGACACAGTGATGACTAGCACCTGAAATGCGTGCCTTTTCGATACGAGTTGGTAGTTTTTGGTTCAAACCGACGCTAATTCCTAGTCTCATTACTTTAATCGTATTTCCCTTATTGCTGAGTTTAGGTTTTTGGCAATTGAGTCGGGCCCATTATAAAGCGGCCCTGGAAATGGATTTCGCAGCGCAACTCAATTTACCCTATGTGCCCATTGAACAACTGGATTTAACGGCAAAGAATGTCCGTTATCGAAAAGTGTCAGCTACCGGACGCTATGACGAGACACACCAGATTTTGCTGGATAATCAGGTGCTCAATGGGCGGCCGGGCTACCATGTGTTTACCCCTCTCAGGTTCGAGAGTAGCGCGCCAGCTGTTTTGGTTAATCGTGGCTGGGTTCCCTTAGGAGCTTCCCGGCAACAGTTTCCTGTTATCGATGTCACCGATGCCGAGGTCACCCTTAGGGGCCGGCTTGCGCAACCGGCTAATCCAGGGATGCGGCTCACCAACCCGAGCGGAGCTCAATGGCCGCAAGTCGTTCAGTATTTGGATTACGCTGAGATCGCGTCCACGCTAGGCTATGCACTGGCCCCGGTGGTGATCTTGCTGGATTCAAATATGTCTAACGGCTATCAACGAGACTGGCGGCCTACACCGGCCGGATTTGGACCGGAGCGTCACCAGGGGTATGCCGTGCAATGGTTCGCATTAGCTGCGACCCTGCTGATTATTTACTGCGTGGTGAATACCCAACGCAGTCATTCCGATTCTTCTCAAGCCTAATCATTACGCTATGTTGACTCAGATTCTCCCGCAAGATCCCACTCAGAGAAACAAGCTTTTTCTGTTATTCATCATCGCATTGTTTGCCGTTCCACTGGCTTTAGCCTGGGTGTTGGTTAGCAGTGTGAGCCCTGATAGCACCAAGAATCACGGTGAACTGCTAAACCCAGCCCAACCGGTACCCCATCTATCGGCCAGCCAAATCGATGGCCAGCCATTGACTAAAGCCGACTTGCGCGGCCGGTGGAATTTACTGTATATCGCTGGTACCAGTTGTGATGAACGCTGCAAAACCGGTTTGTATGACATCCGCCAAGTCCGCGTAGCTCTGGGTAAGAACACGCCGCGCTCACAAACTCTGTTTTTATTGCAGGAAGCCCCAGATGCTGAGTTGTTAGACTGGTTACAACGAGAACATGTTGGCTTGACGGTGGCTGTCGCTGATTCGCAAACCTTGAATTTTTTCACCCAAGCGTTTGCTGGTGATGCCGTCTTCGGTGACTGGATTTACCTAATCGACCCACTCGGAAATCTGTTCATGCGTTACAGCACCACCGTTGATCCGAAAGGAATTTTGGACGATTTGCGCCATCTGTTGAAGATCTCCAAGATCGGGTGATGGTAGTGACGAAGACGACTTTCCAACGCATTGCACTAATTGCCACCATTCTCGCTTTATGTGTCGTCGTGCTGGGCGCTTATGTGCGGTTGTCCGATGCCGGTTTGGGGTGTCCTGACTGGCCGGGTTGTTACGGGCACGTGGGTGTACCTGAGAGTGAGCAACATGTCGAGAAGGCGAATAGCGCCTTCCCAGAACGGCCGGTCGAAGTGGACAAAGCTTGGAAAGAAATGATCCACCGCTATTTCGCGGGGCTTCTAGGATTGTTGATTCTGGCCCTTGCCGTCATGGCTTGGAAACGTCGCCATGAATCCGATCAACCCCTCGTCCTACCTTTGTTTCTGTTGGGCCTAGTCATTTTCCAGGCCCTATTGGGGATGTGGACGGTTACCCTGTTATTGAAACCCGTTGTTGTCATGGCGCATTTAATGGGGGGACTAACCACCTTGGCCTTGCTGTGGTGGCTGGTGTTACGCCAAAGCCGTCCGCCGTCCGTAACCGTGGATACACGCGGGTTGAAAATCTGGGCGTTACTGGGGTTATTGCTAGTGGTTTGCCAAGCTGCGTTGGGTGGCTGGACCAGCACCAACTATGCAGCTTTAGCCTGCCCTGATTTTCCCACTTGCCAGACTTACTGGTGGCCGCCGATGGATTTCAAAGAAGCGTTCGTTTTGTGGCGCGGGTTAGGCGTTTCTTATGAAGGCGGCGTACTCGACAATGATGCCCGTGTTACCATCCATATGGTGCACCGCTTAGGTGCAATGGTGGTTCTTTGTTTCGTCGGTTGGCTGATATGGAAACTCATCAACATTGCCGAACAACCGGTTCTACGTTTGACCAGTATTGCCATTGCCCTATTACTGGCCCTGCAAATTAGCTTGGGCATTGCCAATGTTGTTATGACTTTGCCCCTGCCTATTGCAGTAGCGCATAACGCAGGTGCGGCATTGCTGATTCTCGCATTGGTCACGCTCAATCACATAGTGAACCCAAGGAAAACGGTATGAACACGAATACTCAACTCATGCAAACAGCGAGTATCCGTCAGTACGGACGGGATTATCTGGAACTGACCAAACCTAAAGTTGTGGCTTTGATCACCTTTACCGCAATGGTGGGGATGTTTTTAGCTACGCCTGCGATGGTGCCCTGGACTGTGTTGATCTTTGGCTCCCTAGGAATCGCTTTAGCTGCAGGTTCCGCCGCTGCGATTAACCATCTGGTGGATCGGCGCATCGACGCGATTATGGCGCGTACCAGTCAACGGCCTCTGCCCAGCGGGCATCTTGATACCCGTCAGGTACTCCTGTTCGCCTGTGCGCTAGGCTTGGCCGGGATGCTGTTGCTGCTCACCTTTACCAACGTGCTTACCACGACACTGACGTTTTGCTCGTTGATCGGCTATGCGATTGTTTACACGATGTACTTAAAACGGGCGACGCCACAAAACATCGTCATCGGTGGCGCGGCTGGCGCTGCACCACCGTTGCTCGGTTGGGTGGCAGTCACCGGGCAACTCGAACCTGGCGCGTTCCTACTGTTTCTGATCATCTACATTTGGACCCCGCCACATTTCTGGGCACTGGCGATCCATCGCCGTAAAGAATACGCCAAAGCGGATATTCCCATGCTACCAGTTACTCACGGCGTGGAATTCACTCGCTTACATATTCTGCTATACACCATGCTGTTGGTGATCGTGACCTTGCTTCCCTTTCTAATCGGGATGAGTGGGGTACTCTATTTAGTCGGTGCGGTTTTATTGGGATTGCGTTTCCTATGGTTTGCCTTGAAGTTATTTGTCACCAAGGACGACCGTTTGGCGATGCCGACTTTTGGTTTTTCCATTATTTATCTGTTCGGGTTGTTTACTGCGTTGATGGTCGATCATTATTTATTGATCAATACTTTGCATTGAGCTGATCAGATTTCTGTGAATGTTGCCTGGTTGGCGACGATTCTTTGAGAATTTTTTCGACTTTCCCGGTCAAACTATTGGAATTCATATCGTTTACCAATGATGTTTTGATTTGGGGGGACAAACATGCACTGCTTATCTAACAAACTGATCGCTACTTTTTTCGCGCTGGCTTTGTTGGCTATGGCCACACCACTGGTGCAAGCTACGCCGTCCGTCGGCGAACCAGCGCCTGAGTTTACCGGCACTGACAGCAATGGCGTGAGCCATAAACTGAGCGACTTTCGCGGTTCTAACGTAGTCTTGGAGTGGACCAATCATGAATGCCCGTTCACCCAAAAACACTATCGCACTGGCAACATGCAACAGCTGCAAAAAGAAGTTGCTGCCCAGGATATTGTCTGGTTATCAGTCGTATCCTCCGCGCCCGGTAAGCAGGGTCATGTGACGCCCGAACAAGCCAATGAATTAACCAAAAGTCGTCAAGCAGCTCCCACGGCTGTGCTGTTGGATTCCGATGGTACTATCGGTCGCCTGTACGGTGCCCGCACTACACCGCATATGTACGTGATTGATCCTGAAGGCACATTGGTCTATATGGGCGGTATCGACGATAAGCCCACGGCCGATTCCGCTGATATCGAAGGTGCGAAGAACTATGTGCGGGTAGCGCTCAATGCGCTTTCCGAGGGGCAACCCGTCGAATCCGCTGTGACCCGGCCTTACGGTTGCTCCGTAAAATACTGATCAATTAGTCCGAGTATGCGTTTTTGGATTAGAATCGTTTGCCTGCTGCTGAGTCTGTTTGCTGCAGTAGGCGCTAAGGCGACGGATGAAACCACTGCACTTTGGGATGCAGTGAGAAACGGTGGCCATATCGTAATAATGCGCCATGCGTTAGCGCCGGGTACCGGCGATCCGAGCCGCTTTCAATTGGACGACTGCACTACACAACGAAACTTATCTGCAGAAGGACAACAACAAGCCCGTCGTACCGGCCAGGTGTTTCGAGATCGAGGTATTGAGATCGGTCAGGTGCTATCCAGTCAATGGTGCCGCTGTCTGGAGACGGCGCGCCTACTTGATCTCGGCCCGGTCGAACCCTTTCCGGTACTCAATTCTTTTTTCCGCCAACCAGGGCAGGGGCAAGAGCAGACTGCTGAACTGCGGCGATTCGTCAGCACCTCGTTTACCGGACCCTCAAAAGTGTTGATTACTCATCAAGTCAATATTACCGGCTTGACCGGGGTGTTTCCGCAATCCGGCGAAATGTTGGTGTTACAGCCTGATCCCAAGGAAGGTTTTAAGATGTCGGGTAGGATTCCCGCTTTTTAACCCGACTTAGACCCGAACTTCGGGCACCGACTTACTCGTCAGCCAAAAATTCTACGGCAAGCCTGCCGATTTCCGATCCATTGAATGAATTGGAGGGATAACACATATCCGATCCGTGGTAGAGAGTTCCATTGCGTTGCAATCAAATGACATGGCCGAACTTAACTACGAACGATGGGCTGTGCTAGCATGAATGGAAAATCAAACAACGTAGGAGCCTCATTATGAAGGCAACAAAGGTAGACGCCGGCCAAGGTTGGCATTGGATCGTAGACGGCTGGCGGCTCTTCATTCAAGCGCCTGGTATGTGGATTGTGATGCTGTTGATTTATCTCGGTATCAATATTGTCTTATCTTTTATCCCGTTGGTGGGGTGGGCTGCGACCACATTGATCGCACCTGCTCTGGTGGGTGGGATGCTTTACGGAGCGGCATCCTTGGATGGGGGTGAGGATTTGGCAATCCCTCAACTGTTCCGCGCCTTTCAGGATCAGGGACGTTTGGGACCCATGTTGACTTTGGGTGCATTATTGCTGGGTTGTTACATCGTGATGGGATTGATCGTCGTGGGCGTGATCTTTGGCGGGGTGCTCGGCAGCGGAGCACTCAGCGGGAATTTGAGCGAAGAGCAAATGATGGGGCTCGCGTTGGGTTCGGGATTGGTTTTCGCGTTGATTGTGTTAGTGGTCAGTGTTTTTATTGCAATGGCACTGTTTTACGCCATTCCTCTGGTCATGTTGGGCAGCCAATCGCCATTGACTGCGATTCGAACCAGTTTTTCAGCCTGTTTAACCAATTTCCTCCCCTTGCTGGTTTTTGGGGTGATTTATCTGGTGTTGGCAATTCTAGCGGTCATACCGTTCGGGCTTGGGTTTTTGGTGTTAGTGCCAGTTACTTTTGCGGCAATTTATGTCAGCTACAGAGACGTGTTTCCAGACCAAGACACGGATCATGCTCCGTCGCTGACAAAATACTGAGTTGCAAAATATGCTACTCAATGCTGCCGTCATTTCTTGGGTGAACTGGTGACGGCAGCATTCAAGTCTTTTATTTATAAAACCGAAACTTATTAATCAACTGTTGGATCTTTGCCAAGGTCAGCAGGTCGAGATGATCGATTTGCAAACCATTGTCGTAAAAATCTGGATTCACGTCTTTACCGCTCCAACGACTATGGGCTTTTAGATGGAGCCTCTCCCGTTCACCCTCTTCATGAGGCACATCTACCCAGAGATCGAAATCTTGACCTTTCGGTAGCGGCCGATCACTGATCAACATTAAGCCACTTTCTGAGACATCGACAATATTGCCCAGCAATTCGCCGGTCCGTTGATCGAATACGCGCAAATAGAGAAATAGATGCCAGCGCTGCAGATTGCGCTTTTCAGGAAGGTCTGAGTTACTCATGATAATCAACTCTCAATTGTTATTGTGACAACAGGATGTCAGCGAGAACGGAAAGGTTGCTCCCCATATTTTTCGCCAATAGTCGAATTAGGAGAATGTTGCTCATGCGTTATCATTTTCGTACTGCCGATGTTTTTACCGAGCGCCTGTTTGGCGGTAACCCGCTTGCAGTTTTCCCGGATGCGCGCGGTTTAACCGATAAGGATATGCAGCGCGTAGCACGAGAATTCAATTTATCAGAAACCGTGTTTGTGTTCCCCGCCGTAAATACGGGAAATACCCGGCAATTGCGTATTTATACTCCTACCGCAGAAATTCCCTTCGCTGGTCACCCGACGATCGGTTGCGCGTATGTTTTAGCCGCTATCGGCGAAATTCCTTTGATCGGCGATATCACCCCTATTGTCTTTGAGGAACAGATAGGGCTAATCAAAGTATGGATAAGAGCGCGGGATGGTCAACCGGTATTCGCGCAATTAGCGGTAGCCAAACTACCGGAGTTTGGTCCGGAACCCCCACCCTTAAACGATTTGGCTCGTTTGCTGTCGTTGGATCCGGCTGATTTGTTGAGCGATTGCTGGACTCCTCAGGCGGTGTCCTGCGGCGTTCCATTTTTGTGTATCCCAGTCCGCAATCGGGATGTATTACGCAGAGTTCAACTGCGACTTGATGCATTACCAAAGGTGCTTGGGACGTATTGGACCCAATCCGTTTATGTGTTTACCGCAGACCCCGAATTACCGGGTTCGGATTGGCGCGTGCGTATGTTTGCCCCTTCTCTCGGAGTTGCCGAAGATGCCGCTACCGGGGCAGCGGCAGCAGCTTTTGCCGGTTATTTGGCGGATCGCTCTGAAGCGGGCATGGGCACGTTGCGATGGGTTATCGAACAGGGCTTTGAAATGGATCGCCCCAGCTTGCTGGAAGCGGAAGCCGATAAATCACAAGGGAGCACTACGGCGATCAGAGTGGGAGGCAGCGCCGTTGAAGTTAGCGAGGGTTGGATGGAGATTCCGGTTACCGAAGCTTGAAGTTATGGCTTACTGGTGGGAGGTTGGCAGTTGGTTGACAGTCTGAAATATCAATGATTCTGGAGGTTTTTCAACTTACTGATTAAGCCGGTGTTTTTGGTGGCCAGGGACAGAATCGAACTGCCGACACGAGGATTTTCAGTCCTCTGCTCTACCAACTGAGCTACCTGGCCGTTTGTTGCGGAGAAGTAAAAAGAATATTTATAAACAATCTAGGGCTGTCACGTCAAGAGAAAATCTAGTCTAAACTAAACTCAGCCCTGGTCGTTTGCAGGCCTTCGAACGATTAGACTTTTTTCGGCAGACCTAATCGATCCCAAATCGCTGTGGTCAAGCGAAACTGATTCATCGTATAAAAATGCAACCCTGGTGCTCCTTGTTCTAAGAGATGATGACACATCTCGGTCACCACATCTAACCCAAAAGCGCGCAGCGATTCGAGATCATCACTGAAACTTTCCAGTCGTTTGCGGATCCAGCGGGGAATTTCCGCACCACAGCTATCGGAAAAGCGTGCTAATTGTTTGAAGTTCGTGATAGGCATGACGCCTGGTACGACGGGGATATCAATTCCGAGCCGCTCACAGCTATCGATAAATCGGAAGTAAGCGTCCGCATTGTAAAAATACTGGGTAATAGCGCTATCAGCACCAGCTTCTATTTTATGCTGGAAATGTGCAAGATCCTGCTCGACGCTGGCCGCTTGCGGGTGGAACTCTGGGTAAGCGGCTACTTCAATATGGAAATGATCGCCGGTTGCAGCGCGAATAATGGCAACTAATTCGTTCGCATGGCGGAACTCGCCTGGATCGCGCATTCCGGAAGGCATATCGCCACGCAACGCAACAATACGACTAATGCCGTGATTACGATAATTATCCAGCAATACATGAATATTTTCCTGAGTCGAACCGACGCAGGTTAGATGGGGTGCGGCTTCCACTTCACTTTCTTGTTGGATTTCCTGCACGATTTCGGTGGTTCGCTCGCGGGTGGTTCCACCGGCACCGTAAGTAACTGAGAAAAAGGCAGGCTTCAGCTTCTCTAATTCCAAGCGGGTGCGCCGCCATTTATCCAAACCTTCAGGGGAGTAGGGCGGGAAAAATTCGCAACTGAAAATCTTAGGGTGTTGTTTCTGGGAATTCATAAATATGATGGGTAAAGACGCGCTCAGCCCTACGCGATACGCAGGGCTGAGCAACAATTGAGTTTAGCTAACAGATGGATTAGTAGCGGTAAGCGTTAGGCTTATAAGGTCCGTCTACTGGCACACCAATGTAATTAGCTTGCTCTTCGGTGAGTTGGGTCAACTTGGCACCGATACGATCCAGATGCAGACGCGCTACCTTTTCATCCAAATGCTTGGGCAGTACATACACACTGTTAGTGTAGTTGCCCGTATTGTTCCATAACTCCATCTGTGCCAAGACCTGATTAGTAAAGGAATTGGACATCACGAAGCTGGGGTGGCCGGTCGCGCAACCCAAATTCACCAGCCGACCCTCGGCAAGCAAAATGATACGTTTGCCATCAGGGAAGATGATGTGATCGACTTGCGGTTTGATGTTTTCCCACTGGTACTGTTGGGTCGAAGCAACATCAATTTCGGAGTCGAAATGACCGATGTTGCAAACAATGGCCTGATCTTTCATGCGCGCCATATGGTCGTGAGCAATGACCCGCACATTACCAGTGGTGGTTACGAAGATGTCCACCTGGTCTGCAACATCATCAATGGTAACCACGCGGTAGCCCTCCATAGCTGCTTGGAGGGCACAGATCGGATCGATTTCAGTGACCCACACAGTTGCTCCCAGGCCGCGCAGCGATTGAGCGCAACCCTTACCGACATCACCATAACCGCAAACCAGGGCGATTTTGCCGGCGATCATCACGTCGGTGGCTCGTTTGATACCGTCTACCAGCGATTCTCGGCAACCATACAGATTATCGAATTTGGATTTGGTCACCGAATCGTTGACATTGATGGCCGGAAACGGTAGCCGCCCTTCTTTCTCCATGGTGTAAAGCCGATGGACGCCGGTGGTGGTTTCCTCGGTCACGCCACGTATATTGGCTAGAACCTTGGAATAAAAGCTCGGTTGGCTGTCCAACCGCTTGTTGATGGCAGCGAATAATACCTGTTCCTCTTCGCAAGTCGGTTTGGCAATGAGACTGCGATCTTTTTCAGCGCGCGAACCCAGTGTGACCAGCAAAGTGGCGTCGCCACCATCGTCCAGAATCATATTAGGCGTGCCGCCATCGCCCCATTCCAGGATGCGATGCGTGAAATCCCAATACTCTTCCAGCGATTCACCTTTGAAAGCGAACACCGGAATGCCGTCGGCGGCGATAGCCGCAGCGGCATGATCCTGCGTCGAGAAGATATTGCAAGACGCCCAGCGGATATCCGCCCCCAATGCAGCCAAGGTTTCAATCAGCACGGCGGTTTGGATGGTCATGTGTAACGAACCGGCGATCCGAGCACCCTTGAGCGGTTGCTGAGCCCGGTACTCCTCACGAATAGCCACTAAACCGGGCATTTCGGTTTCAGCGATGGCTATTTCTTTGCGCCCCCAAGCAGAGAGCGCAAGATCGGCGACTCGAAAATCATCTGTATTCGGTTGATTGACTACTGCATTCATTTTACTTCACCCCATACGGTTGAAGGGCACCGTTGGTCAGCGGAATCCTCTCGCTGAGCCTGACGGTCCGAAACCGCTGCAGCGCCCCTCGGCGAGAGGAAAAAGCTCTTGGATAAACGGTCACCGCTTCCGCGACAGTGACCGGGATAAAAAACTAAAGACCGGCGGCTTGACGCAACGCATCAGCTTTGTCAGTGCGTTCCCAGGTATATTGTTCGTCTTCGCGACCGAAGTGACCATAGGCAGCGGTACTCTTATAGATCGGCCGGATCAAGTCCAACATCTTGACCAAGCCGTAGGGACGTAGATCAAAATGCTCACGCACTAGTTCCACCATCCGCGATTCGTCGATTTTGCCGGTGCCGAAGGTATTGATGCTGATAGAGGTCGGTTCCGCTACGCCGATGGCGTAGGACACTTGAATCTCACAACGGTCAGCAAGACCCGCCGCGACAATATTTTTCGCTACATAGCGACCTGCGTAGGCCGCTGAACGATCCACTTTAGAGGGATCTTTACCGGAAAATGCACCGCCGCCGTGGTGCGCCATACCACCGTAAGTATCGACAATGATCTTACGACCGGTCAAGCCGCAATCGCCCACCGGACCGCCGATGATGAAGCTACCGGTAGGATTGATATGGAATTGAGTATGCTTATCAATCCACTCGGCTGGCAGCACCGGCTGAACGATGTTTTCCATAACAGCCTCGCGTAACCGGGCGTAAGGAATATCTGGATCATGCTGAGTGGATAACACCAGGGCTTCTACGCCGACGATTTTATCGTCTTCATAGCGGAAACTGATTTGACTTTTTGCATCCGGGCGCAACCAGGGAAGAATGTGCGTTTTGCGCATTTCCGCTTGTCGTTGGACTAGACGGTGCGCATAAGTGATGGGCGCGGGCATGAGCACGTCGGTTTCGTTGGTCGCGTAACCGAACATGAGGCCCTGATCGCCTGCGCCTTGTTCCTCAGGCGTTTGCCGATCGACGCCCTGGGCGATGTCGCCGGATTGCTTGCCAATGCAGGACAGCACGGCACAGGTGGCGCCATCAAAACCAACTTCCGAACTGTTATAACCGATGTCGATAATGGTGTTACGCACGATTTCGTCGAAATCAACCCATGCGGAAGTGGTTATCTCACCGGCCAACACCACCACGCCGGTTTTAATCAAGGTTTCGCACGCCACTCGCGCGCCGGTATCTTCGACCAGAATGGCGTCAAGTACGGCATCTGATATTTGGTCAGCGATTTTATCGGGATGACCCTCGGATACCGACTCCGAGGTAAATACGTAGCTTCGACTCATCAATGAATCCTTTGTGTAGTTTGCCGGAGAACACCCGGAGATTGAACGGCGAAAAGTTTACCTGGAAAGTCGGCTATTTTCACGTTTGGCGCATAAATTCTTTTAATTAAACGCACTTTGTTCGCTATACTTTATGGCCCTTCAGATTTTTCTAAAGCTTTCCAATGATTGCCAATCACTCCGTTACTCTGCGCCGCGCTTTGATCAGCGTTTCCGACAAGCACAACCTTCTTGAGTTCGCCCGCGCCTTGTATGATCTGGGCATAGAAATTCTCTCCACCGGCGGTACAGCGCGCTTGCTTGGCGATAATGCTATTCCCGTTACCGAGGTTTCTGACCATACCGGTTTCCCAGAAATAATGGATGGTCGGGTGAAAACCTTACACCCTAAAATCCACGGCGGTTTATTGGGTCGATCCGGGGTTGATGACGCAGTTATGGAGCAACACGGTATTGACCGCATTGACCTAGTGGTAGTCAATCTTTATCCCTTCGAGCAAACGGTTGCCGATCCCGCTTGTGATCTGACGAACGCAATAGAAAACATCGATATCGGCGGACCGGCGATGTTGCGTGCAGCCGCGAAAAATTATTCGGCTGTTACGGTGGTTACAGATAGCGCTGATTATGATCGTATCTTGGATGAATTGCGGTCTAATCAGAGGTCTATTAGTGCAGCTACCCGTTTCGACCTAGCGGTCAAAGTGTTTGAATATACCGCCCGCTATGATGGCGCTATCGCCAATTATTTGGGCACTGTCACCCACGACGGCGATAGAAATACGTTCCCGCAGTCCTTTACCCAACAATATCGCAAGACTCAGGACATGCGCTATGGCGAAAACCCGCATCAACAAGCAGCGTTCTATGTCGAACCGAAGGCTGCAGAAGCGACTATCGCTACTGCTAAACAGCTACAAGGTAAGGAGCTTTCTTACAATAATGTAGCCGATACAGACGCCGCACTGGAGTGTGTGAAAACCTTTACGGAACCGGCTTGTGTGATCGTTAAACATGCTAATCCGTGTGGCGTGGCAGTGGCGAATACGCTGATTGATGCCTATGACAAGGCATTCAAAACCGATCCCACTTCGGCTTTCGGTGGCATCATCGCTTTCAATAGGATATTAGATGCTCAAACCGCGCAATCGATAGTAGATCGCCAATTTGTCGAAGTGATTATTGCGCCGAACGTAAATGAGCACGCGTTGCCGATACTCGCCGGCAAAAAAAATGTGCGGGTATTAGCGTGCGGTGAATGGAGTACCGAACCAGTCCCGGCTTGGGACTATAAACGGGTGGCCGGTGGGTTGCTGGTGCAGGAACGGGATTTAGGTAATGTCACGGCGACCGATCTCAGCACGGTGACGCAGCGCAGCCCGACCGAACAGGAGTTGAAAGACCTGTTATTTGCCTGGAAAGTGGTCAAGTTCGTCAAATCCAACGCCATCGTCTACTGTCGAGACGGTATGACGATTGGTATCGGCGCCGGCCAGATGAGCCGGGTTTATTCCGCGAAAATCGCCGCACTCAAAGCCGCCGATGAAGGTTTGATTATCGCCGGTTCGGTAATGTCCAGCGATGCGTTTTTTCCGTTTCGCGACGGCATCGACGCGGCGGCAGCGGCGGGTGTCACAGCGGTAATCCAGCCGGGGGGTTCGATGCGCGATCAAGCAGTCATTGCCGCGGCGAACGAACACGGCATCGCTATGGTGTTTACCGGACTGCGACATTTTCGACATTGATTGAATGACCGGCCACTAGGCTATTGATAAGGGTAGGGCGTTATGAATGTACTCATCATCGGCGGTGGCGGACGCGAACATGCGTTGGCCTGGAAGGTTGCTCAATCAGCGCGGGTAGAACACGTTTACGTCGCACCCGGCAATGCCGGCACGGCTTTAGAAGCAAAAGTCTCCAATGTTGGGATTGCCGTGGATGATATCAATGGCTTGATCCGCTGCGCACAGGACAAACAAGTGGGTTTGACCCTCGTGGGTCCCGAAGCGCCCTTGGTGCTGGGTGTAGTGGATGCGTTTCAAGAAGCCGGTCTGCGTTGCTTTGGTCCGCGCCAGGGGGCCGCTCAATTAGAGGGTTCCAAAGCCTTTACCAAAGATTTTCTGGCGCGTCACCGAATACCCACCGCCGCTTATCGAAGCTTCACCGAAATAACTCCGGCATTGGACTATATCCGCCGGCACGGCGCGCCGATCGTGGTCAAAGCCGATGGCTTAGCCGCTGGGAAGGGTGTGATTCTGGCCCAAAGCGTCACTGAAGCCGAGCAGGCAGTGCGCGATATGCTGACAGCTGGCACCTTTGGTGAGGCGGGGCAACGCGTGGTCATTGAGGAATTTTTGCAAGGTGAAGAAGCCAGTTTTATCGTCATGGTGGATGGCGCACATATACTACCTATGGCGTCCTCTCAGGACCATAAGGCACGCGATAACGGCGATCAAGGACCCAATACGGGCGGTATGGGCGCTTACTCTCCGGCACCTGTAGTCACACCTGAACTGCATCAACGTATCTTGCGGGAAGTGATCGAACCCACGGTCAACGGTATGGCGGCCGAAGGGCATCCCTATACCGGTTTCTTGTATGCTGGGTTAATGATCAGTGCGGACGGCACTCCCAAGGTTTTGGAATATAACTGCCGTTTCGGTGACCCGGAAGCACAACCGATTATGCTGCGTCTTCAGTCCGATTTGGTGGATCTGTGCGAGGCCGCATTGGAAAGACGGTTGGATCGCATCACCGCTGATTGGGATTCGCGAGCCGCGTTAGGGGTTGTGTTAACCGCCGCCGGCTATCCGGGTGCATATCGCAAAGGAGATGTGATCTCTGGGTTGCCCGTTGCGGAACAGGAAGGCACGAAATTGTTTCACGCAGGTACGACGCAGAAAGACGGCAAGGTGGTTACTGCGGGAGGGCGGGTGATGTGCGCGACTGCACTGGGCGAAACCGTATCGCTCGCCCGAAAACAGGCCTATCAACTCGCGCGAAAGGTTTGCTGGGACGGTGCTTATTACCGCACTGACATCGGTTATCGCGCCGTTGCGCGAGAACAGGAAAAGGGCCCGACCTAATAAAAAAAGGGTGTGTTTAACTAACGCTTCATGGATTCGAAAAATTCTTTGTTGGTGCGGGTGTTCTTGAGCCGTTCCAACAAGAATTCCATGGCTTGTAGCTCGTCCATCGGGTGCAACAGTTTGCGCAAAATCCAGATCTTTTGCAGGTCTTCAGCATCGGTAAGCAACTCTTCGCGGCGGGTACCGGAACGATTGATATCGATAGACGGATACACGCGTTTCTCGGCAATCTTGCGATCCAGATGCAGTTCCAGGTTACCGGTGCCCTTGAATTCTTCGTAAATCACATCATCCATCCGCGAACCGGTATCGACCAGGGCGGTAGCGATGATGGATAAACTCCCTCCCTCCTCAATATTACGCGCCGCACCGAAGAACCGCTTCGGTCGGTGTAGCGCATTAGCGTCCACACCGCCGGTCAGCACCTTGCCAGAGGATGGCACCACCGTGTTGTAAGCGCGTGCTAATCGGGTAATGGAATCCAGCAGAATCACTACATCGCGTTTGTGTTCCACCAACCGTTTGGCCTTGTCGATCACCATTTCAGCGACTTGTACATGGCGGGTCGCCGGTTCGTCAAAGGTGCTGGAAACCACTTCGCCGCGCACCGAACGCTGCATTTCGGTAACCTCTTCGGGACGCTCGTCGATCAGCAAGACGATGAGATAACATTCCGGATGATTTAAGGAAATGCTTTGCGCTATGTTCTGCAGCATCATGGTTTTACCGGCTTTGGGCGGCGAGACGATCAGGCCGCGTTGGCCTTTACCGATAGGCGCTACCAAATCAATTACCCGCGCCGTGATGTCTTCGGTGCTGCCATTGCCTCGCTCCAACTGCAACCACTCGGTGGCATGCAGGGGCGTCAGATTCTCGAACAATACCTTGTTCTTAGCATTTTCCGGCGGCTCAAAATTGATTTCACTGACTTTCAGCAGCGCGAAATACCGTTCGCCTTCCTTGGGGGGGCGAATTTTACCGCAGACGGTATCCCCGGTACGCAGATTGAAGCGGCGAATTTGGCTGGGAGAAACGTAAATATCATCAGGTCCGGCCAGATAAGAACTATCCGCCGAACGGAGGAAGCCGAACCCGTCTTGGAGAATTTCCAACACCCCGTCACCGGAAATGTCTTCGCCGTTTTTGGCCGTCGCCTTGAGAATCGCAAAGATGACATCCTGTTTGCGAGAGCGGGCCATGCCCTCAAGTCTTAAACTCTGTGCAATGGCAATCAGTTCAGCAGCAGATTTTTTCTTAAGCTCAGTCAGGTTCATGTAAGTAAAAGCTATCGGATAGAGGCATAGACAACAGAGCACACGCCTTCACGGAAATAGGGCGAATGCGCAGGTGGAGTTGAGGAGCTAGCCGACGAGCGGCGAGGTGGTAAACGGCAGCCTGGAAATACTTGGCTAGAGGTTACGCTAACATGCTTGACAAACGGCGTCTACCCTTTAATAGACGCCGTTTGCGGCTTTATTATGACAAATTGCTATCAATAAACGAGGCCAATTGGGATTTGGAAAGCGCGCCTACTTTAGTGGCTTCCACGTTACCGTTACGAAATAGCATCAAAGTGGGAATACCCCGAATGCCGTATTTGGGTGGAGTGGCGGGGTTTTCATCAATGTTCAGTTTGGCCACTTTTAATTTACCCGCGTATTCGTCGGCGACTTCGTTCAAAATGGGGGCAATCATCTTGCACGGGCCGCACCATTCTGCCCAATAATCCACTAGCACCGGGTTATCAGCATTGAGTACATCGGTTTCAAACGTATCGTCGGTTACATGAATAATCTGATCACTCACGACATTCGTCTCCAAAATGAGCCTGACTTCTAGAGGACTACTTTCGCGGTTAGCCGGAATATGAGATGTTAGCTGTAGATGTTAATCCCGCTTTCCGGAACCGGGCGAAGGGTGGAGGGCGAACACCGACCTTCGAAGCCATTGGTGAGGAGTTTTTGCCCCAGGTTTCCCCGTTAGCATGAAATATCGTCTACCATTTCAGCCCAAACAACGCTTGATTTCAAGTCCTATCCTTCAGTGTGCGGGACATTTTTAGAACTCTATGGAAAAAAATCACCTTACAACTGTTCGTTTCGCTTCGCTCGGTTTACACGAAGCGCTCCTAGAAAGCCTGGAAGATGCAGGTCTGGTTTATTGCACGCCGATTCAGGCAGAGACACTCCCATTGACCCTGCAAGGACTCGATGTGGCTGGACAGGCCCAAACGGGAACCGGTAAATCCGCAGCATTTCTGCTTGCCACCCTACATTACCTTATGGAAACACCGGTTGACGAGGACAAAACCGGGCCTTGGGCCGTCATGCTAGCACCGACCCGCGAGTTGGCGTTGCAAATTTACAATGATGCGCAATTGTTAGGACGTTATACCGGGTTAAGATTTGCCGTAGTGTACGGCGGTACCGGCTATGAATCTCAACGGCGTTCATTGGAGGGAGGCATTGATGTGCTGATCGGCACCCCGGGGCGGCTTATCGATTACTACAAACAACGGGTATTCACCCTAAAAAACGTTGAGGTTGTGGTGTTGGATGAGGCGGATCGTATGTTCGATCTGGGGTTTATCTCGGATTTGCGCTACATCTTGCGCCGCATGCCACCGGCCGGCAATCGCATCAATATGCTGTTTTCCGCAACCTTATCGGCGCGGGTCATGGAGATGGCCTATGAACACATGAATGATCCTCGGGTGGTAAAAGTTGAAGCCGAGCAGGTCACTGCCGACAACGTTAAGCAAGTGCTTTACCACGCGTCCTCCGATGATAAGATTTCCCTACTGCTGGGCGTCATGCATCGCTATTCCCCAAAACGCACCATGGTGTTCGTCAATACCAAACGAGCGGCGGAACGAGTGTCGGCATACTTATTGGGCAACGGTTTGGAGGCCGGCGTTTTATCAGGCGATATCCCCCAAACCAAACGCCAGCGGTTGTTGGAGCGGTTTCAACATGGCGACCTGCCGATTCTAGTAGCGACTGATGTGGCCGCTCGGGGCTTGCATATTCCTGAAGTGAGTCATGTGATCAATTTCGATTTGCCTCAGGATGCTGAAGACTACGTGCATCGTATCGGCCGCACGGCGCGTATTGGGGCTAGCGGTGACGCGATCAGCTTTGCCTGCGAGCAATATGTCTACTCCTTACCCGAAATTGAAGACTATATCGGGCAAAAAATCCCAGTAGCGCCGATCACTGAAGAATTACTCCGCAAACCCACACCTCCCAAGCGCACCGAAAGACGCCGGCCACCGACACGAACCGGCGGTAATCGGCGACCCATGCGACGCCGTCCCAGTAGTAGCTAGCTTTTCGGAACACAGTAATGTCAATGCTTATGAAATCCGCTGTAGCCAGCGGTCATGAAAGAGTCACCGCGGCGGCTTGCGAGATACTTCAGGCGGGCGGCAACGCTTTTGATGCTGCCATTGCCGGGGGATTTGCCGCAGCAGTGGCTGAACCGGCGTTAACCGGTTTGGGTGGCGGTGGTTTCCTGCTAGCACGCACCACTGAGGACGACACAACGCTGTTCGATTTTTTTGTCGACACACCCGGTCGTGGTATAGCTAATGGTGCCCTAGAACCGCATTTTGTCCCGGTTACGGTGCGGTTCCCCGCTAGCGAACAGGTGTTCAATGCGGGATTGGGCTCTGCCGCCGTGCCGGGCAACCTGCGCGGTTATTTGCATGTGCATCGCCGCTTAGGGCGTTTGCCACTTAAAGACGTGTTGGCTCCGGCAATGCAGTTGGCGCGTGAAGGACTCGTGCTGAATGCCCATCAAGGCTATTTTCTGGATCTGCTGCGACCGATCATGACCCTGACGCCGGCAGGCCGCGAGCTATTCCAACCCAATGAAAGTTATCTGATGCCTGGTGCTCGCTTTGCTAATCCGGGATTAGCGGCTTTTTTTGAGATTTTGCCCAGTGATGGCGAACGCGAATTTTACGAGGGCGCTATCGCCCGACGTATTGTCGAGGACATGCAAGCCGGTCAGGGCCTGATCACCTTGGATGATTTGGCGGCGTATCAGGTTATTGAACGCGAACCGCTCAGCGTGGCTTATCGGGATTACCTCTTGCTGACTAATCCGCCCCCCTCGTTCGGCGGATCCTTAGTGACTTTATCTTTGCAATTGTTGGCAGCGCAAGACATCGGTGCTCTGGAATTTGGTTCTACTGAACATCTATGCTTTTTGGCGGCGGTGATGCAAGAAGTGGATGAGCTGCGTGCGCAGGGTTATCTGACTACAACGGAATTCGCTAGCGACAAGCTGGTCGAAGGTCATCAACGGGTGCTGCGCACGGCTTCCGGCGGCACCACGCAGCTGAGCGTTTGTGATGCAGAGGGCAATGTGGCTAGCATGACGACTTCCAACGGCGAAGGCTCTGGATACATCGTACCCGGTACCGGCATTATGCTAAACAATATGCTGGGCGAGGACGATCTGCATCCCGACGGATTTCATGCTTCTGCGCCGGGTGAGCGAGTGGCTTCCATGATGGCTCCGGCACTTTTACTACACGCTGATCGAGTACAGCTGGTACTGGGTAGTGGCGGTAGTAAACGCATCCGCACAGCATTGTTACAGGTACTGAGCCATGTGATCGATTTCGGGATGGGAATCGAAGACGCCATCAAGAAACCCCGGCTGCACTGGGATGGGCAGTGCTTACAGGTAGAACCCGCACTTCAGGAACTAACCCTGGCTGCGTTGGAAGCGCGCTGGCCAGTTAATCGCTGGCCGGTTCAGGATGTGTACTTCGGCGGGGTTAACGCGGTTACCCCGAACGGCGCCGCCGGAGCGGATGCACGCCGGGGTGGCAACGCCCGCGTGCTCTAGAGCGATCCGCTCGGTTTCTTGCACCACCCAATGAGGCACTCCATAATCGTTGCTCCCGCTCAATCAACAGACTTAACGTAAAGATCACCATGACCACCGGGCTATTTCCCCTTCTGGAAACCATTGATGTCCCTGCCGATTTACGCAAGTTATCGGAAGCTAATCTAATTCCTCTGGCGGATGAGTTACGCGAATTTATCATTCAGTCGGTAGCTAAGACCGGGGGGCATTTCGCGGCAAATCTCGGCACTGTCGAACTGACCATCGCGCTGCACTATCTGTTCAATACGCCTGAGGATCGACTGGTCTGGGATGTGGGTCATCAGACTTATCCTCATAAAATCCTGACCGGACGTCGCAATCGCATGCATACGCTGCGTCGCAAGGGTGGGGTGGCCGGTTTTCCTAAGCGTGACGAGAGTCCTTACGATACTTTCGGCGTCGGTCATTCCAGCACCTCTATCAGTGCTGCTCTAGGCATGGCGGCAGCTGCTGAGCGGTCCGGTAGTAACCGTCAAGTTGTGGCTATTATCGGTGATGGTGCCATGACTGCCGGGATGGCGTTCGAGGCGCTCAACAACGCCGGCCATTCAAAATCAAATCTGCTGGTTATCCTGAACGATAATGAAATGTCTATTTCTCCCAATGTGGGAGCGCTATCCACCTATTTGACCAAGTTAATGTCGGGACGGATTGTCACCAGCGTGCGCGAGAGTGGTAAGAAAGTGCTCAGTCACATGCCGCCGCCCATGTGGGAAATGGCACGCCGCGCCGAGGAGCATGTGAAAGGGTTGGTAACCCCGGGTACGCTGTTCGAGGAAATGGGCTTCAATTATTTTGGTCCTATCGACGGGCACGACTTACCTACTCTGCTGGAAACGCTGCATAATCTGAGAGCGCTTAAAGGCCCGCGAATCCTACATATCATGACGCGCAAAGGTAAGGGCTACAAACTGGCCGAAGAGGGACCGGTTACTTATCACGCCGTCAGCGTTTTCGATCCCTCTCGCGGTATGACGCCTGGCAAAGCTGATAGCAGTCCGACTTACACCCAAGTGTTCGGCGAGTGGCTGTGTGATATGGCCGAACAAGATGAGCGGCTGACCGCAATTACGCCGGCCATGCGGGAAGGTTCAGGATTGGTGAAATTTGCGCAACGGTTTCCTAACCGCTACTTCGACGTAGCCATTGCCGAACAGCATAGTGTTACATTGGCTGCCGGCATGGCCTGCGACGGCTTGAAACCGGTGGTGGCCATTTATTCCACATTTCTGCAACGCGCTTATGATCAATTGATTCATGACGTCGCTTTGCAAAATTTACCGGTATTATTCGCCATAGACCGAGCTGGCTTGGTGGGTCCTGATGGCCCCACCCATGCAGGCAGCTTCGATATCAGCTTTTTGCGCTGTATTCCCAACCTGGTCATCATGGACCCGGCCGACGAAAATGAATGTCGGCAAATGCTTTATACTGGGTTTCAGCTAGACCAACCCAGCGCTGTCCGTTATCCGCGGGGCAAGGGTCCAGGAGTAGCTATCGCCAAAGACATGACAGCACTCCCCATCGGTCAGGCCGAGCTGCGCCGGCGGCGTAAAGGCATGGCCTTGCTGGCCTTCGGTAGTATGGTCGCGGTGGCAGAAACTGTTGCGGAACGCCTTGATGCTACAGTGGTGAATATGCGCTTCGTTAAACCGCTGGACCAGGACATGATCATACGCATGGCTGCAGAGCATGACCGG
Organism: Candidatus Competibacteraceae bacterium; assembly: GCA_036351435.1. GTDB lineage: Bacteria > Pseudomonadota > Gammaproteobacteria > Competibacterales > Competibacteraceae > JAAUQA01. The sequence continues at coordinate 59,976 of JAZBPA010000002.1, forward strand.
CTGGTCACTCTGGAGGAAAATGCAGTGGCCGGCGGCGCCGGCAGTGCGGTCAACGAGTTTTTAGCCGCGAGTGGAATCGTGATGCCGATACGCAACATCGGCTTACCCGACTGTTTTGTCGGACATGGAGAACGTGGCGAACTCCTGGCCGAATGCGGCTTAAACGCGGAAGGGGTGTTGAGAACCTTAGAGCGTTGGGGTCGGCGAATTGCCAAAGTCGTATGATCCCCGTAATATCCAAGTAGGCAACTCGGGAATTGATGCGGTATTGCATTGTCCAAACGAGCGTTCTGCTAATAAGAACACTTCTTCCACCCATCATTGGCATTACCGAATTTTTTTACGACCATCTCGTAAAGCGTCGCAATTAGAGGATTCAAGCGCGTGAAGTCAGCCAAGCTAGACACCAATGTTGTTCATATTCCGGATGTCCAAAACAGTCCTGACACCCGGCAGCTGCCGATCAACAAGGTCGGCATCAAAGACATCCGTCATCCTGTGCGAGTTAAGGATCGCAGCGGCGAAGAACAACACACGATCGCCAACTTCAACATGTACGTGAATTTGCCGCATAATTTCAAAGGCACGCACATGTCACGCTTTGTGGAAATTCTCAATACGCAGGAACGAGAAATCACTGTCGCTTCCTTCAAGGAAATGTTGGCGGAAATGACCGAACGCTTGGAAGCGGAAGCCGGGCACATCGAAATGACGTTCACTTATTTCGTCAACAAAGCAGCGCCTATTTCCGGTGTGCAGAGTCTGATGGATTATGAAGTGGCGCTAATCGGTGAAATCCGTGACGCTAAGCCGGTGATGAACATCAAAGTAGTGGTGCCGGTCACCAGTCTTTGTCCATGCTCGAAAAAGATTTCCCGCTATGGCGCGCACAATCAACGCTCCCACGTCACGATCAATGCCCGGGTAAACGGGTTTGTTTGGATTGAAGAAATCATCGAATTAGTGGAGCAAGAAGCATCCTGTGAACTGTTTGGATTGCTCAAGCGGCCTGATGAGAAATATGTCACGGAACGGGCATACGACAACCCCAAATTCGTCGAAGACATGGTGCGAGACGTGGCTACTCGTCTCAACGCAGACGAGCGTATCGGCGCCTATTCCGTGGAGTCGGAAAACTTCGAGTCTATCCACAATCACTCGGCTTACGCCATGATTGAACATGACAAAGAACAACAGCCGGAGATGGAAGAATAGGTCGCCGTGAATACCTCCCTTTCCCAACTGTAGGCTTGTCGACGGTCGCCCGGACCGTCGATACTGCTGTCACGAATGACGATCATTCTGCAGATTAATCCTCTTGTCGCTTGAAGTGCGTTTCATTCCCTTCGGCCGACAGTATACTGACCTCAAGCGGGACACCGTTGCTATCTAAATGCACTCGCCCCACAGCGCTGCGATTGACCAATTGCCGTGGGGCTTCCCCCTCAGGTTCACGGACCTTTATCCTCATTTGACGGCGTTTGGTAAACCAATTCAACGGCGAGCGGCTGGCATATAGCCAACGATTGAGACGGTCAAACCACAGCAACAGCTGGGCAGGAAACTCATTCATCAACCCGCTACAGGTAATTTGCCAGATGTCTGGACTGTTTTTACGAAAGCGGATTTTAACGTCATACATAAACGAATAGTGTACATCACCGGACAGAATGACGAAGTGCTGGGGCGTTTTCGGATGTTTGAAGATATTGAGGATTACACTAGCAGCACCGGGATGCGCCATCCAGTTCTCGGCATCCACAGTCAACGCATAACCGAGGAGGGTAAATACCCGTTGCACCGCTTCGATTAGTTTTACCCCGAAGATCGGCGCGGCGGAAACCAGCACCACCGAGGGCTCATCCAGCAGTTCTTGTTGCAGCTCGGACAACGCTTCCCAATCCATCAACCCGGATGGTTTACCAGCACTGCTTTCCGACCACCAGCGTTGCGTGCGAGTATCAAGCACCACCAATTTGGGTTTAGTGGGTACGCTGTAGTGCCAGTGCTCAAATTTCAGCAGGTGATCGATTAAAGCATCCTGCTGTGAGCTGTTCTGCTCGGCAAAACAGTGTTGCACCATCGCCAGAAATTCGTCATCGAAGCATTGCGGCGCATTACCCCAGGCTTGACACAGCCAGTACCCGAGCAACGCGTTGCCGATGATGCGACGGGAAAACGGATGGCCATAGGCGGATTCTTCCCAACCCCGGGTCAGATTCCAGTCGTCAGTGACGTCGTGGTCGTCGAAGATCATGTAGACCGGCAGATGGGCCAGCGCCCGTTGCACTTGCGGCAAATTCTCGACGAAATGGTCTATAAGACGTTGTTCTTGTTGATAGAGATCACGATACTGCTCGGCCACATCAGCGCTGCTTATGCGTATTTGTCGCCATAATACCGGTGACCAAACCAACAGGTACATGGCCAGCACTTCGGCCAAGGTAATCAGGTGATTATGTGCCGAGTCGGTGGTGAAAATCGGTTTGCGGACACCCTGAAAAAAACGCTCGTGCAAATACTTGTTGGCTTTACTCTGGGGCAGCAGATTTTCCCGCTGGTAATAACAGAATTCACTGTTGTACAAGGCCTGACTGTCGTCTACCGTTGCGCCACTCAACGCTTCTGGATAAAGTCCTAAGAGCGCAATGGTCTGGTGAATGGCTGATAGCATGGGTCCGGCTACATCGTCGGCGTAAATCTGGTCACCGGACATGATTAGCGCAGCCGGTCGGTTGTGTATGTCTGTAACCGTTTCGGCCAACACGTCGTCGACCCGCGCCAAGGCGTCAGCACTGGGATGGTGGGGTTTGCGACAGGAGCCGTGGAGCAGATTGTCCAACCGGGTTTTCAACACGAAGCTGGGACGTGTTTCACTCTCGTATAGCAGCTGCGGGATTAGCTCTGCCAATCCCTGATTGCCCTGTGGCGCAGCCATGCACAGGTCGTATTCCAATTGACAATCGGTGGGCAGTGGCTGTTCTGGGTGGTAATCAATGAGGTAAACAAAAGCCTGCGTGCCAATGCGCAAGCAATTCTCCTCGTTACTTACCGTATGGGTGCCGATTCCGACGCCTGATCGATACAGCTCAAAGGTTGCCTGCAACGGCCGACTGGTGACCAGCCACAGTACCATTTGCTTGGGAGTCAGCCGTCTGATGATTGGCCCGGCAATCACTAGTGGCAAATCTGGATCGTTAGGTAATGGGCTCATCCTTTGACCTATCGATAAGTGCTCAGGCCGGATAATATCGACCGGTAGCCAACAAAAAAGCCCGCATTAAGCGGGCCTTATTGTCATGTTCGCACAGCTTTGAGCTGGTCTATGGTGCCGAGGAGAGGACTTGAACCTCCACTGGGTTTCCCCAACTAGCACCTGAAGCTAGCGCGTCTACCAATTCCGCCACCTCGGCTTTCACATTGCACCAGCGAAGCTTATTGCTGCGCAACTATACGGTCCGCATAAACGACTGTCAATCTTTTCGCCGATACGCATTTGCTGCTAAACCGCTGTATTATAGTCTTTCATGCGATAGTCATCGTCGGCAGCGGCCAGGATATGGTGATTTTTTCTGCCGAGTTTCATGCCTTATTCCTGCATGGTGAGGTTGAGTATGGGGTGCCAAAACACGACGTCCTCGTTTGTCCAATACGCCGTGAAAACACTGAAACTTCCGGTGAACTTGCGCGACAATATGCTCATCATCCAAGAAAACATCTGCAATCATCGCTTAACTTGTTAAACGTATTCTTTGACGGGTACTTAGTGTGGTAACCAGCGAAGCTGCTTGATGAATCAGAAAACTGAACGCTTTACCGCGTGGCACGGTCTGCTGCTTGCGGAAACCATTGCGCTCATGATTGGTTTGCTTATGCCGATTACACCCTCGAAAACAGGTTCAGGGCATGGCTTGGCCCACCACATAATCCCAGATCCCAGCTATTTGCAGGAGGTTTTCGTTTACTTCGTGTTAACGAATCTATTACTGATTTTCATCGGCATCGTGATCGCGGTATGCTGGAAATTCGGTAACTTTCAGTAGTCGCTTCAATTGGGGGATATGTTCATGCACCAAGGTAGCTGTCAGTGCAGTTCTGTTCGATACGAACTCAGTGGTGAGCCGTTGACTTGTTATGCTTGTCATTGCACAGATTGCCAAACTGGGTCAGGGTCGGCGTATAGTCTGTCCATGCTCGTTCAACGACATGATTTGCAGGTCACTTCAGGCGAGGTTGCCGAGAATATCTACCCCCTAAACGATAACGAACTACACCGGCATCATTGCACTCAGTGCGGGACTGCGCTGTGGTTTTCGAGCACGCAGATGCCTGAAATCATAGCAATAAAACCGGGTACATTTGACGACACGTCCTGGTTTAAACCAATTGCGCATCTTTGGGTACGCAGCGCTCAGCCTTGGGTGTCGTTGGATCCAGATACGCCTAAATACCAGCAGCAACCCAGTATTACAGAATTGTTGGAGCTCTGGAAAACGAGTCAAGAAGCATAGCACAGAGGATAAGAGACACTCGGGTTAAAGCTATTTCTTCGCTTCGGCAAAGGCATTGAGTGAATCCAAACGTCCGGCGAGCATATTCGCCAGGGGCCGTGTTTGTTCTTGTTGTTCGAAGAAAATCTTAATCACAGCCGTCATGGGCGTAGCTAAAAACATCCCGACCATACCCCAAATCGAGCCCCAAAAAATCAACGCTAACAGCACAGTTACCGGATGCAAGTCCAGTGACCGACCCATCATTTTCGGTTCGACAATATTGCCCAGAGTGATTTGCACCGCGCCCGGCAACACGATAGCCAACATCAGCAATGTTCCAGAGAGAGCCGGGCTGAGTAATACCACTGGCAGCGGCAGCAGCGTGGCAATGATCGAACCGATGCTGGGAATAAAATTAAGCAAAAAAGCGAACAGCCCGAATGCCATTGCCAAATCGACGCCCAACACACTCAGCACTACGCCGACCAACACCCCGGTTAAGGCTGAAATAAACGTCTTTATGACGATGTAACGTCTTACCCGGCTCTCGACCGCGCCGAGAAAACCATCGGGAGGTTTGCCGGTATGGCGTTCTCCCAACAACAAGAACAATAAAAAAATTAGAATCAAAAAGCCCTGTGACAATAATCCCAATAAGGTCCCGGCGATTCGCAGCAGTATTTCTTGTACGCCACCACCCATCAATGTAATGACATTGCCGGTTGTGATCTCTTGCCAGGAGGCAACATCTGGGGTGATGAGTGTTGCAGTTGTTGGGTCGGCTTGCTCCGCTACTGATTCAGTTGGTAGATCAGACTCCGTTGACTGTGTTTCAGCGATTTCGGGCAATAACATATCCAATGGAGCCCATTGGTCCAGTTGATCGGCGAGCTGTTCAAACCGTTGTTTATACACATCAGCGTTATTGATCAGCATGCTGATTGATGTCGACATGACACGCCCCACAACCGCGAAAATCAGCACGGAAACCAGCACAGTCGATAAAATCGCCACGTACCGAGGTACTCTTAGACGCGAGACTTGTATATCAACCAATGGAGTGATGGCGTACATAAAGAAAATCGCCACCACAAAGGGGATTAATACTCCTCGGAATAGATAAAGTCCAGCTGCTACGGCTAGGCCGGCTAAGATCATCAAACAAACCGTTTGGATATGGCGTTCTTGCTCAGGCATCTAAAGATGGAGTCGGTTTTACACTGCCATTATCGATCATTCGGTGAAACTGCTTATCTGTTTTGCTCGTTTTCCAGAGCTTTAGTTGTGATTTCAGCGTAGAGTCTCATGACACGAGCAGCCAAATCATGGTATTCAGGATTTCGGTCTATCAGAGATTTAACTCTGTTGGCATCAGCAAACACTTCTTTCAGAAAGGCGAGATCGGCATTAGCCAATCGCTCACCCGCATCGACTCTTTCTTTCAGCCGTAACACGCGTGGCAATCGCTGGGTCTGCAATCTCTGTATTAAAACGGTAATCACAGCTTTGTCTTCAGAAAACCCACTCATCACTCTCACCCACTATGCATTTTTTGCTAACCAGCTTATTGAGAAAACAAATTACAATTCATCTCGGACTGCGTCAGTGCTGGAACTTGCCAGTGCGTCTGCTTCAGTCACCCAACCACCACCCATCGCTTTATATAGATCAACCACGGCGACAAGTGCGCCACCCTGGGTCTGAGCGAGCGTCAATTCAGCGTTAAACAGACTGCGCTCAGCATCGACGACTTCAAGGTAACTGGTATAGCCGTTGTCATAACGCAGTTGTGCCAGATAAGCATAGCGTTTCAAGGCATCAACCTGTTTTTCCTGCACTATCAGTCGTTCCTGCGATTTGCTTACCTCAACCAATGCGTCCTCGACTTCAGCAAAAGCGGTTTGGATGGCCTTCTGATAATTCAATAGGGCTTGTTGCTGCTGTGCTTCAGCAACCTTTACTTGACCGGCGATTTGACCCGCTGTGAAGATCGGTGCCAACAAACTCCCGCCATAGGCCCAGGTGCGTGCCGGCCCTGAGAACAAATCGGATAACTCCGAACTGGATGAACCCAAAGCACCGGTCAGCGATATGGTCGGGAAATACTCCGCTTTAGCTACGCCAATGCGGGCATTCGCCGCGATTAATTGCTGCTCTGCCTGCCGCAGGTCCGGGCGCTGTTCCAAAAGTTCTGAAGGCAAGCCGCGCGGTATGCTCGGCGCAGCTAGCGATTCCAGCGGCATTCCACGAGGGATGGACCCGGGATTACGCCCCAATAACAGATTAAGCGCATTTTCCCGTTGAGCAATCTCTTGCTCTAACCGAGGCACCTCAATAGCAGCCGATTGATATTCGGCCTCGGCTTGTTGAAACGGTAGTTCCGAGGTTAACCCAGCTTCAAAGCGCAACCGGGCGATACGGCGGGATTCCTCACGGGTTTCAAGCGTGCGCTGGGTAATTCTCAACTCATTATCCAATTCCCGTAGACTGATATAGCTACTGGCAACCGCCGTCACCAAGGTTAAGATAACGGTCCGCCGTGCTTCTTCAGTGGCTAACAGGTCGGCTCTTGCGGCTTCTGTGGCTCGGCGTAGTCGACCCCAGAAGTCGATTTCAAAAAACACATTAAGATCAACTCGGTAGCGATCACTAGTAGTGTCACTACCTGGTAGCCGCTCCGATTCAGCGCTACGGCTTCTAAACGCATCTGCAGTAGTGTCAACTTGTGGAAACTGATCGGCGCGAGTCGCCCCATAGCGGCCTATGAATTCCTCAATGACCGCTGCAGCGATTTTAAGGTCTTTATTTTCCTCTAACGCTGTTTGTATCAATTGATCAAGGACTGGGTCATCAAACAGCTGCCACCAAGCTGTATTGGCATAATCGACGGCTTCTTCTGTGGTCAATTGACGCCAGGTTTCCGGGGTATCGATGACCGGTCGCTGATAATCCGGTCCCACACTGGCGCAACCGGCAAGTGCCAAGGCAGCGAGTAGAACCGTTGTGGAGCGAAAAGGAGGAGTAATCATAGAGGGGGGCTTACGCATGACTGCCTTCCTCCTTAGCTGATGCCGGTGGCACAGTGTCGTGAGCGGGTTCACTGGTCTGCGGGCTACTGCCGCTAAATAAGCGATAGAATAGCGGAATGAAAAACACCCCTAAACCAGTTGCCAGCAACATACCGCCAACCATTCCAGTACCGATGGAATGACGACTAAACGCACCCGCGCCGGTGCTGAGCGCTAGCGGCATACAACCCAGGATGAACGCCAGCGAGGTCATCACGATAGGCCTAAACCGCAAACGAGCGGCTTCCAGTGCGGCGTCAATAACCGGTAGTCCTTCCTCACGTTTGATCACCGCAAATTCGATCAGCAAAATGGCGTTTTTGGCGGCCAATGCCACTAAAGTAATCAGACAAATTTGCAAATACACATCGTTGTTCAGGCCGCGCAACCACACCGCCAGGATAGCCCCCGCTATCGCAAAGGGCACCGTGATGATGACTGCGGTAGGTAGCGACCAGCGTTCATACTGAGCCGCTAGAATCAAGAACACCATGATGATACCGAACACAAAGGCCAGCGCTGAGGCGGCACCCACCTGCTTCTCCTGATAGGCTTGCCCGGCCCAGGCGTAATCCATGCCGTCTGGGAGCACTTCGGCGGCCAAGGCCTCCATCGCCGCCAACGCCTGCCCTGAACTAAAACCCGGCGCGGGACTGCCGTTTACCCGGGCAGACGGAAACACATTAAAGCGCGGCACATTATCCGGGCCAGTCACATAACTGACATTAACCAGGGCACTCAACGGAATCATTTGATTGGTGGTTGAGCGGACAAATACTTGATTGATGTCTTCCGGTCGGGTGCGGTATTCGGAATCAGCCTGTAACATAACCCGGTAAGTACGACCGAATTTATTGAAGTCGTTCACATAGACTGAGCCGAACAGGCCCTGCAGCAACTCAAAGACATCATTGATCGGCACATTGAATGAGCGCGCCTTCTCCCGATCTAGATCCACAAACAACTGCTGCGAACTGGCGCGAAAGGTAGTGGTCAGCGCCCCCAACTCGGGTTTGTCCTTGGCTTTAGCGATGAACTGTTGCACGGTTTCTTCCAGCACTTTTGGACCTGCGCCGGCACGATCCTGAACCCAGAATTCAAAACCACCCGTGCTGCTCATGCCGGGGATCGGCGGTGGATTGAATACCACGACCTGCGCTTCATTGATTTGCTGGAATACCTGCCCCTGAATCGCTTGTTGCACCACAAAGGCGTGTTGGTCAGGCGCCGTTCGTTCGTCCCAAGGCTTCAAGGTGAGAAAGAAGGTCGCATAATTGGGTTTGACTTGGCCATCCAACAGACTGTAACCCACCAAACTCACGATGTCTTTGATCGCAGGATTTTGCCGGAAAATCTGATTGGCTTGTTCCACAACTCCTACTGTGCGATCTTGGCTGGCCCCGTCGGGTAGCACCGCGACGGCGATCAAATAACCTTGATCTTCATCCGGCACGAACCCGCCGGGTACGGCCTGGAATAATCCCCAGGTAATAAACAGCAGGCCACCGAACAGCGCCAGACTCAGTAATATCCGCCGCACTAAAAAGGATGAACCGGCAACATACCCTGTGGTCAGCCAATCAAAACCCGCATCGAACTTCCTAAAGAGGATATTCTTTTGGCCTTTTTGCGGAGACAACAACAAGGCTGCCAGAGCCGGGCTGAGGGTCAGCGCCACAATTGAAGAAATAACCACCGACACCGCCATAGTCACCGCAAATTGTTTGAACATCTGCCCGGTAATGCCGCCCAGCAAAGCGGAAGGCAAAAACACCGCAACCACCACTAATGTCGTGGCGATAATCGGGCCGGTGACTTCGTCCATCGCCCGGCGCGCTGCTTCTTTGGCGTCCAGCCCCAAATCATGCATGTTACGTTCGGTATTTTCGATAACTACAATGGCATCATCCACCACGATACCAATAGCCAATACCAGACCAAATAGGGTGAGGGTGTTGAGCGAGAAACCGAACATCTGCATACCAATAAAAGTGCCGATGATCGACACCGGCACGGCGAGACAAGGAATGAGCGTCGCACGCCAGTTCTGGAGAAATACGAAAACCACCAGCACCACCAGTGCCAAAGCTTCGAAGAAGGTGTGGATGACCTCTTCAATTGAAACTTCGATAAACTGAGTCGTGTTGTAGGGAATCGAATAACTGACGCCGGGCGGGAAAGCTTTAGCCAGCTCTTCCATGCGGGCGCTGATCTGTTCGGCGACGTCGAGCGCATTAGCATCCGGCTGTTGATAAACCAATATGGCGCTGGTGGCATTGCCATTCAATAAGCCGTAGAAGTCATAGCCTTGAATGCCCAATTCCACGCGTGCCACATCGCTCAAGCGTACTGCCGAACCATCGGGATTGGAGCGCAAGATGATCTGTTCAAACTCAGCGGGTTCAGTTAAGCGACCCTTAGCGGAGACCGGCAGAGTAAGTTCTACTGGGTAGCTGGTTGGTGCCTGGCCAACCTTGCCGGCGGCGAATTGGGCATTTTGTTCCTGTATCGCTTGGCGAATGTCACCGACAGTAAACCCCAGATCCGCCATGCGATCCGGTTTGAGCCAAATACGCATCGCATAATCAGAAGTTCCCGCCAGGGAGATCTGGCTGGCCCCGCGAATGCGCTTGAGATCATCGACCACATTGATGTTGGCATAGTTGGCAACAAAGTTAGGGTCTTGGGTACCATCTGAGTTGATGGCCACGATCATCAAAATATTAGACGAGGCTTTTTTGATGGTCAGGCCGTTGCGCCGGACATCTTCTGGCATCGCAGGATTAGCCAGATTGACGCGGTTGGTAAAGTCTGGTAGCACGGCGTCCAAATCGGTGCCAATATCAAAATAGACGTTGAGCGCCATGTCGCCGCTAGCCGAATTGTTCGACTGCATGTAGATCATGTTCTCTACGCCGTTGATCTGCTGTTCAACCGGAGCAGCGACCGTATTGGCGGTGGTTTCCGCATTGGCGCCAGGATAGCTGGTCACGACTTGCAGCAAGGGCGGGGTGATTTCCGGAAACTGCGCGATAGGCAAGGCAAGCATCGCTACCGCGCCAGACAGGGTAATCACAATGGAGATAACCGCCGCGAAAATCGGGCGGTCAATAAAGAAACGGGAAATCATAGGGCAATGTCCTTATTGCTGCTGAGCGGCTGGTTGCGGACTCGATTCCGCAGGGGTGGTTGTTACCGGCGAACCGGGTCTGACTTTAATGGCGCCATCCACAATCACTTTTTCGCCACCGTCCAGACCATCGGTAATAATCCATTGATCGCCGTAAAAGTCGCCAACTTGCACGGGCATGGCTTCAGCCTTTTGTTCGGCATTGACGACATAGACGAATTTACCCTGCGCCCCTTGCATCACGGCACGCTGCGGCACCATTAGCACATCGGTACGCACAGCGCCTGCCAACCGGACCCGCACAAACAGACCTGGACTTAACTCGCTGTTGGGGTTGGGAATCTCCGCCCTTAATGCCAAGGTTCCAGTGTCGCGATCAATGGAAGGCGCAACAAAGTTGATTTTGCCTTTTTGCGGGTAAACTGAACCATCTGCTAACACCAGTTCGACTTCAGTATTCTCGGTATCACGAAGCTTCCCGGTGTCGCGCTCCTGACGGAACTTAAGCACTTCGTTCTCACCTACGCTGAAATTGACCCACATGGGATCAAGCTCTACGACCGTGGTCAACAAGCTATCCTGCCCCGCGGTCACCAAGCTGCCTTCACGTTTCTCCGACCGACCGACTAGGCCGTTCAGCGGCGAACGCATGGTGGCATAACCGAGATTGATTTCGGCATCATCGACTTGCGCTTTGGCCGACTGAACCGCAGCCTGGGCAGTGAGTACAGCCGCCGAGGCATCGTCTAGATCTTTTTGGCTGACTGCATTCTCGCGGGCCAAGGGTTTAACGCGATTAAGCGTGGCGCGTGCGTTTTTGAGCTTGGCCTGTTCTTGAGCAAGCACCCCCTTAGCGTTGTCAAGCGCGGCTTTAAAGGGACGTGGATCGAGTTGAAACAGCAAATCACCCTGTTTGACCAGTGACCCCTCTACGAAAGCAATCTTGTCCAAATAGCCAGTCACTCGGGCACGGATTTCCACTTCGCGGGAACTTTCCGTCTTGCCAGTGAATTCGTAATTGGCAGGCGTATCTTGGGATTCAGCTTCTACGACTGTGACTTGAACGGGTAGGGGGGTCTGAGCAACTGTGGGACTGGTCACCCCCAAACCAACCAATGTTACAACTAGATATACTGGCACGGAGGGTAACCGATTAAGCATTGTGTACAGTATGACTTTCAAAAAAGAGGGTCGCACAATCAACCTCCTGTGCCGGATGAGCTCCCCCAACGCTGGGGATGGGTCGTGAAGAGATGGACTTGTAGTCACTGCCATGGATTTTCGGCAGCAATTATGCAAGATACTATAGGCAAATCGCCTGCAATAAGTAACCCCATTCCTCAAACTAGGCCTATAGCTGATGCGATAGCTGGGTAAATTCAGTCGAATGACGCTCAATCGTCCGTCAACCGGCGTAGCGCTTCCTGATACTTGGCGGCAGTTTTGGTAACGATCTCAGTCGGCAATTCTGGTCCGGGTGGGCGCTTGTCCCAGTGCAAAGTTTCCAGATAATCGCGGACGAATTGTTTATCGAAACTCGGTGGATTACGGCCCGGTTGATACTGATCGGCAGGCCAAAAGCGTGACGAGTCGGGCGTTAATGCCTCATCCATCAGCACCAATTGATCGTTTTCATCCAAACCGAATTCAAATTTGGTATCGGCAATGAGTATGCCGCGCTGCCGAGCGTATTGCGCAGCTTGTCGATACAAGCTGCGGCTCACGTCACGCACTTGTTCGGCAAGATCCACACCCAATAATTCAATGGTCTGGGTGAAATCAATATTCTCGTCATGGGTTCCCAGTGCGGCTTTAGTGGACGGAGTAAAAATCGGCTCCGGCAGGGGGTCGGCCAATTGCAGCTTAGCCGGTAACCGAATGCCGCATACGCTACCCGAGGTTTGATAATCCCTCCAACCGGACCCGATCAGATAGCCGCGCACGATGGCCTCAATCGGCAGTCCCTTGAGGCGGCGTACCACGACAGCGCGTTCTGCGAGCTGCGCACGTTCGGCGGGGTCGGGCAAGGCATCGGTGAGGGTTTTCTCAGCCAACAGTACATGATTAGGGACGCTGGAGGCAGTGCGTTGAAACCAGAAATTGGACAATGCGGTGAGCACTGCGCCCTTGCCGGAAATCGGCGTGGGTAGCACCACATCGAAGGCGGATAAGCGGTCGCTGGCAACCATTAAAAAATGGCGGTCATCCACAGTATAAATATCACGGACTTTGCCCTGATAATGCAGAGGAAGGCTTTGAATAAGAGTGGACTCGGCGGTAGGTAATTTCACAATTGTTCACTGCTCCGGGGATTCATAATGTGGTGCACGGGCGATACCCTGAACCTTGCAGGGTTTTGCCTCTCCAAGCAACATTCAACGGCATTTCTCTGTATTGTCATCACAATCATTACAATTGACGCAGTTCATTATAAGCGAACAATTTTCGACACTGAGGACTTGTACCATGCTGAGGCGCACCAAAATTCTGGCCACGCTCGGACCCGCGACTGATAATCCTAAGATATTGGATGGCATTATCCGCGCCGGCGTCGATGTGGTGCGGCTGAACTTTTCCCACGGTACTGCTGAGGAGCACCGCAAGCGTGTTCGGCAAGTCCGCGAGTGTGCCGCTGATCATAGCCGGGATGTCGGCGTGTTAGCCGATCTACAAGGTCCCAAGATTCGCACGCGTAGCTTTCGCGGCGGGCGGGTCAACCTTGAAGAGGGAGACCGGTTTGTGCTGGATGCCGATTTGGCTGATGATGTCGGTAATGTGGAGACCGTAGGCATTACCTATAAAGCGCTGCCGCAGGATGTGCAAATCGGCGACACCTTACTACTGGATGACGGGCGTATTGTGCTGGTGGTGGAGGACGTACAGGGTTCGCAAGTCATCTGCCGGGTTTGGGTGGGTGGTGAATTATCGGATAAAAAGGGCATCAACCGCCAGGGTGGTGGGCTATCGGCACCGGCGCTGACCGCCAAAGATCGAGAGGACATTCGCACGGCAGCCGAACTCCAGGTCGATTATTTGGCGATTTCCTTTCCTCGCAATGCCGCTGATGTGCAAGAAGCCCGTGAGTTAATGCAGGCGGCTGGAGGACACGCTGCCATGGTTGCCAAGATCGAACGGGCCGAAGCCTTAGATAACATTGAGGAGATCGTCGAGGCCAGTGATACGGTGATGATTGCGCGTGGCGATTTGGGCGTGGAGATTGGCGACGCGGAACTACCGGGTGTGCAAAAAAAGATCGTCCGCGTATCCCGGGCCATGAATAAGATTTCCATCACCGCTACCCAGATGATGGAGTCGATGATCAAAAATCCAACCCCGACTCGCGCCGAAGTGTTGGATATCGCCAATGCAGTGATGGACGGCACCGATGCTGTCATGTTATCGGCGGAAACCGCCGCTGGTAATTATCCGGTACTGGCGGTACAGGCGATGGCACGAATTTGCCTGGGGGCGGAAAAGCAGCGTGAAACACTGCTCTCTGATCATCGCATCAATTCGCATTTCCACGGCGTGGGTGAGGCTATCGCGATGGCTACCATGTACACAGCCAATCACATGTGCGTGCGTGCCATCGTGGCCCTGACTGAATCGGGCTTCACGCCGTTATGGATGTCGCGCATCAGCTCCGGTATTCCGATTTACGCCCTGACCCGTCATGAGTCGACCAGGCGGCGAGTGACCCTGTATCGAGGCGTCTATCCGGTCAGCTTCGACGTGTTGCATACCAATCCTGCGTTAGTAATTCAGGATGCGATCAGTACGGTTTTGAATCGTGGTTTAGTGCGGGAAGGCGATCTGGTTATTCTGACCAAAGGCGATTTCACCGGTGTGTCGGGGCGTACCAATGTGATGAAGATCGTGCGGGTAGGCGATCCCATCGTGCCGGAAAATCAAGAGTAACTTCTATCGGCTTCAGGTTCCCAGGTCACGCTTAGCGATTGCTCCCAAGCAGTATGTAACACTTGACGGACCCGCTCGGCGGTAACACCTCTGACCCAAGAGCGATATTCGGCCTCGCTAGGGTGATAATTTCGATATAACGCCTCACGGGCCAGGCGCTCCATACATTGCAGGGGGGAGTCCTGTTCCAGCTTCAGGCTGGCGAATAAATGGCGCTTTGCCCCTGCTAGCTCTTGCTTAGTAGGTCCTTCATCACGCAGTTGTTGCAGGGTTTCGGAGACAATCCGTCTGCACTGTTCTGTGCGTACTGGATCGCAGACTGCTCCAACCTGCCACAGCCCGGTGTCGGAATAAAATTCCAGCTTTGTCTGCACACTGTAACTCAGTCCATGGATTTCTCGCAGTTTTTGAAATAACCGTGAGGCGGTGCCGCCACCCAACAGATGATTAGCGACCAGCAAGGCAGGATAAGCACTATTGCGTGGTGCCGGGATCGGTAACAGCCAATGGCAATAGCTCTGTGAATACGGGAAATGCCTCGTCAGGCTACCGGGATGAAACCCGGGGGTTACAGTCGCTGGTACAGCCCCGGCAGGCAATTGAACCAATAAGCGGCAGACTGCTTCCAGAAGTGCGTGTTTTACCCGTCCTACCGCGACTATCAACAACCGGTTGCCTTGCAACAGCTCATTCAAATAATCGCGCAACGACGCTAATTTGGCTTGCTCAATCACCGATTGATTTCCCAACAGCGGCCAGCCTAGAGGGTGATCAGCCCATGCCCGGCTAATAGCTTGTTCCTCAATAACTTGTTCAGGGTCGGCGGCAACGGACGCCATTTCCTGCATAACCACGGAACGCTCGGTCTCGACATCAGCTTTGTCAAAACGTGGGTTTAGCAGCATATGGATAAATAGGTCCAATAACCGGGCGGCATCGACTCCGGGTACAAGGCCGTAAAACGCCGTGAGTTCACGACCAGTTTGGGCATTGACTTGGCCGCCAAACCCGTCCAACCGATGGGCTAATCCTAGTGCGTCAAATTTACTCGTGCCCTTGAATAATAGATGTTCCAGTAGATGCGCATAACCATTGGTTTCCGGTTGTTGGTGACGGACGCCATTGACCAGCCAGACACCGATAGCCGCACTGCGAATGCTCGGTATGCTACGCGTGATCAGGCGCAAACCATTGGGGAAGTGGGTACTGTGAATCATGCAATCCAATAAAAAAGCCCCCTACTGTGAGGGGGCAAGAATACATAAATGGGTATTCTAATAAACTATGTCGCTGAGCGTAATCCGTTGCGATCACCTACAGTAGTTTCCTTAGGTGCGGCTGGCTCAGGCTTGACCCCTTTTGCTCGCAATTCGTCATACCACAGATCGTGATGCTGTTTGGCCCATGCCGCATCTACTTTGCCGTTGACCATCCCTTCCATAGCACCCGGGACACCGAGTAGCGCCATATACATATGTCCCAACGTGGTCACGATAGCGATGACGGCAGCGACGACATGGATCACGTGGGCCCATTGCATGATCTCGCGAGTCTGCCCGAAGTTCGGGAAATTCAAGATCAAGCCCGTTACGATCAACGCCAATCCAGTGAATACAAATTGCCAGAACATGAGCTTTTCACCGGCATTGGTTTTGCCTGACGGCGGGTGCCCTTCTCCCCACATGCCCCCGGCAGTCTTTGCCCATTCAAAATCGGCTTTGATCGGGAAATTTTCCTTGATCCAAACCACGATCATGAGCAACATGCCGACCACGAAAAACGGTCCCAAGTAGTTGTGGGCGATTTTGGCGTAGCCTGCGTAGGCTGCAAAACCGCTTTTGCCCAGCAGCGGAATCATCACTTCCCGGCCGTATAACAGACTGAGCCCGGTCAGCGACAGAATGATGAACAGAATCGCGACATACCAATGCATCACCCGCTCAAACAACGACCAGCGATCGACCATTAGGCCCGACGGGCCATTGTCGAGTTTCTGTGGACCTTTGATGATGTGAAACATCCCGGCCATAAAGATGACGAAGGCCATCAGCCAGGCGCTGTATACAGCAATCGGCCCTTGCCTCAGCGAACGCCAGTTTTCCCCGCCGTTCTGAATCAGGACATTGGTTTCCTGTCCTTGAACAGCGCTGTAACCGCTTACGCCTTCACGCACGGCCCGCCAGTAGTTAGCCCGTTCATTGTCCTGCGCCTGGGCACCGGATTGAGCCACTGCTGGGTCGCTCAGCAAATAACCGGATAGTGGAGCAAGCAGCAAGGCCGCTAGCAGTCCCATCAGCGGCCATACCAACCAGCGTCTGTTGAAGCGGCGACGCTGCGGTTTAGAATGGTGTTGTTTCCTCATGATGACTCCCAAAATCAACGATCCGTCTGGACCTGAGTCAACCGTTCCCGCAGTTGTTCCTCAAGCTCAGGCGTGCCGGATCGGCTCAACAGCGGATCGGTTTTGCCCTTGTAAACGCCGGGTTCATGAATCTCAATCGTGGGGGGTTCAGAACAGCCGGCCAACAATAGTCCCAGAACCGCTAATACACATATGCGTCGGCTGGGTTTCATTGGAGCTTTCCTCGTAGCCTGTGATTGAAGAGTAGCGGACGGCATAAGCCGTCCGCCGTTCACGTTGTTCGGCATCAGGATGCCCCGTAGGCTTTTTCCCAGCCCCAAGTTTGTGGTCGCCCACCGCGAAGCACCATGCGTTCGCGATAAATATCGGCCACCATGTCACCATCCCCGGCAATAAGCGCTTTAGTCGAGCACATTTCCGCACACAACGGTAACTTGCCTTGAGCAATACGATTGGAACCGTATTTGGTGTATTCCTCGGGGGAGTTATCGGGTTCCGGGCCGCCCGCACAGAAGGTGCACTTGTCCATCTTGCCGCGCACCCCGAAAGCGGATTGCTGCGGGTATTGCGGCGCGCCAAACGGGCAGGCGTAGAAGCAGTAACCGCAACCGATGCACAAATCCTTGTCGTGCAGAACGATGCCGTCGTCCGTAGTATAAAAACAATCTACCGGGCACACTGCGGAACAGGGCGCATCGGTGCAATGCATGCAGGCCACCGAAATGGATTTCTCACCCGGTTCGCCGTCCTTGAGAGTCACCACGCGGCGACGGTTGACGCCCCAAGGAACCTCATTCTCGTTTTTGCATGCGGTTACGCAACCGTTACATTCAATGCAGCGCTCGGCATCACATAGAAATTTCATTCGAGCCATGATTCATTCTCCTCCAAAGGGCCTAGGCCGGGTAGATTTTGCACAGGGAACACTTGGTTTCCTGCATGGCGGTCACCGAATCGTACCCGTAGGTGAATACCGTGTTAGTCGCTTCACCCAGTACATACGGATCACTGCCCTCCGGATATTTGCTGCGCAGATCCTGGCCTTGGAAATGGCCGCCGAAATGGAATGGTGTCCACACCACACCGCGTACAATGCTGGGGCTGATTTTGGCTTTGACCTTCATCTTGCCGCCCTCAGGACCTTCGACCCAGACGTCCTGACCGTCGCGGATGCCGGCGTCGTTGGCGTCCGCTTGGTTGATTTCCGCGAACATGTTCTGCTGTAACTCGGCCAACCACGGATTGGAGCGAGTTTCGTCGCCACCGCCTTCGTACTCCACCAACCGACCGCTGGTATGAATCAGCGGGAAGTCCTTGGAATAATCCTTAGCTTGAATCGACGCATAGCGGGTTGGTAAACGATAAAAAGACTTACGGTCTTCATATGTAGGGTATTTCTCCACCAAATCGTGCCGGCTGGTGTAGAGTGGTTCCCGATGAATGGGCACCGGATCGGGGAATGTCCAGACCACGCAACGGGCTTTGGCATTGCCGAACGGTGAGCAACCGTGCTCAATAGCGACCCGCTGGATGCCACCCGAAAGGTCGGTTTTCCAATTCTTACCTTCCGCTAGAGTCTTCTCGGTTTCGGTCAGATCATCCCACCAACCGAGATTTTTCAGCATATCGGCAGTGAATTCTGGATAACCGTCTTCGATTGCAGAATCCTTGCCCCAAGAACCCTCGGCCAACAGATTGACACCATCGCGTTCGGTCCCGAAGCGCGCCCGGAAGGTCAAACCGCCTTCTTTAACCGGCTTACTGGTATCGTAAAGATTTGGGGTGCCGGGATGTTTCATCTCCGGGGTGCCCCAGCTCGGCCATGGTAGGCCATAGAAATCGCCGTCTGCGGGACCACCTTCAGCTTTCAACGAGGTGGTGTTGAAGGTATGCCAGTTTTGTTGGTGGGCCTTCAGCCGTTCGGGACTCTGGCCGGTGTAGCCGATGGTCCACATACCCTTGTTGAATTCGCGGGTGATGTCCTCAATCAACGGTTCATCGTTGTTGACCTGAATATTCTTGAAGGTCTGGTCGGCGATACCCAGCTTCTTAGCCAACTTGTACATGATGGTGTGATCGGGTAGCGACTCGAACAATGGGTCGATGATCTTGTCCCGCCATTGCAGCGAACGGTTAGAGGCTGTAGCTGAGCCGTAGGTCTCGAATTGGGTGGCTGCTGGCAACAAGTAGGTGTTATCGGTGCGGTCGTGCATCACAGCGGTGACCGTCGGATAAGGATCAATAACCACCAGCATGTCCAGCTTTTCCATAGCCTTCTTCATTTCCGGTCCACGGGTCTGGCTGTTGGGCGCATGACCCCAGAAAATCATGGCGCGGACATTGTCCTTTTGCGCAATGTTGGCTTTTTCCTCTAAGACACCGTCGATCCAACGGGATACCGGGATGCCCTTGGTGTGCATCGGCGAGACCGGTTTGCCCTTGCTTTCCTCATACGACCCCTGATCAAAACGGGCCTTGATCCATTCCGGGTCCAGATCCCAGACACCGGCCCAATGTTTCCAAGCACCCTCGGACAGGCCGTAGTAGCCCGGCAGGGTGTGAGACAACACGCCGAAGTCAGTAGCGCCTTGCACATTGTCATGACCACGGAAGATGTTAGTGCCGCCGCCCGATTTACCCATGTTGCCCAGAGCGAGTTGGAAGGCGCAGTAAGCACGGGTGTTGTTGTTGCCGGTGGTGTGTTGGGTGCCGCCCATACACCAAATGAAGGTGCCAGGTTTATGCTCGGCCATCAGTTGTGCGGCTTTCTTACAAGTTTCCTCATCGACGCCGCTAACCCGTTCGACTTCATCAGGGGTCCATTTGGCGACTTCGGCACGAATCTCGTCCATGCCATACACGCGTTGGCTGATAAATTCTTTATCTTCCCAGCCGTTCTCGAAAATGTGCCACATCATGCCCCAGACAACCGCCACATCAGTGCCGGGACGCAACCGCACGTAATGGTCGGCATGGGCAGCGGTGCGGGTAAAGCGTGGATCAATCACAATCATCTTGGCGCCGGCTTCCTTGGCCCGGAACAGATGCTGCAAAGACACTGGATGCGCTTCGGCCGGGTTACCGCCGATGATCAGCATCGCCTTGCTGTTATGAATGTCGTTATAGGAGTTGGTCATTGCGCCGTAGCCCCAGGTGTTGGCTACACCCGCTACGGTAGTCGAATGGCAAATACGGGCCTGATGATCAACGTTGTTGGTGCCCCACATCGCCGCTAGCTTTCTGAACAGATACGCCTGTTCATTGTTGTGCTTGGCCGAACCTAACCAGTACACGGAATCGGGGCCGGATTGCTCACGCACTTGCTGTAACTGATCACCGATCTCGTTGATGGCTTGTTCCCAGGAAATCCGGGTCCATTTGCCACCGACTTGTTTCATCGGGTATTTAAGACGGCGTTCGCCATGTCCGTGCTCACGAACTGACGCGCCTTTCGCGCAATGTGCGCCCAAATTAAAGGGATGATCGAAAGCGGGTTCCTGACCGGTCCATACGCCGTTTTGTACTTCTGCGTAGATGCCACAACCGACCGAACAATGGGTACAGACGGACCGTGCGACCGTGGTTTCACCGCTGCGATTTGCGGCGGCGGTGGCTTGGGCTTTTTTCATCATGCTCGGAGTGGCCACTGCGGCAATGGCACCGCCGCCCATGACAATGCCGGAATTTTTCAGAAAATTGCGGCGATTGGTAGGTAACCCGGAAAATACGGTTGGTTTTGCGTGATGCGCATCGGCTTCGCGACACACATCTGATGATCGCTTCATCAATTTCATTACAATCTCTCCTCCTTAATCCCTTAAGCTGGTGGTGTAGTGTGATGTGTGAGGCGTTAACCCCTGGCGGTGCGGTAATAGTCCGCGATATGTTGGGTGACGTGGTAACCCTTCTTTTCGGCAGGTTGTGCCGACGGTGGTGTTTCAGTGGTGGCTACGGCAGTCCCTGTTGCCACAGCTCCTGTAGCTACACCGGCTCCAGCAATCACAGTAGTTCGCAGAAAATGACGCCGGCTGACCGGGGTCGCAGTGATTTTTTCGATCATTTGCCCATACTCCTCATCGTTGATCACAGGTTACTTCTCTACCCTCATTTGGTTTTATCTATCCGTACAATGGCTGGCTTAAACCAACATTGCCAAATAACGTTTTTCTAGTGTTATAAATTCTCGCCCTAAGTAACCGACCGGGCGATAAAATTGAGCACTATTCGCGTGCTCCAAATCGTGAAAAAAGGTTTCCATCCAAGAGCCTAAATGCGCGTCAAAGAACTGTTGCTGTTGTTCCCAAGTAACCGCCTCGTCCATAATCAACAGTGCCATGACTTCGCAGAGGGCTGCGACATGATCTTCCGGTTCAGATATGCCCTCTTGACGCTCATAACCCAATCCAGTCAAATCCTGACGCAATTGAGCCAAGGGCTTTTCCATCAGAAAACCGGTGAGATACCACGATCCATAAGGCATCAATTCGCCGCGGCCCAGACCGATAAACAAACTCTGGTATTCATCAGCGAGCGCTTCGAAATCAGCTTCTTCAGCAGCTTTACGCAATCGGACCCATGCATTACTCATGTCGTCCACTGGTGGTTCAGGTGATTCTTGAGCAATACCTTGGAGGCGCTGCAGCAGCTGTTGATCCGGTACGGTTCGCAACAAGCTCGCCAATAAACTGTAAGTGCCTGCTCGGAGCGCACGTTCGGATAACTCCTCAGGAGCGGGGTTGTCGAGTTGCGAGATGTTCATTGGTGTCCCCCTATTTCTTCACCGAACATATCGCGCACCCGACAATCCCCACACATTCTGAGTCTGTTAAGCGCCTGCTCGTCCTGAAACATCCAGTGTCCGCCGAGTTTGGCTGTCATTTTTTCGATCATGCTGCTGGTTGCGAACGGTTTGCCGCATTGCACACAATGGAAGGCCGCTTCTTCGTGCAATACCCGCCGGCGACGACGTTGTTGCTGATCAAATAGAAAGCGGGTTTGACGTGTGATCGCATCTTCCGGACAGGCGGTTTCGCATAGACCGCACTGCACACAATGCGCCTCCAGAAATTCCAGTTTTGGCTCCTCACCGCCATCAAACAGAGCACTGGCTGGACATACCGAAACACAAGCCATACATAAGGTGCAGGCTGAGCGGTTGACTTGTATTTCGCCAAACGGAGCCTGTACTGGTAATGGGATTACCGGTTGTGCGCACTCGGTTTGCGCAGCCAGCCAATCGATGGCGTAAAACAGCACGTCGCGTTTGCTGTTACTGCCTGCGAAGCCCGCGGGTTTGATAGCAGGCATGGCGGTTCCAGTTAGCAAGCCAGCCAATACGTTTTGGCCGTCCAGGTCGGCTGTAAGCAATTCCAACGCAGTAGTCGGATAACCCATGCCTTCCAATAGAACCCGAGTAATACTTAACTGTTCGCACAGTTCCTGCTGTACGCTGGGAGCGACTTGAGCAGTGCTCATCAGTAGCACTCGGCTGGCACCATGAGCCAATGCAGCTAACCAGAGGTCCATACCCACACTGCCGATTTCCTCGACTTCTATGGGAATAACATTATCGGGCAGCGTTTCAGCGACAGTCGCCAAGCGTTCTGCGCCAGCCTCGGCATCATGGAATAATAAAATGGGTTGCTGACCTCCGTTGTCGCGGTAGGTGTTGAGCAACAAACGCAACCGATTGAGCATATCGGCCGGGCGCGGGAAACTGTAAATAATCGCCCCTGTAGGACAGGCGGTGGCGCAGCTACCGCCGCCTTGACAGGTGTAGGGGTCGATGGTGACTAGATTACCTAGCGAAGTGATGGCCCCGGTCGGACAACTGTCCAAACACCGGGTGCAACCTTTGAGGCCGCGTGCCCCATGCGCGCAAATATCAGCGTCATACTGGAAAAACGTGGCTTTTTCGAATTCACCGGTGAATTCAGGTAACTCGGTCAGCGCCCGGTCCAATTCTACGCTGTTACCACGGGGGGCGAAATAACCCAGTGGTAACGTGTCCCATTGCAAATGGGCAGGCACATCAAGATCGAGAATCAAATCGAAGTGGTCGGAATCGCTACCGATGGCTTGCGCGACATTGAGGTCATTCGCTTCACTGCGCATCGTTACCGTGAATTGGCCGAGATGGCCGACTATTTCGACAGTTTGTGCTCGGCGGATGAATACTGTCGGAAGATCGGCTTGGGCTTGATCGAGACCTTCTCCCCAAGCCAACACATGACAGTGCAGCGCGTGTTTTTTAAGCTGAGCACCTAGGGTCAGTGCCTGATCAGCGTCGCCAATGATCAGCAGGCGACCTTGTGAACGATACGAGACTAACGAGGTGGATTCTACCGCCACCTGAGCAACCGCCTGTAGAGCTGCTTCACGTGCGGTAGCAGCCAGCATATTGTCACTTCGGCTTAGATTACTCACGCTGGGTGATCGTCTGGTTTAGGGGCAGGGTCCTGTTGCTCGGTTTCATTGGTAGCAGCCGTTTCTTCACTGTCGGGCGAATCGGCATCAGCGGGGGCGCTTGCTGTAGACTCATCCGCTGCTTGTTTAGCTTCGCGCTGTTTGATGACGTCCATCATATGACGCATATCTTGGGTGATAATGTCGCCTAATGCGGCGAATTGGGTAAAATCTTCCGCGTAGTCGTCAAGACCGTCAGTCACATTAAATGAGGCGGAATGAAATAGTTTACGCAGGGCCAACCGTTTGAGTTCGGTGCTGACTTTAGGCGAAAAAAAGCCGCTGTAATCGGACTGTTCATTGAGTGATTCCAGTGGCGGCATATCGGCATCGGTTAATGCCGGGGCTGGCGGTTCTATTTGGGCATTGTCAACCGTCTTTGGGGCCTGAATTTCCGGTTGGACAAGCTGTTGCTTACGCGCCGACCAACGACGGAAAAACGACTCATCGCCGGTTGTTTCTTGCGCTGATTGGAGCGGATCCGATTTATCCATGACTTTCGTTTTCATTCCAGTTGCGTCGCTTGCGTTTGGTTCTACGCTCTGGTACGTAATGAGCGATCACATACTGTTCCAGCCACTGATAAATCTCTGCCGGCATGGGTACCCCTTCAACTTCCCCTTCTGCTTCCAGATAAGCATTCGCTTCGTCGAAGCTGGCGCTGACTCTTAGCGGCTCCGGTATGCCTTGCTCATTAGTCGCCATAATGACGTAAACACTGGGTCTGGGGGCGGTCAAATTGTGGTAGTAACTTTCCACTTCATCTTTATAAAGCCGGATGATTAACCCATCCCACAAATAATCCTCACCCTCCGCGCCAGAACGCACTTGTTCACCTTGTCGCACTGCGGCATCTATTCGGGTATTCACTACCACTCCAGCAACCCGCCAAATATGGCTTAACCAGGGCTTATTCAGCGTGGCAGGGCGGCGTTGCATGAGCACGGACACTGAAAATTCCTCGGGAAGAAGGTCCGCTTCCTGCCCGGTCGGTGGCAATTGACTGGTTAACATGTCGCGAAGTCGGTGGTTGAGAGAAGTTGATACGCCACCGAATAGGGTGGTGATCAATACATTTAGATTAGTTCTATTCTTGAGCTTTTCCAGTCGCTAGAGTTGACGTATGTCAATGCTGTTGCAAAATGGCAAATTATTTTTGAAAAAGCGCAATATTTTAGAATATCCCTATACATTAGGTTTCAGTCGATAATGTGAGCGCTTATTTACAGATTAAAAGTGTGGTTTTATTTAAAGCACTGTGGAGAATGTCATGAATGCAACTGAGACAGTGGCCGGCACGATCGCTACTAATGAGATTTGGCCTTCTTGCGGTTATGACACTGTCTCGGTGAATGACCATGATTATTTAATAATCACCGATAATTTTTTGCGTCATTTTTTTCAACGCCCGGAGCTGGTGCCCATTGATACCTCATGTCAACGGGAAATTGCACTGTTTCAAGCCTTACTGGATGACCCTCGCCGTTCAGTGCAAGCGCTTGAAATACAGGCGATCAGCGACGCTGATGCCCGAGAAAATTATCGGGTCGCGTTGGATTTTCGTGATGTGTTGTTAAGACACGCTACCTTGGAAAGTGCTTATCTAGCTTTGACCAGCAGCACCGTACCGCACTCAACCCCGCCCAGCCTAATCAATCTGTTAGTACAGCTGTTGTTAGTACATATCTTGCGGGCCGAAACCGATCCGTTTATCTGGCGAGCTGCGGAATTATTTTTCCGTCCCCAGAAAGTAAATTTGGATTCGAATGTGTTACTGGCCGATGCCGAGGTATTGGAACGCCGACGCCAACCGGGCGGTATTACTGTATTGCAATTATTGATTCGGCAGGCACAAGGCGAGTCCGGCGGTATTCGCGAGACCTTGAGCGTGCTCACTCAAGACAGCGCTGAACGGTATTGGCAACAAAGTGAGTGGTTTAGCTTTGCGCTGTCATTGGGCTTCCGGGAACCCGGTTTGGCGGCATTGTGCCGGGTATTGGCTGCCTGGATACAGCATTTCCACAGGTTATCCACGCGGATTACCCCGATTCAACAGATCGAAACCGTTGAGTGGTATTGGCATATTGGCTTGGATGTGGAAAGCAACCAACTATTAAACACGTTGTACCAAGGCGAGGCCGTGGAAGAAGAAACGCTACGGCGCATCCTGGCGCTGTTTCGGGTGGAATTCGAGGACGAACGGACACTTCGGACGGGCATGTCCGGTCACGCGGTTCATCTGGGGATGGCGATGGACAGTGCGCAGCTGCTAAGACTTAAACCGCAGAATTTATTGTTAAACCTGCCTCTGGCGGAATCGAGTTAAGCATCATGACAGGCCAAGCACTGCTTAATTCAATGCTGTTTTGTGTGTTACTAACGACGAGCGCTTTTAGCGTCGCCGACATCCAGCAAGACTGGCCGCATAGCGTGCGGATCAATGATCTCGAATATATCCGTCAACACTTGACCCAAGTTAGCGATGTAGACCTGCGCAATGAACAAGGTAAAACGGCACTAATGGCTGCCGCCAGCCAAAGCGATATTGAGCTAGTGCGGGTTCTGCTTAATGCCGGGGCCGATGTGAATGCGCGTAATCAAACCGACGGAACCCCGCTAATTTACGCAGCCGCTGCCGGCGATGGGCAAACAGTGCGACTCTTGCTGGCGAATGGCGCTGAACTTAATCATCAATCGGTTAACGGTTGGAATGCTTTGATGATCGCAGCTGCCAAGGGTCATGCGGGGTTGGTCGAATTGCTGGGCGAACGGGGTGCGGATGTTAATTTACCGGATATCTACGGTTGGACGCCGCTGATGCGCGCGACCAATAACGGACATGTAACGGTAGTTGAGGTTTTGCTGCGCCAGCAAGGGATTGATACCGAGCGGCTTAATGATCACGGTCAAACCGTTTTGCATTTGGCGGTGATTCGAGGGCAAGTCGCTGTTGTCCGGCAACTGCTGGACTATGGGGCGCGTACCGACGTTAAAGATTTCGCCGGAAATACCCCGCGCAGTATTAGTTTGCGGTTGGGTAACCAGCAAATAATGGCATTATTAACTCAGACTGATTAAGAAACCCTACCATCCTCGGGTACCTGGGCCGCCTTTAAACGGGCCTTGAATTTCGCTGGTAAACCATCCGCCGTAAAAATCACCCGCTTGTGGCTGAACTTGTTCTTCGTCCACGAAACACGCATCGACCCGGCTGGCATAAAAGGAAAGATAATTACGGATGGCGGCAAAAGCGGAGGTCGGATCGGGAACACACCAAGCGACTTGCTTGGCGCTGCGTCCGTTCACCTCCATATCGAAATAGCTGGCTTGTCCCTTGAACTCGCATAAGGTTTTTAAACTGGCAGGTTTCAAGAATTCAGTGCAAACATCTTCAGCGGGAAAGTAATAGGTCGGTGGGTGGCTGGTTTCCAAAACCCGGTAGCCGCGGTGAGTTTCGGCAATGATCTGATCGGCAAATACCACTTTCAGGTAACGGGAACACGGTTCCAGCCGGGGAGGACGCGGATAATCCCATACCGATTCTTTCATATTCTCTACCTCTGAAATCGATGACTGAAGGTAAAAAAAAGCCCCGTCAAAACGGGGCTTTCGCGTTTAAAGAACGAATCTGTCAATCGTCGCCTGAAAACGCCATCAGTAAGTGCAGTAGGCTCAGGAACAGGTTGTAAATCGACACGTACAGGGTCACCGTCGCCATGATGTAATTGGTTTCCCCGCCGTGAATGATCTCGCTGGTCTGATACAGAATCAAACCGGACATCAATAAGACGAACATCGCTGATACGGCTAGGGATAAGCCCGGTAGACTGAACACCATAGCCCCTATTCCCGCCAGAAAAGCCACTAGGATGCCCACCATCAAAAAGGCGCCCATGAAGCTGAAATCCTTGCGGGTTACCAGCGCATAACCGGACAAGCTCAGGAAAATGATGCCGGTGCCGGCCAGAGCGGTCATCACCACTTGCGGGCCGTTCGGCAGCCCCAAATAGAGGTTGATGATCGGTCCCAGGGTATACCCCATGAAGCCGGTTAAAGCGAAAACCGCAGCGATACCCCAAGCGCTGTTGCGCAACGAACTGGTCAAAAACAACAGACCGAAATATCCCGCTATAGTAAACAACCAGTGCATCGGCTGGGCGTTAACCGCAATCGCCACGCCTGCCATGAGGGCGCTGAACAACAGCGTCATCGACAACAACGTATAGGTGTTGCGTAACACCTTGTTGGTAGACAGTTCGGAAGGAACCGGTCGGGAAATATACTGTTCTTTCTCAAGCATTGCCTGAAAACCTCCAATGAGATTGAATCTGGCCATATTGACACTTAAGGTTATGTCCAGGTTCAAAAGATTAACAATTTGTAAGGAACGGTGAAAGCCCTGATTGGTCTAGCGTGTCTTGTAAAAAAACCCCCTAATTAACGGGGGTTTTCAAGACACTCGAAGCGACCTTACATATTGGGGTATTCCGGCCCGTCTCCCCCTTCCGGCGTTACCCAAACGATATTCTGCGTGGGGTCTTTAATATCACAGGTTTTACAGTGCACGCAGTTAGAGAAGTTAATCTGCATGGTGGGATTGCTGCCGTCATCATCCCGAACGATTTCATAAACCCCCGCCGGGCAGTAACGCTCCTCAGGCGCATCATACAACGCCAAATTGTGGCTGATCGGCACTGAAGCGTCTTTCAGGGTCAGGTGCGCCGGCTGATGCTCGCTGTGATGGGTATTGGACAGATACACCGAGGACAACTTGTCGAAACTGATCACTCCATCCGGTTTGGGGTAATTGATCTTGGGTGCGTCGCTGGCCTTTTTCAAAGTCTGATGGTCAGCATGTTTAAAGTGCAGGGTCCAGGGTGCTTTGCCTCTGAACAGATAGGTGTCCATTCCGGCATAAGCGAGCGCCGCCCACATCCCCCACTGGAACGACGGGCGTATATTGCGAGCCACATGAAGTTCGGGGCCTAACCAGCTTTCTTTAAGCAGTTTGCGCGGATAACTGGTCAGTTCTTTGGGTGCGTTCTCTTGGCCGAGCGCTTCGAATGTTTCTTCAGCAGCGACCATGCCGGATTTCATCGCGGTATGGATGCCTTTGATCTTGGGGGTGTTGAGGAAACCTGCCGAACAACCAATCAGCATACCGCCGGGGAAAGTCAGTTGCGGGATCGACTGCCAGCCGCCTTCGTTCAAGGCGCGTGCACCGTAGGAAAGGCGTTTCCCGCCTTCGAATATCGGCCGCAGTTTAGGATGGGTTTTAAACCGCTGGAACTCGTCGAACGGGCTGATGTGGGGATTGGTGTAATCCAGGCCGACCACAAAACCTACCGCAACCTGGTTATCCTCAATGTGATACAGGAACGAGCCGCCGTAAGTTCCCGCGTCCAGCGGCCAGCCGACCGTATGCATGATAGTGCCTTGCTTGTGCTTGGAGGGTTCAATCTCCCACACTTCCTTGACGCCGATCCCGTAGGTCTGCGGATCCGCTTGGGTTTTTCCGTAAATATCGGGGTCCATGTTTTCCCGCAGTTTGAATTTCTCCTCCAACGTGCGCGTCAACGAACCCCGACAACCCTCGGCGAACATGGTGTATTTGGCGCGCAGTTCCATGCCGGGCTCGAAATCGTCGGTGGGTTGCCAATCTTTGGTGAAGCCTTTATCGACCGTGATCACGCCGCCGACACTGCCGTCGTCGTTGTAAATCACTTGTGCAGCGGGGAAGCCGGGATAGATTTCCACACCCCATTCTTCGGCTTGCTCACCCAGCCAACGAGTGAAATTGGCCTGACTGATGATGAAGTTGCCGTGATTGTGCATTTGTGGCGGGGTCGGCATCTTGATGGCTGCCGAGCTGGTCAGAAACATGAAGCTGTCATCAGTTGCCGGCACCTTCAGGGGTGCGCCCTTCTCTTTCCAATCCGGAATGAGTTCATTCAATGAGCGGGGTTCAAGCACCGCACCGGATAAGATGTGCGAGCCCACGGCAGAGCCTTTCTCCAGAACGCAGACGTTAATTTCTCGTTCTTTTTCTGCAGCGAGTTGTTTCAAACGAATAGCCGCTGCTAAACCGGAAGGACCGGCGCCGACGATAACGACGTCGTATTCCATACTTTCACGTTCCACCATGACTACCTCTCTAGTTGGTTGCTGATCTTGCCGACGTGTGGATTGCAGGAAACGAGTTGCGAGTCGATCGCTGGGATGACCGCTGCGCAAAATGATTCATTAAATCTTATCGAATGGACTGGAATTGTATTCGCACAAGCCGGAGTAATCCAGCCAAACCGTCGTTGGGTGGGTTAAATCGTTAGATCATCGTGTCAATACCTTCCAAAAACCAAGCATATTGCGTTTCAACGGTTTCCTTGGCGATGCAAGCGGATAGGCCGGTAATGATGTTGTGTTTTAATCCCAACCAACCCACTCCGTCTGACGGACCCAGGCTAATGAAATAACCTCTTTCATTGTAGGTATAAATGCGGGGCAGCCGACCTTGAACGATTCGTTGGATATTCAACGCGATATGTTTCCCTTTGTGAATGGCGGCTTGTGCAGTTAACGCATTCATACCGGGAGCGTCGTAATGCGAGCAATCACCGACGGCGAATAGATTCCAAAGCACACGGTCACCCACCCGGATTCGCCCATAACGATCCGTTTGAATTTTTCGGGGATAAGGGACAACGCCGGGAAAAAATAAGGTCATGGTTGAGGGTAGGCTGCTTTCCCGACCGCCCTTCACGGCTTTTACCTGAATTCGCCCGTTGGTTTGATCCAGATATTGTGTTGAGGGGAGATAGCTAATGTCCGCGGCATGCAGTCGTTTGCTGACATAACGATGAAAGCGGCTGGGTAAATGCGGTAGTACGGTTGGTGCACGATCGATTAGGCGCAGTCGGCCGTTCGCGGAAATCTTTTTAAGCTGATGGTGTAGTTCAAACAAAAATTGCAGCCCGGTAGCCCCGGCGCCAACTACGGAAATATGCTTAATTTGTTGAGTAGGCCGTGTCACGAGGTCGGTTAGGATTGCTGGCCCATCGCCGCGACAGAACTCATCCAAACCGTAGATTCCCGCGCTTGGGTTACCTGCATAAGATGGTCTAGCGCCTGTCGCCAGCACTAGATAATCGAAGTCCAGCGAGCCATTGCCGAGTAAAACCGATTGGTGATCCTGCCAACGCCGTAACTCGGTTTGATCTAAAGCCATTTCCACTCGGTGATGTGTGAATCCGAAGCGTTCCCCCAATTCGGCGAAAGGGATTTGCTGATCGCTGAGAGGAGTATGCAGGGTCTTCTGTAAACAGGTCCGTTTCAGATGATGGGAACCGGGATCAAACAGGTGAATCTCCGTCTTCGCCATTCTGCGTCGTAGCTCAATGATGGTGGCTAGCCCGGCATACCCTCCTCCGACGACAATGACTCTCACGGGAAAAGGTCAGAGTAACTCAAGCACTTCCTGAGCATGATTGGCGCAATCAGGGCCATCTATGATATGGGCGATTTTGCCCTGCTCGTCGATGATAAACGTGATGCGGCTGGCCAAACCCAGGACGCTGACCATCGTGTTAAGCAATCCCCCGCCCCCGATGGCACCATAAGATTTACTAACGGCTTTGTCGGTGTCCGCCAATAGCGGAAAAGTTAAGCGATGTTTTTCGCTGAAACGCTGGTGGGATGTTTCGTCTTGAGTTGAAACACCGAGCACCTCGGCTCCCTGAGTTCTGATTTCGGCATTGTAGTCCCGCAGCGAACAGGCTTGTTGGGTGCAACCGGGGGTGTCGTCCTTGGGATAAAAATAGAGCACCAGTTTCTTACCGGCATAATCCGTCAAGCTGACAGCGCTTCCGTCCGTGGTTTTGCCCATGAAGGGAGGAGCGACATCACCTACTTTCAGTTTCATCTACGTTGAAAACCTGCCAGTCAATTTGCGGGAGTTTGAATGGCTCTCCATTGCTGCAAAGCTGGAGAGCCGGTTAAACAGCAACAGCTCAATCCGGTTAGCCTTGATCTTTGGCTTTGAGATCTTCGACCAAATCAATGTACTGCTGGATGGCGGTTTCTTTGTCTGTGCCTTTCAGCGCAGCCCAAGCATCGTATTTGTAACGGCCGACCAAGTCAGTGAAACCGGGACGCTCGCCTTCCACATCACCTACTGATCCTTGTTTAAACAGCCCGTAGAGCTTCAGGTTGGTGTTATTGTCGGGGCGTTTGCTCAGTTTCAATACTTCTTCAGACGCGGTTTTGAAGCTGGTTTCGAGATCAGACATAGTGCTTCCTCAAGTTAGGTGGCTAAAATGCATAGTGATGGTTTGGAA
>JAZBPA010000003.1:0-9442 GCA_036351435.1 Candidatus Competibacteraceae bacterium
GCGGAAAAAGCGCTGAATCGGTTGCTGGTGGAACACCGCATGGACCGGGTGATGCTGGACAGCCGTGCTTTGTTTAGCGCCACTGCAACGGACAACGATACTCGCGATGCCCAGCGTAGAAAGCCACGATTGCCGGTACATGCTGTCGCATTAGGCCCACGACCATTGATCCGTTTCATCGGCCATCCCGAGTTATCCGCTAATCAACCGTTTTTGGAACCCTGGATCGACAAGGTATCGAGTTGGATCAAGGAAGGACGAAAACCGTTTATTTTCCTGCACACCCCAAATAACCACTATGCGCCGGAATTGGCCAAGTTATTTCACGAATTGTTACGGGAACAGTTGCCGCAGGTAGGAATGTTACCGCCCTGGCCGATAACAGCAGAGGGCGGCAATGAGCAATTGGGGTTGTTCGGCTGAGCGCGACTGTTCACACGCAACGCAAACTAGCGGTGAGCAGATTGCCGATGCCTGTCTCCCCGTTCTCTTGGAGGACCTTTCTTCCGCCTTCCGTCGGTTGGTGGAGGCGCTGCAACGCGCTGCAATTGAACCGGACGCTGATGGATTCTAAGTGCTTGTAAGCGGCGAAACACTTCCTTGGGCAGTTCTTGCGGCAATTCCACCGTGCTGTGGTCGTCATATAGATTGATACGACCAATGTTACGGCTGCCGATGGACGTTTCATTGGCAATAGCACCGACAATATCCTTGGGCATGATGTTATGTCGACGTCCCACCGCCAGTTGGTAGCAATCCATCGCAGGGCGTGGGCCATCATTGGTCCATTGTCGGTTCTTTTGGTTAGGCCGTCTCTCGACAGGGGAGGGGAGGTCCCTAAGCACTGGAAATAAAGGTTGCTCTTTTTGCACCTGATAAGCCAACGCGGTAGCAACATCGGACATATCCAGACCTTCCTGTTCGACCAGATTTTCCAACAACTGTTGAATATCGCCCAAGTCTTCGGCGCGCAGCGTCTCTAATAACCGTTGTTGAAATTGCCGCACTCGCTGATCGCTGATCTGTTCGCTGGTCGGCAGACTCATCACTTTTAACGGCTGACGAGTGGCTTTTTCAATTGACCACAGCAGCCTTTTTTCCTTAGGTGAGACAAATAAAATGGCCTTACCTTCGCGACCTGCGCGCCCGGTACGCCCGATCCGATGGATATAAGCTTCGGGGTCGTAGGGAATGTCGTAATTAAACACATGGCTGATACGCTCAATATCCAATCCACGAGCAGCAACATCGGTAGCCACTAAGATATCGAGTTCGCTTCGGCGTAGCCGTTCAACAGTTCGTTCCCGCAGTTCCTGGCTCAAATCACCATTCAAAGCCTCGGCGGCGAACCCGCGCGCGGCCAGCTTTTCCGCTAGTTCCACGGTGGCCGATTTGGTACGCACGAAGATAATCATGGCGTCGAAGTCTTCTACTTCGAGAATGCGCGTCAAGGCATCCAGTTTGTGCAGATCATGCACCAAAAGATAACGCTGCTCGGTCTGCTCTACCGTCGAAGTCTTGGCGGCGATCCGCACTTCTTGAGCATCCCCCAGATACTCGGCAGCAATGCGCCGAATAGGCGGCGGCATGGTGGCGGAAAACAGGGCACGCTGACAGTCTTCCGGGGTGGTCGCCAGGATTGCTTTTACATCGTCGATAAAGCCCATGCGCAACATTTCGTCAGCTTCGTCCAGAACCACAGCGTGCAGAGTTTCGAGATCAAGACTACCCCGGCCCAAGTGATCAAGAATGCGTCCTGGCGTTCCCACCACGACCTGCACACCCCGCTTAAGCGCGCGTAATTGGGTACGCATGTCCTGACCACCGTAAATAGGCAATACGCTGAAGCCGGTTAGATGCCTAGCATAGGTTTTAAACGCTTCGGCGACCTGAATGGCTAGTTCACGGGTTGGGGTCAGCACCAGAATTTGCGGGGTATGTTGCTCCGCCTGTAAGCGGCCCAACAATGGCAAGGCAAATGCGGCCGTTTTACCGGTTCCGGTTTGAGCGGTACCGAGCAAATTGGCGCCATTCAAGAGCAAGGGTATGCTTTTCGCCTGAATGGGAGAAGGTTGTTCATAGCCGAGTTCTTGCAACGCTTGCAATACGGCAGGAGCCACTCCTAGAGCAGCAAAATCAGAAGATTCGGTCATGGATAAGCCTGGAATCGAAATGTCGGCGGGATGGAAAAACGGTTAATCAGCAATAGTATACGCTTCTCCTTGTCAAGAAGATAGCAACGGTTAATTTCTGAATGGGAACGCTGTATTCTACTTTTTGAAAAAGAGATATAGCGCTAATCCGATCAAAACAATCGCGAAAATCCGTTTGAACTGGGCAGTCGGCACAGACTCGACAAGCCGTGCCCCGAGTTGGGCCCCGAGAATGCCGCCGATCCCGAGCAGCAGCCCGGTTTTCATATCGATATTAGCCATTTTGTTATGTGCGACCAGGGCTGAAAGCGAGATAATCACGATGGCGAGAAAAGAAGTACCGACCGCTTTCTGTGCTGAATAGCCGAGAAATAACAGTAAAGGCACCAACAAAAACCCGCCACCCAAGCCGGTAAACGCTGCCCCAACACCGATAAAGACGCCGAGGAAGAGAAGAATGAATATATCGGGACTCACAGAATAACCCTTAATGGTTGGCCAAAAAAATTGCTGCGTAATTCTTGCGCTCCTTACCTTTTGTTGCTGAGTATGTCCGCCCGCATTCAGGCTGGATCAAGTTGCGATAATCGCGTTCAGTACTCGAAAAGTAAGGCATCACTATTGTACGTACCAGCCTGAAACTAGGCCAACAGCTTAAACGACAAAGCTCATCAATCTTGCTAGAATTCCGAACTTTTCTGATTTCGCGATATAGATTGAACCGTTATGAACACATTCCGTGAGGAGATGAACCGGCGGCGCACGTTCGCCATCATCTCTCATCCTGACGCCGGTAAAACGACCCTGACCGAAAAATTGCTGCTGTTCGGCGGTGCCATTCAATTAGCCGGCACCGTCAAAGGGAGAAAAGCCGCCCGTCACGCCACCTCTGACTGGATGGAATTGGAGAAACAACGGGGTATTTCGGTGACCTCCTCGGTCATGCAGTTTCCTTATCAAGATCGCATTGTAAATCTGCTAGACACACCTGGTCATGCGGATTTTTCCGAAGATACTTATCGCACTTTAACAGCGGTCGATTCCGCGTTAATGGTGATCGACTGCAGCAAAGGCGTTGAGGAACGTACCATCAAATTGATGGAAGTCTGTCGGTTGCGGAATACTCCTATCTTTACCTTCATCAACAAATTAGATCGGGATGGACGGGACCCTATCGAGCTGATGGATGAGGTCGAAGATATTCTCAACATCCGCTGTGCCCCCATCACTTGGCCTATCGGCATGGGTCGAGAACTCAAGGGAGTTTATCATTTATACGATGATTTCATTCATCTTTACGATCCGAACAGCGAGGCCCGCCTTCATGAGGGCCGAATCATCAACGGATTGAACAACCCCGAACTCGATGCCTTACTCGGCGAACAGGCCCAAGAGCTGCGTGAAGAAATCGAGTTGGTGCGCGGCGCCAGCCATGCATTCGATGTCAGTGAATATCTGGAAGGCCGCTTAACCCCGGTATTTTTCGGCTCTGCACTGAACAGTTTCGGGGTTCAGGAAATGCTCAATGGCTTCGTGGAATATGCGCCTTTGCCTCAGCCACGCCCAACCACCGGTGACCGTGCGGTAGCCCCTGAAGAAGAACCGTTTACCGGCTTTGTATTCAAAATCCAGGCGAATATGGACCCTGCTCATCGGGACCGGATTGCGTTTCTCCGGGTATGTTCCGGTACTTACCGGCAAGGGATGAAACTGCGCCATGTGCGACTCGGTCGCGACGTCAAGATCAGCGATGCATTGACCTTCATGGCGTCAGACCGGGAACACACCGATGCAGCGTATCCGGGTGACATTCTTGGTTTGCATAACCACGGCACGATCCGCATCGGTGACACCCTGACACAGGGCGAGGACCTGAGCTTCACCGGCATCCCTGATTTTGCGCCCGAGCTGTTCCGGCGCGCACGGCTGCGTGATCCATTGCGACTTAAAGCCTTGCAAAAAGGCTTGGAACAGCTTTGCGAGGAAGGCGCCACTCAACTGTTCCGGCCGTTGATCAGCAATGATTTGATTCTCGGTGCAGTTGGCGTATTGCAATTCGATGTCGCCGCATACCGCTTGCAACACGAATACAACGTGGATTGTCAGTTCGAGGGGATCAATACGCACACCGTGCGCTGGGTTAGCAGTGAAGATCCTAAACGCTTCGAAGACTTCAAAAACAAGGTCCATGACCAATTGGCCCTGGATCATCATGGTGAGCTGGTTTACATGGCCACCAGTCGGGTCAATCTGCAACTCACTCAGGAGCGCTGGCCAGAGATCCGTTTCAGTGCGACCCGTGAGCATGGCCGGGGATAAAAAGATAACCGTATGAACGATCAAAAAGCACCGAATATCGTGCAAGTTTTTTTTAGTGTATTGGCTTCCTTTTTCGGCGTGCAAAGCGAAACCAACCGAGAACGCGATTTTACCCACGGCAAAGCATCTCATTTCATCATCGCCGGTTTTATATTGACGTTGGTGTTTATTGTGGTGATCTGGGGAATTGTCCAGCTGGTGCTGAATGCCGCCGGCGTGTAAAGTTTTCCCATCAATCGCCGATAATACCAAGAAAAATTATGAGCAGGATTTCCCTAACTGAAGAACTTCGGGCGGAGTATCACCGCCTTTTCACTACCTGCGTTGCGCGCAGCGACAAAAACGCCGCAATCGAAACCATCACTGATGGGATCTTCGCTGACCGGAATCGTTATCAACACGTTGGCAAAGCCTTGAACATTCCCTGGTTTGTGGTTGGCGTGTTACACGCCCTCGAAACCGAACGCGACTTTTCTTGCCATTTACATAACGGTGATCCGTTAACAGAACGGACCCGCCATCTGCCCGACGGCCATCCGCAGACCGGTGAACCGCCTTTCAGCTGGAAAGAAAGTGCAATTGACGCCCTGCAACTGCGGCATCTGGATCAGTGGCAGGATTGGAGCATTGCCGGCACGTTATTCTGCCTGGAAGACTACCACAGTTGGAATTACCGGTTGCATCATCCCGAAGTGCCCTCGCCTTATCTGTGGAGTTATTCCACCCATTATCAGCAGGGTAAATACGTCACTGACGAAACCTGGAATGACACGGCAATTTTTCCGCACTGTGGTGCGGCGGTATTGTTACGACGGCTTGCCGAGCGGGGAATGATTGATTTTGCTGACGGCGCAACCACTCCGATACTACGCTATCTTGATATCGGCACCTTGCCTGAGATCGCTGAGTTGCAGACTTTTCTCAACCGCTTTCCAGGGATTTTCGTCAGAGTGGATGGCCATCCCGGCCCCCGCACTTCTGAAGCCTTCCACAAACTCACTGGCCACTATCTGTTGGGCGACCCGCAAGCAAATTCATCCAATTGACGAATGCGAAAGACTCACTTAGGATGACCAGAATTGTGGTCGTCTTTAATTATGGGGTCACTCATGAAAACACTCTCACTGTCCGAAGCCAAGATGAAGTTGAGCGCCTTGGTTGATGATGTCAGTCGAACAGATGAAGAAGTGGTTATCACCAAGAATGGTGCTCCTGCCGCTATTTTAGTGAGTCCGGATGAGTTTGAGAGTTGGCGGGAAACCGTGGCGCTCCGTTTCGACAACGACAGCATGAGCGAAATCAGGGCGGGACTTGCCGCTTTAAAAGAAGGACAGGCATCGATCTACACATTGGAAGAACTGTTCGACGATTGAGCCGGTGAACTCAGACATAGTGAGCCACAGTCTACGCATCCCGACCGAGGTGGCCCAACTCATTCGGGGTTTGCACCCTATGTTCAAGAAGAAGGTGCGAGCCGCTTTAACGAATATTATCGGCAAGCCGATGTGTGGAAAACCATTGAAAGAAGAGTTGGCAGGTTTGCGCAGCTACCGCTTAGGGAAATTCAGAATCGTTCATCGCATTGCGAATGAACGATTGATTGAGATTGTCGCCATCGGCCCGCGCAAAAACATATACGAGGAGACCTACCGACTGGTTCAGCGTGAGACCCGTTAGGATAACGCGGTTAAAGCTAGACCGCTCCGAGCAACGGTGCAAATAATCCTTCAAACCAGCCGTCGCCCGGCCATAACCGACTCAGCAACTGTTGATAATGCTCTGGGTTTTTGAGCTGTTCCAGAAATGGCTGAGGGGAAGGCGCCAGATAATACAGGCCGATGATGGCCAGATACATGTTCATGGTCCCCAGCGGATTCTTGATACTACCCAAATTAAACGCCGTGCCGAATGAGCGCTTAAGCTTCATGCCGAATAGGTTCACGCTGTACATTTCATCCAACAGCAGATGAACCGCAAACCCCAGGAATACGAACAGACCGCATAGCCAGGCATGGACGGCGGGAAACCCTAACAAACGAGACGCTAATAACACGCTGATCAGCCCGGCAATGACACCCGCCGGGATGGAATGAACCAGCCCCCGATGTACCGTCATGTTGACGAACAACGGGCATAATCCGTAGCGTATCCCAGCAAAACACACTGTCCATACAATGGTTAATTCCAACAGAGAATAATGCCCGCTGAAATGCAGCACCATTAAAAAAGCGCAGATCACAGCGAGCAGATTGAAGGCCACGCGAAAAGGCACAGAACTTTTCGAATCCACATCCGGTAACAACCCACCAGCAGTGCCTAGCACGAAATAAGTCATGACATGCTGGTGAGCGGCAACGCCCGCTAGCATTAGGCTGGTTGCCGCAACGCCGCTGACTGCCGCCGCACCGATGAGGTGGGTTTTAAAATCCGCCATGCGTCAGTTGCTTGATCAACCCTGTTGCAACAGACCGCGCAGATCAATAATGGCGGCATTGGCGCGAGAAATATAAGACGCCATAACCAAGGAGTGATTGGCCAACGGCCCGAATCCGGTGCCGTTCAGTACCATCGGGCTCCACATGGGGTCGTTAGCGCTCTTTAATTCGCGGATAATCTGGCGCAGCGAAACTTCGGCGTTCTTATCGCGCAGCACTTGGCGAAAATCGACCTCTATCGCGTACAACGTATGCAGCAATGCCCAAGTGTAGCCACGAGCCTCGTAGAACACATCGTCAATTTGCAACCAAGGTGTTTGGACCAACTCCTGCGAGGGGGTTGACGTCGACTGCTCGGCGTTGGGATCACCGGCTAAATTGAGGTTATAACGCAATTGCCCCACGCTGGCGCCTAGCCGCTGTGCCAGACTGCCCAAACGTTTTTCCACAATCACTAAATATTCGCGCAGATTATCGGCACGAGTGAGGAATTGGCCATCTTGCGCCTGTTCGTCATACAAGCGACCGAGATAACTCTCTAAAGCCCTCAAGCCTTTCTTG
Source organism: Candidatus Competibacteraceae bacterium (assembly GCA_036351435.1). Taxonomy (GTDB): domain Bacteria; phylum Pseudomonadota; class Gammaproteobacteria; order Competibacterales; family Competibacteraceae; genus JAAUQA01. The sequence continues at coordinate 7,469 of JAZBPA010000003.1, forward strand.
TACTCGGATTCCGTAGACGGCAGAATCCAAGATTCAGAATCGTAATTGAATTGCGGTTGGGCAATCGTCAAATCCTTATCTTCCACAGACTGGCTTTGCGAGCGGCTGAAATCGTTACGCAGCGCTTGCAATGAATCGCGCAATTCCAGCAATGCACCGAATTCCCAGTTCGGCATATTGTCCAGGTACAAGCCCGGCGGAAAGATATCGTTGCTCAGATAGCCGCCCGGTTTGTATAACAAGGTTTCGGCCACGTGCATGACGGTTGCTGTGGTGATAACCCCTGGCACCAACTTGGTTTCATCCCCGTCGACTTTTTCCAGCGCATTAGCGCGCACATCAAAGAAATCCGGTTCCCGCGACCACAGGATACCCAACACCACGACCACGATCGCGTAGGTCACCAAGGCTAGGCCCACAGTCCAAACCAGGCCCTTTTCCTTCCAGGTGCGTGGGTTATAAAGATGCGCGACACGGCCGACGCTATCGCGAGATTTATCCGCTAGGGCCTTGACCCGGCTCGGTTTATTGAGTTGTTCCACGTATTCTCCTCCGCTGCTGCGAGTAATGATGGGACTGTTACGTATTCGGTTACAGTCGCTGCATACGTTGTAATTGCTCGTCCAGTCGTGTCACCGCTTGGCGCATTTCCTGTTGACGATCGCGTTCTTTGGCTACCACTGCGGCAGGAGCGCGATTGATGAAATCACTGTTCTCTAACTTCGCTTCACTCTTGATTAGTTCTTTACGGAGTTTTTCGATTTCCTTGGATAAACGGGCGATTTCCGCATCCTTATCGATTAAGCCGGCCAACGGGATTAAGATTTTTAGCTCCCCCACCAACGCAATCGCCGATTCCGGTTCCGCGTTATCCGGGTTCAGCCAATCGATCGCCGATAAGCGCCCCAGTCTGGTCAAATAGACGTAGTTGTCAGCCAACCTTTGCCAGTCTGATTCAGTCCCATTGGCCAACAACACCGGCAGAGGTTTGCCCGGTGCGATGTTCATCTCAGCCCGGATACGGCGCACTCCCAGCAACACCTGTTGCACCCAGTTCATTTCAGCTTCCGCTGCTTCGTCAATCCGTTTAGCGTCTGTCTGGGGATAGGATTGCAACATGATGGTTTCACCGGGCACACCGGCCAACGGCGCCACTCGTTGCCAGATTTCCTCGGTAATAAACGGCATGATCGGGTGCGCCAGTCGCAACACCGTTTCCAGCACTTGGACCAGGGTTCGGCGAGTGCCCCGGCAAGCCGCTTCACTGGCCGTTGCTTCGGTTAACACCGGTTTGGATAACTCCAGATACCAATCGCAATACTCGCTCCAGAGAAACTCATAAATGGCCTGCGCGGCAAGATCCAACCGGTAGTGCCGCAATGACTCGTTGACGGTCTTCACGGTGGCTTGCAGACGGGAATCAATCCAGCGGTCAGCCAAGCTCAATTCAAACAACGCGTCGTCCTTGAGTCCGGTATCTTGTCCTTCAGTATTCATCAATACATAGCGGGCCGCATTCCACAGTTTGTTACAGAAATTACGATAGCCTTCCACCCGGCCTAAGTCGAACACGACATCACGACCGGTAGTCGCCAGTGCCGCGAAGGTAAAGCGCAACGCATCGGTACCGTAGGGACGGATGCCGTCCGGGAATTGACGACGGGTTGATTTTTCAATGCGGGCCGCCATCTGCGGCTGCATCAGTCCGGTGGTTCGTTTAGTGACCAGCTCTTCCAGTTCAATGCCGTCGATGATATCTATGGGGTCAAGGACATTCCCTTTGGATTTGGACATCTTCTGCCCATCCTGATCTCGCACTAGGCCATGAATATAGATCTCGCGGAACGGTACATTGCCCATGAACTTGAGACCCATCATGATCATCCGGGCAACCCAGAAAAAAATAATGTCGAAGCCGGTGACCAGCACGCTGGTGGGATAGAAGGTATTGAGCTCCTTGGTTTCTTGCGGCCA
>JAZBPA010000004.1:0-3507 GCA_036351435.1 Candidatus Competibacteraceae bacterium
CGGTCATCGCGATTAATTCCGCGCGGAAGTACAGCACTACGGCTGATAATGTGCCGACATGCACCGCTATATCGAATGCCAAGCCCTGATCCTGCCAGCCGGTCAACACCGGCACCAAAATCAAATGGGCGGAACTGGAAATCGGCAGAAATTCGGTCAGCCCTTGCACCAAGGCTAAGATGGCAAGTTGCAGTAGTTCCATCAGGGCGCGGTCTCATAACGAGTCATTTCCACATACCCTTGGCCGGTAATCGGTTTATCTGCCGCCGTTCCGATTACCGCCACCGCGCCTTCCCAATACCGCACGGATAGGCGCATCTCCTGATCCTCAATGAATGGGCTGATCGTTAAATCCAACTTTTCCGTCGGCACCTGCAAGCGCCAGCGGGACGGATAGCGATCACCCGTTTCCGGGCTGATCCAGATCGCCTGAGACTCAAGCTTTACATCCGCAGCATCAATTTTCCGAGTAGCGCCACCAACGTCTACTAATATTCCGCTACTGTGCCGGTCCATTGCACCGTCTTGACCTCGTAAGCGATAAAACATCAAATCCCGTCCGTCATCTAATTGCAGGGCGAACCAATCCCACCCACTCTGATCTGATCCCAGTGCGCTGGTGCTCCACTCTCGATCCAGCCAACTGGCGCCGCTAACCGTATAATTCCGCCCGTTCACCTGAACCGTACCGTGGGACTCCAACCGAGTATACGAATAATAATACGAGGCGTTGCCCGGTTCGGCGCTTTTCTGACTGAGCCCCCGGTCGCCCTGAAAAACCACAGGCTTAACCGGCTTCAGAGTTATATCTAGGGCGATACCTTGTTCTTGAGCCTGGATTCGCAGCGGATAAAGTGTACCGGTATCTCCGGCACCCGCAAAAGACCAATCCTCCAACCAGACCTGGAAAGGGTGCGCTTGTGCTCCGGCGAGTCCCACCGCAGCGCGACTGAACCGCTCAAAGCCATAATGTTGATTACCGGCCACGTCGGTCAGGGCGAAATGGCCCATATACACCTGACGGGTTCCCCAATCCGAATCCACGCTGGGCAGATTTGGCGACAGCGCGACGCGAAACAACGTCAATTGATAACCGAAACGCCGTCCCATAGTATCGGCGAGATTGCCGGTGGCATACCACCATTCGGTACGAAAATCAGGATGCGGGCCGTGATCAGCAGGGAACTCGAATAGTCGCGGCGCGTAAGCGCGTTGATAGCCCTCCGTATCGTCTCCGCCCAACGTTGCGGATACTGGAATCACCGCAGCCTCAGGCGGGCTATCTGGACGCAGACTGCATAAAGAAAGTCCCAATAAGATATAAGCTAACAAGCCAATCAACGCCGGGTTATTGTGCATGGCTACTACTCAGTCCGCAAAGCTTGTGCGGGCGCAGTCCGGGCCATACGCCAGATCGGATAAGCCCCTGCCAGCAACGCGGCTAACATAGCAAGACCCACCGCTTGCAGCAAAATCCACGGGTCGACCTGAAACGGCAAAGTCCAGCCAAACGCGCGCCGGTTGATGACAAAGATCAACACGCCTGCCAACAGCAAGCCCACCGGACTAGCCAGCAAACCCGCGGCGAAACCCATGAAGGCGGTTTGTAAAGACACCAGCCAGCCGACTTCGTTAACGGTCATGCCAGTCGCCCGTAACATAGCGAATTCCCTGGCTCGTTCCAATTGCAGCGCCATCAGAGCGCTGACGACGCCGACGAAAGCGACCACGATGGCTAGCAGCCGCAGCACATTGGTCACGGTGAAGGTGCGGTCGAATATCGCCAGAGTGAAGTCCTGAATATCCCGGTTAGAGCGGAGAATGAGTTCTTGCAACGGCCCGATGCGTTTTTCCAGTCGTTGGCGCAACTCGTCGAGATCCGTGCCGGGCGCAACATAAGCCGCCGCTGTGCTGAACGCTTGGTCGTCCCAAAACCGTTGGTATAGTTGCCGAGACAGTAAAATCCGGCCATGCTCGGAGCCGTAATCCAGAAACACCCCTGCTATGGGGAATTCCTGCAAACCGTGCGCCGTTGGTAAACTGATCAGCGAACCTGCCGTCAGTCCGCGCCGATAAGCCAGTGGTTCGGAAATCAGCACACCTTGGGCGGTTTCGAAAGCCTGCCAAGCCGCCTTGGGTTCGCCGTCGACCAGCCGATAACCGGGTTGGGCCGCAGGGGCGAGTTCTGTGGCAATCAATAACACGGGACGACCGTCAAGATTGACCGTGCTGCGCCGATAAGTAGACACAGCCGCCACTCCCGGCGTGACACGCAATCGGTCGATGATTTCGGGGCGTAGTGTCTGGGTATCGTCTCCACTTTCTAATGCGAGCGGGGCAACGTAAAGATCGGCATTGACCAGATCAGTGATCCACAATTGCACGCCGCTGCGAAAACTGTCCACCATCACGCCAACCCCGACTGTAGATGCAAACGCGACCATCAGCGCTGCTACCGCAATGCCGGTGCGACTGAGATGGCGGGCCACGTCGCGAGTCGCCATCCGCGCCAGCAGACTACGCCACAGTCGTTGGTTGAACCAAGCCAATACCACCAGGATAGCGGGGGTCAATAACGCACAACCGAGAATAATCAGAAACAGACCGGCAAACCCCGCCACCAAGCCCTTGGATAACAGCAGCACAACCCCGCCGAAACCCAGCAGGGTCAAACTTACCAATGTGAGGCGCGGCAGTGCGGCTCGCCAACGGGCTTCCAAATAGGCGCGGCTTAGCACTGTGCCGGGCGAAGCCGATGCGGCTTCACGGGCCGGTAGCCAAGCCGCCGCTACTGTGGCTAATAGGCCCAGCGCGGTGACTTTGAGCAGTGATAAAGGCGCAATGAAATAGTCTTGAACATTGACCGCATAGTACAAATCATTAACTGTGCGGGTGACCAACTGCACCAGTCCCGAGCCCAGCCAAATTCCCAGCACTATCCCTAGCGCGGTCCCCACCAAGCCCAGCAGCAATGCCTCGCCCAGCACGACGGTAAAGATCTCCCGGCGACTGACGCCCAAGGTCCGCAACATGCCCAGCAAAGCACGGCGCTGGACTACGGCAAAGGTCATGGTGTTGTAGATCAAAAACATCCCAACAACCAAGGCGAGCAAGCTCATGGCGGTTAGGTTTAAAGAAAACGCCGCACTCAATTCGACTGTAGCCTGAGTGCGAGTGGCAGTGCGTTCCAATTTCAGATTGGCTGGCAAGATGTTCTGTAATTGCGCGTTCAGCCGCTCTCCGGCAGCGTTTTCGGGGATAATCAGGTCAATGTAATCAAGCCGCCCGGTTTTGCTGAACAGGCTCTGTGCAGTGCTGATGTCAGTGATGATCAACCGATCCAACGCCGAACCTTCCAACCAACCCACCGAACGCAAGGTCATGGATTGCTCGCCGGCCAGCACTTCGGCTGATCGCCCGAATTGCCTCGGCAGCAGGGCTGCTCCGGGTTCGGTCATAAAATCGCCGAGATCGACGCCAGTGCTGCTCACGCTGTCCAAATAACCG
>JAZBPA010000005.1:0-18949 GCA_036351435.1 Candidatus Competibacteraceae bacterium
AACAGATGACGGTGATCTACGGGTAGACTATGGGTTCGTGGATTATAGTTTTTTGTCGGACGCCGATAATCTCTGGGGGATCCGCCTCGGAAGGACCATGAATCCCTTGGGTCTTTACAATGATACCCGTGATGTAGCGTTTACCCGTTCAAGTATATTGTTGCCCCAGTCGATTTACTTCGACAGAACACGTAATTTGGCCATTTCTTCTGATAGCATATCTTTATATGGTGAGCGACGTACGCAAGGTGGAGATTTCTTTATTCAGTTGGTGGCAGGGTTGCCAAGAGTCGATGATGCCTCTGTGGAAAGAGCCATATTCGGTGGCAATGATTTGCCTGGCGACCTAGAGGCTGAACCCTCATTTCTCGGACGCATTATTTACGAAATTGATGGGGGGTTATTACGTTTTGCGCTCTCTGGCGCACGGGTTAATGCTGATTATGATCCAAGTCGTACTGCCGATCTATTTCGCTCAGGTTCATGGCAATTTACCCCCGTTATTTTTTCTGCCCAGTACAATGCTGAACGATGGAGTCTGACCGGCGAATTTGCATTACGTCATTTACGTTACAAAGATTTTGGTCCAGCGCTGCCGGATACAGATTTTATCGGTGAAAGTTATTATCTGCAGGCAACCTATCGGTTTCATCCGCAGTGGGAAGGATTACTCCGTTATGATGTTTTCTTTGTTGACCGCGATGATCGTTCTGGAAAAGAATTTGCAGCTCTTACTGGCGGGCCAGCGCACTCCAGGTTCGCTAAGGACCTAACAGTAGGTTTGAGCTGGGATGTTACTCAATCGTTTATGTTGCGCGCCGAATTTCATCACATCAACGGAACCGGTTGGATTACTCTTGAAGACAACCCTAGCAACGATACGCTTGACCAGCATTGGAATATGTTTCTCTTTTTGGCTTCGTATCGTTTTTAACGCTAATGGTAACGAAATAAAATTAAAACCGAATAATTAGGGTTCTTTATCAAATAGTTGTTTATCTATGCATCGAAGCAATTCCCGGATTTCAGGTTTGAGATTGTCGACCCCAGTTTCTCGTGAAAAGACAAAAGGAGCCCGATTTTGCGCAAAGAATGGCCCTCGCTCATCGATCACGTCGCCGACTTGATTGAAATGGATACCAACACGCCTGAGCATTCGAGATAAACGCGGTTCCATCATGGCAAAAGCATAATGATAATCACTGCGTAGGAAGATAGCCAAACTGGCCAAAAAAAGTCCTACTGGAATAAAAGGAAATGGGCTGCGTCTATCAGATTCGACCTGCGCCTTCTCAGGCATACTAATAGGTTTCTTTTCATCCTCTTTGCGGCGGCGAAAATATGACGTAGTCGCTAAACGGGAACACTCACAGAAGCTACCGCGTGGTAACGAGTCGGGTAGGCATGAATATCTGGATGGAGAGGTGCAGAACTGTTCAAAGGGTAATGGAAGATCTCCCGCTTTCGAGGAAGAACCGATCAATCGAAAGCAGCCGATCGGTTGGCGGGTGTCTTTATGAATTAATAAGCAGTGTTGAGCACGGAGATCATTCTTGTCATGCTCTAGTTCTTTAGCACCTTGAAAGTAGCCGAACTCTTCACAAAAAACTTGATAACGGATGCGATAAACTTGCTCACGCGATTTTAGATCGTTTGCCAGAGTCAGCTGAAAATATTGATTAAATAAAGATACAATGTCTTTTTGATCCATTATTCCATCCTAAGGATAATAATCTCGCTGCTTTAGCGATGACACGGCACTGCAACCGCTTAGGTGTCTATCTTAATGGTGACAAGAGCCGAACCCATAAGTATCGCCTAGCGAGTTAGCTTGCCTTATTTTTGAAGGAATAAGAAGTCAAGATATGACTCATACCCCAGCGTGTTACGGGAACCGACAAAATTGCACTCTACAGCTCAAGTTCAAACACACTCTATGAAAGACATCACACTTGCTGATCTCGGGTGGTCAGCCCACTTTAGTAACCAAATCACATCTGACTCGTTGATTCTGACACCACCGGCAAGGGTCTGCGATATTCATCGAGACCGGTTAGTTGCTATAACCGAGACCGGCAATATCGCGTTGTCTCTACCACCGTTTATTAGCGCTGGCGATCTTGCTGTCGGGGACTGGATTCTGATCGATCCTGATACCAATCAAGTGCGCACCTTGCTTGAACGGCGCACGACATTAACCCGCCAAGCGGCGGGTCCCAGTGGTGGCGAGCAGCTGATTGCAGCCAATGTCGATACGCTGATGATCGTAACCTCCTGTAACAGCGAATTTAATCCGGCGCGGCTGGAGCGTTATATTGCCCTTGCGATGGGCAGTGGGACTTTCCCGGTCATCGTACTTACCAAGGCTGATTTAACTACCGAAACCGATGATTATAAAAGACAGGCCGAACGACTATCGCCGTTGGCTACGGTGCTGGCTGTGAATGCGCGCGAGTCCGAGGAGCTAGTGCAATTAAACGCTTGGTTGCGCGTTGGAGAAACGGCCGCGCTGGTCGGCTCATCCGGGGTGGGCAAATCGACCATTCTGAATGGCTTGACCGGTTTGGATGTATCGACACAAGCTATTCGCGAGAACGATGAAAAAGGGCGGCATACCACGACATCAAGAAGTCTTCGGCGTACCGTTACGGGCGGTTGGCTAATCGACACGCCCGGTGTGCGTAGTTTAGGAATGAGCGACAGTGACGCAGGTATCGAACAGGTGTTCTCTGACTTACTTGATCTCGCTGCACAGTGTAAATTCACGGATTGTGCGCATGAAACCGAGCATGGATGCGCTGTAAAGGCCGCTATTGAACGCGGTGAATTGGAGGCCGACCGGCTGGTTCGTTGGCAAAAATTGCAGAGAGAAAATCAATACAATTCTGAAACCATCGCGCAATCGCGAACCCGGTATAAGAAATTCGGTCGACAGATCAAATCCATCTTATCGATTAAGCGACAACGGACTCGATGACAATTAAAATTTCGCTTCACAGCCGTTCTGCAGATTCACTTGGACACAGGTATCGTCACCCTCATCGCCGTTGATCGAGTCATCGCCGGGGCCGCCATCAAGGCCATCGTTACCGGGGCCACCGTTCAGCACGTCCTCGCCCCGCTCGCCGAGCAACAGGTCATCGCCGGGGCCACCGTACAAGTCGTCATTGCCCGATCCGCCCAGGAGCACGTCGTCACCTTCATCGCCGAATAGAGAATCAGCGCCGGCACCTCCCTTGATCTCATCATTACCGGGACCACCGGAAATCCAGTCGTCCCCGGCTAGGCCATCAATCTCATCATCGCCTTCCATGCCTAAAATAATATCGTCGCCGGCCGTGCCTTGAATGAGTTCGGAACGCGCAGTACCCATGATGATCCTGGTGCTGGATAAAGCCGTGGTTTGTAAATCGCAAAACTGCGTATCTTTTACCAGCGGATTGAAACAATCTGTCCCAGCCAAGTCAGGATTTACCGGCCGCCAGGGCACGTCCCAGTGTTCATCGACAGGAAAGCAGGTTGCCGTGGGGCGCGGATTCGTATCCAAAGCGGTTAACGTCCGGAAAGCGTTCGGCAACGTGACCGCAAATCCATAACAGCCACCCTCGGGGCAATCCACATCGACCACCGCCCAGGCGCAGTTGGCGTCGTTATCTTCGATCTGCTCAGCGGTCAAGTCAGGATTATCCTGCTTAAACTGTTTCGAGCTAACGCATTGCCGGGTTTGGTCATTCCATTCGCAAAAGCTTTTGGGTTGGCAGTTATTGCTCCTGGCCTTCGTGTAACGCTGGTTAAACTCGGCAAAGTCCATATCCATGGTGATCGTCAATACACCATCCTCGCCAGGTGGTTCGACCTGCCAACTCGACGGCCAGGGCTGCGCGCTGAAATCCAGTGTAGCGCCCGCCAACGAAGTGGTGACCGCCCGTAATGAGGTGTCATTGACCGCAAAGCCTTCGCCGACGTAGAGCTGGTATGTTTGGTTGATCTCAGGTGTGGCGAAAACTAGGTACACGTAGTACGTCTCACCGGCCCTGAATACATTAAGCTGCTGGGGATTAATCGCATTCGGATCGGTTGGTGGGGCTGGTAGCTCACTTTCCTGCACTGCTCTGGGAACCGTGGTATCGATATAAAATACGCCATGATTGGGAGTTAGATTACTGCGTTGCCAGATCGCCTGCCCCATCAAGCGGATATTGGGTGTCGCCTGCTTAGCGTGTTCATCCGCGGTCAGATACTGTCGATATAACGGCACGCCATAGCAATCGCCATTGGTGCAGGATTTACCCCAATCCACAGGTGGCTGGCCGGTTTGAATTTTGCTGTTCTCGCCGCAATCGCCACGCACCGCACAGCCGGGATAAATGGCCGTGGTCACGTATTGGTACGGGCTGGTTTTAGCAGTGTTCTGGGATCGGCATTCAATCGCTTCAACCGGAGCGTTAAAAAACGGGTCTTCGTTAACCGATATGGTATTGGCCAACCCGGTCAGCGACCCGTCATCATCGTTGAGCACGGTTTGGCGATCGATGCTGGTGTAACCGGTGAAGGTGCCCGTGGCATTAAACGTACAATAATTGTTCCTGACCGCTGCATCGTCGGTCTCGCGAGTGCCGGGCTTGAACAAGGGTTGGATCACGAAATGACGAATATCAACCGTGTCGAAAAAAAGATTTTTCGAGTGGAACGACGGGGGATAATAAAACCCGTTCGGTTGTTTCCAGGCTATCGCAGCGTTCGGTAAATAACACTGCCGGGAATCGCTATCAAACGGCATACCCAACACGCGCCCGTACATTGAGGCGCTGTTTTGGCAATTACCGCTGCCGTCTTGTTGACAATCGTCAATCGTGCTGCGGGTAATGTCCAAATAAGCATTCGAGTCCTGTTGGGCCGGTCCGTCGTAAATATTGAATAGGCGCTGGTTATTCGCCCAGTTGCTGAGCGGCATGGCGATGCCTTCGGCGCGGGATAAACAGTAATTCACCGTTGAATTGCGATTGTCGCAGGCCAATCCATCGGCATTAAACGGCCCGATATCGGCAGCGTAGGGATTATCCTTCTGGGTCTGGCCGATGAATACATTTTTGCGTGCCAGCAGCCAGTTACCATCAATCGACGAAGACTTGGTGTAATCACCGCCGGTCACGAAAGTCAGCCCGGCGTTTTGTACATCGGCGATGACGCTGTTTTGCACCAGAAACCATTGCGGGCGCAGCCAGATCGCCGAAAAATTGGTCTCGGCCCAATGAAACGCGGTGGTGTAACGGTCCAAAACAGTGACCATACAGCCGTCTTTATTGCTTGCCGAACAACGGGGCACGTTCCTGCAATCGACAGCGCCGGTGGTTGAATCGACCCTGGCGCCGATTGAGTCAGCGTCACAGCGGGTGGCAAAGCGCTGCCCACCGGGATCGACTCTGGGGTAATAGGTATCCTCAAGCCAGGCCGCTGGACGGGGCGCCAGCGGATTGGGAATCGGTTCCAGGTGGGCATCGTCTGTGGGTACGCCCAACCCGTTACAGACGCTGACATTGGCGGTGGTGTTGAAGGAATTCATCGCCGTGGAGCAAAAGTTGCCGCGAAAAGACTTGATCGGCGTAGCGCCCGCCCGGTCGGGAAAGGTTTGCAGCGAGGCGTAGGAATCCCATTTCTGCTTAACCGAAGGCCCGCTGAGAATCCCCGGCAACGGCCAATAACACGCCCCACAGGCCGACGCGCCCGCCGCCATATTGTAATCGACGTCGTTCCAGGTATTCATTAGCCAGAAGGTGGTCGGATGGGCGTAATCCGAGTGAGTCGGGACTTTATCGGTCACGGCTTTATCTTCGGTCCAAGCCAGAATGCCCGGTACTTTGCGGGGATTGTGCGGGTTGTCAACGGCGGCGCGGGCGAAAATCCCGATATTCGAGTAGAGCTTATTATTGATCTCGCTGCCGTCTTCCAAATAAAACCCATGTCCGATGGATTTATAGCCCACATTGCGCGCCAGCAGCACATCCTGGGTACCGTGCAGGGTAATCCAGCGGGTCATGGAATCATGGATGGAGCTGTCTTTGACAAAGGTATCGGACGGTGTTTTGCGGGTCATATGAAAGTGGATCGGGTAACGGCCCATGCGCCCGCCCTGCCCCAATTGATAGAACTCCACGCCCTGGATCTGCGCTTTGGCAACGCCTTGACGAATCATGACATGACCACCGAAATAATACGGATGTTCTTTCCCGGGTTCTTCGGTCGAGGGAAACAGCTCCGATTCAGGTGGAAAAGCAGCGCCCAATTGCTCGCCAGCCGAGACAATGCGGATGCTGCGCGATAATAAGGCTACGGCGGCGCGGGTTTCGGCGGCGGGCCGGCCGTCGGCGATGATGTCTAAGCCCAGGCGTTGATAGCCTTTTTTGCGAGTTTCCGTGTCGGCCAACAAATAGGGCTCGCCATTATGGCGGTAGACAGCGGTTTCTGCGACGGTAATGGTCTGTCCGCTCACGCCGGTAATGGTGAACTGCTCCGAATGCCCCGGCAAATAATCGGTAGTGGTGACCACAATCTGATCGCCTGCCGCCCAATCCACTGGTCGATTCAATGTGAGGGTTTTTTCGCCGGGCTTTAGGGTTTTGGCTAGCCTCACCCAGCTGGTGCCCGAATCCGAGTCCTTTATCGCCCCGAAACTGGCGCCTTTTTTACCGAATAATTGCAAACTACCGCCATAACTAACGCCCAGCACTTTGGTCCCAAAATAAGTCTGAGAATTGGGATCATCGAACATCAGCGGCCCGTAAGGATAAAAATAATCGCTCACTCCGCCCGGCAGCGACACTTTATTCGTATCGTTCGCGTTCCAGATGGCCTCCGGCACCCCACAGCGGGGATCAATGGCACCATTAGTTTTACACGCTACGCCCGGCTTACCAGGACCTTGATCCTGGCCGTATAAATGGATGGTGAGCTGCCCATTATTGGTGCCGATGGGGTGATCAGGTGTGCCGGCGATTAAGCTGCCCATGTTCTGAATCAAGATCGCGCTAGCCCAGAACTCAATAACTTCATCTTCAAAACACAAGCTACCGCCGTTGTAGATATGCACATTGCCATAGCGGTAATCACCCGCAATGACTTTGACGGCACTGGTGATTTCCAAATCCTCACCGCTGCCGTTGGGCAGTGCTTGACCAGCGCAAATCATCTGCGCCCAAGCCGAACTGATCTGGACTAGCAGCACAGCGATACTAACGATTAACGTCACACTCATTTTTTTCATTATTCACGTTCTCGTCATCAAAATACGGGCTAAGCAAGACGCTTTAAACCTTATGCACAGCCACCCGGCGTGACCGGAATCCATTGCGATGTTATTCATTCAACCAATCCACCACGGTCAAATCCAACGGCAGTTCATTACTGTGTTGCGTGGGCGGATCGATCCGGGTGATAGTTGCCGGTACCCCGGTCAGCTCGGCATTGTCAAAGTCCTCGGTACCGGCCAAGTTAATACCGGTGATCCGGTAGTTATCGAACACATACGGCAGACCTTCCGCGATCAGTCCCGAGGGCGAGTCCATCACATGCAAATGCAAGTGCGGCGCGGTGGTATTGCCCGAATTGCCCACTCTGCCGATGACTTGGCCGCGTTTGACCGCGTCGTCGTTTTTCACCGCGATGCTACCGGGTTGCAGATGAGCGTACAGAACATAAAGCCCATTGCCCAAATCCAGAATAATGTGATTGCCGTCGGCGTCGGCAACATCAAGACCCCTCGGCAATCCACCCGGCACTTGATCGGGATAGCCGTCGACAGCGACACTGACTGTCGCATCGGCCACCGCCAGCACGTCGTTACCGTAAATGTGATAGCTGTTGACATTCGCCGCATCGCCCACAAACAGGCGGTTTTGATCGTCTAATTGCTCCCAGTCGATGGCATAGCGCTGCGCCAGCCATTGGTTGCCGTTAATCGGCAGCAAGGCGCGGATATGGCGGGTCGCTTTGCAGCACCCATCAGCGGCGATATAGTTTTTGCCACGCATCGGTGGCCCCAGAACAGCCACTGGCGCAAGCCGCACGGCAGAAACCTCACTAAGAGATAGTGCAAATTCCGGCGGAGCAGGAACCTCTAGGGCGGCGCGGATACGGTGCTGTAAAGTGAGCGGTACAGTATTGTTATCTGTGAACGTCAGGTGTAAATACATCACTGCGAATTGGGCCAAACCTAGGCTGGTGCTGGGCAGACCGCCGCCACCGAGTTGCAAGCGATCCATAATCTGCTGGCCGCTAAAACTTGCTAAAACACTGTCTTGTTCGGGATCCAGAACCTCGACTTGTTCTATGACCGCGCTGCCCTGGGTGACGTTACGCAGTTCCAGTTCATAGACTAGATGATACTGGCCGTCCGAGCCTTTGACCGCAATCGGGATAGTGCGTGTCTGTGACAAGATCAGCGTGACGGTCGGGCGGTCAGCCGGTGTAACAGTATTGGAATATTTATAATCACCGCCGCAAGCGCTGATAAATAGGCTTAGCAAAACTGTTGCTAGATAAAAAAACGCTCTCATTAATTGGCTCCCCAGTGCAAACAGTAGGGTCGCAATCCGGCTTAGATCAGCGCTCATCTGCGTCGGGTCGCAATCCGATAAATTCTAGTTCTTATCTTTTGAGTTATCCGCTAATTCTTGCCGTAAAACCTGTTGTTCCTCATGTGCAATTTTCAGTTCAAGTTTCAGTGACTCCACTATTCCGGCAGTTGCTAGCTGATGTTCCTGAAGATCACGCAACGCGACGCGCGTCTGAATGAGCTCCGTCTCCAACAGCCTCGCCCGTTCTTCTGCGGTGGCTGTCACCTGTCGTTGTTGAGCGAGCTGATCTTGTGTATTTTCCAGCTGTTTTTGTAACGCCGTTTCTCGATTGCGCCAAGCGAGTCGTTCTTCATTGAATTCTTGCCGGGACTGCGAATGCTCAGCACGATTTTGTTCGACGACCTGCATTAAACGCTGTTCATGATTTTCACTGCGCTCTCGCTCGGAGAGCAAACGTTGCTCGGCCGCTGCTGACTGACGTTCCGCCTCTTCGCGGCTTTGCCTTAGGGCGTCCTCTAACTTATTCAGTCGGTCTTCCGCCTCGGAACGCACCTGTTCGGTGAGCTGGGTTGCGGCAAGCGCGCGTTGATCAGTCGCTTTAATTTCCGCTTCAGTGAGTGCTCGCCGTTCCCGCTCCACCAGCAGTTGATCAGCCAGTTCACGGGCCTCGCGCTGACTACTCTCCCACTGTAGTTGTAACTCGTTTACTTTTTCCAGCGCGCGTTCTTTGGCCACAAGCGCTTCATTACGTACCTGGTCGGCCGTTTCGACCGCCTGCTCGGCTTCGGAACGCATCTGTTGATATTGAGCTTCTGCGTGTTCTAGCGCTACCCGCCAGAAGGACTCCACTGTGCTGGCAAGCGCTTCCGGCACGGCGGTCGGCAAAGCAAGATTGGGTCTTTCGTTACAAACTTGTTGCCAGCGTTTCAAATGCTCAGCGATTGTGGAATTGCTGCCTGTTCCCAACAACTCACGCACCCGTTGAATTGAGGGATTAACCCCTTGCTCCAGCAACTGGACGGCAGCAGCTTTGACTTCTTCGTAACCGATTCCTGGACGTGCCATGTTATTTTGTTAGATCTCTGTTAAACAGCTTACCAATACAAGGCTATGAGTCTAAAGCAAACTGTCAGGGAATTCCTAAGCGCTAAGGTGCTCAACCCGACCTTGGATGATGAGCGGTTGGAAGCCCATTGGCTTGAGATTAAAGACCGCCTGCCGACCCCGGTGTTTTGGCTGCTGGGCAAAGCCCAATCGGGTAAAACTGCAATTATCCAAGCGCTGACCGGGGACAGTCGCGCCATTATCGGTGACGGCATTCGACCGTGTACGCGAACCGCCGTCAGTTATGATTTTCCCAGCAGCGAACAGTGCTTACTGCGATTCCTGGATACTCGGGGCTTGGGTGAAGTTGATTATGACCCGGCCGAGGACATCGCAGTGTTCGAACAACAAGCACATTTGTTAGTCGTGGTGGTCAAGGCAATGGATCACGCCCAACAAGCCGTGTTGCAGGTGCTAAAGGCGATCACCCACAAGCATCCCGATTGGCCAGTGATCGTCGTGCAGACAACCTTGCACGAAGGCTATTTCGATCCGGCTGATCCGCATATTCTGCCCTATCCCTACCTCGCCCTGAATCGCACTATACCTGCTGATTTAGGCCGTTCTTTGACTAAGCAACGTGAACTGTTTAAAGACTTTAAGCCTCATTTTGTCGCGGTCGATTTCACCCTGCCTGAAGACGACTTTGAGCCACCAGATTACGGTATTGATGCGTTATGGCAAGTTATCGAGGAAGCGCTACCCTTAGGTTTGGCCGCCATGATCCACCAATCCAAGGAGCTGCGGGAAAATTTACAAGATATGTATTCGCAAGCCGCTCATGGGCCTATTGTGGCTTATTCCATTGCTGCGGGTGCTGCGGGTGCGATCCCAGTCCCTTTTGTCGACATTTCGTTGGTGACGATGGTACAGGCCAAAATGCTACAAGCCATTGCTAAGCTCTACGACCAACCTCTGGGCGGACAACGCCTCGGCGAGCTTGGGAGTGCCCTCGGTTTAGGTTTGTTATCCAATCTGGGTCGGCGTGAACTGGTCAAGTTCATTCCCGGCTATGGCGCGGCTGTTTCCGCCGGTTTAACCGGTGCGTCCACTTACGCGCTGGGTAAAACACTGTGCGCGTATTTTAATCATCTCAGACGCGGTGGGATTCCTGATGCCGAGGTGCTGCGCAACCTGTATGCCGAGCAATTCAAGGAAGGACAACACTTGTTGAAGGACTATCTTAAAAACCTGGGCCGTGACGCCAAGACATGAACATCGATAAAAAATGGTTGCTGCTAATCATCATCACCGCACTCCCGTTGTTTTTGTTGATGCTGGCCGGCTTGGTAGCCCTGTGGCGAAATGATTGGCTATTAGCGTGGTTAGGGTTATCCGGTATTGTCGCGTTGTGCAGTTGGCTGATTCTTAATCGGTTGAAGAAGGACCAACCGGCTCCTGAAATACTACAAGTCGAGCCCCCGTCTACTTGGTCTAAACAAGGCCTTCAGGCCTGGAAAAAAGTCGAAGACCTGGCAGAAACCATCCGCGTTCGTGAGGGCGTTTTCAACGATTGGAACTCCTTATGGGATATTTTTCGCGAGGTAGTGGACAGCGTTGCCAACGATTTCCATCCCGAGCAAAGCGATCCAATTTTGGAAATCCGTATGCCGGAATTGTTGAAGGTCATCGAGCTACTGGCCAGAGATCTGCGCTATTCCTTAAGCGATAATATCCCCGGTAGTCATATCCTAACAATTAACGATGTCCTGCGTGGAAAACGGCTCGCAGCTCACGGAAAGACTTTATACCAACTTTACCGGATCATCTCCGTCGGGGTGGATCCCATATCTGCGGCTATCCGTGAGTTAAGAGGGCTCGCAGCGGAAAAGGTCTGGGATGCGTCGATCAAGGAAGTAGAACAGTGGCTTGTGGCAGCTTACGTCAAAAAAATCGGTTATTACGCCATCGAATTATACAGCGGACACTTGGTGCTTGAGGATCAGCAGTTCCTGGAGCACATCACGCAAGCCTCTCGTCACGATCTCGTAGAGTTAAATAAACAAGCAACCCGGGTTCAAGAAGAGCCCTTACGCATTCTAGTCATCGGTCAGGTCAAAGCGGGCAAATCCAGTTTGATCAACGCATTGTTTGGTGAGACCAAAGCGCTAGTCGATGTCGTGCCGCTAACCAGCCGTGTGCAACCCTATCTATTGGAGCGTGACGGCATCAAAAACGCCATCATTTTGGATACTGCCGGTTATGAAGACTCAAATAATCCGCGCCGACCCTGGCGAGAAGCGGAGCAAGAAATTCTGCAAACCGATTTAATAATTCTGGTTTGTTCAGCGCTGACGGCCGCACGGGCGGCTGATCGGCGGATGCTAGAAGAGTTGCAGATACTATTTAGCAATGAATATCAAGAGAACCCACCACCAATAATTATCGTACTCACTCATGTTGATCAGCTACGCCCCTTTCGGGAATGGAATCCACCTTACAACGTCCAGCAGCCGGATAATCTAAAGGCCCGAAGGATTCGTGACGCCATGGTTGCAGTCGCCGAGGATCTCGACGTGGCACCTGAGCAGATTATTCCTGTGTGTTTGAAAGTTAGCCACGAGTACAACATCAATGCGGGGTTAATTCCGGCCATCTTGCAAACTCTCAACGTATCTCAACGGCTCAAGTATTTGCGGTGCTTGCGAGATTATAAAAACGAAGAATATTGGCATCAGCTGTGGGATCAATCCAAAAATGCCGGACGTATCCTTGTTAAACTTGGTGCCCAGTGGCTGCAAAAAGGAATGCCTCATTGACGTCAGATACTTACAACTGCGCTTAAATATGGACCTCGTACAACCATGTTAAACTCATGTTAAGTACATATTTTAAACAACTGATGAGGCTAATATGACGGATAAGTTGCTCACGCCTTTCACTGTTACTCCAGAACTACTCAACGAAGTTAATACGCTGGCTGCACCCTCCATGCTGGCTGTTGCATTACGGGCTGCTCATACTGAATTAGGGCAAGCTATTGATAAGCTGGCCCTATATAGCTATCAGGCCGAATTCAAACAAGGCGCCCGTGAAGGCGATCAGGTACGGGTCGCTATCGAACGCTTAGCTGATCCATCAGCTTCAGATCCGGCTTATCAAGTGCGGTTTGCCACTGGTGAAGACACCACCGGTCGGGTTGGTAAGTGGCACCTGCAGTTCGGCCCTCAATCGTCTAATCGGCTGTTGCCTTACAATCTGGCGCCGGCCTTTGCCGATGATCGCACCGATCGGAGCTTATGGCGACCCGATGCGGCAGTGGCTAGCGGCGATTCAATCCACGATGGACAAACGCTGTTGTGGTTGGCTGGACAAAGTGCGCGAAGTTATTTCAGGCGACTGGATCAAGCGTTAGTTGCCGAAGTGGCCCCTGGCACGCTGCAAGATGATCCCAACCAGCGCAACTATGGCGGAATCAAAGTCATTATGACTTTTGCCGGCCGGCCAGAATCGGGTTGCAAACTCTATTGTGTTCCAGACTACCAGCTCCCGTTGAATCGACAAAAACCCGGGAAATTGCTGGACTTCCAAGAGATGCTGGTCGGTGAGGTGGAAGACCATACTTTTTTATTAGGCGTTGCGCGCTTCACTGTCGTGCGCATGAGTGGAGGAGCAGCTGTGTACCCCAATGGATCCAAGGAAAAACCAGAATAATCCCCACTTAATAAATAAAGCCGAGATCATGGCAAACGTTGCGCAGTGTACGAACGGGCTGATACGGATCAGCAAAATCCTCTTGCTCAGTTTGTTGCTACTGAGCTGTACGGAACCGGAACCGATTCGGGTTGGCTTTGTAGGAGGCACTTCCGGTCGGGTAGCTGATCTCGGTGTTGCCGGGCGTAATGGGGTTCTACTGGCGATAGAATTACGTAATCAAGCCGGCGGTATTGCCGGGCGCACTATTGAACTGATCAGTAAGGATGATGAGCAGAATCCAGAGACAGCCGAACGGGTGACTCGAGAGCTCATTGCGCAGGGAGTGCCGGCTATCGTAGGCCCCATGACTAGCGCCATGGCGATGATTATGGTTCCGTTAGCCAACCAAGCCCAAGTTTTGCTCATGAGTCCTACGGTAACCACCGATGCGTTAACCGAGCAGGATGATTACTTCTTCCGCGTTTCCTCATCCACCCGGAAATACGCTGCCAAGAGCGCATCGTACCAATTAGGAACGTTACAAAACAGGCGTATCGCTGCGGTATACGATCTGAGTAACCGTTCCTATACGGAAAGTTGGTTGAATTACTTTCATCTTACCTTCACCCAGGGTGGGGGCGAATTAGTTACAAAGATCGGCTTTAGATCCGGCGAAGACACTACTTTTTTACAAATCACCCGCGATTTGCTGGCGACTCAACCGCACGGGATATTGATTGTGGCCAACTCAGTAGACTCGGCTTTGTTATGCCAACAAATCCGCAAGCTAAACGCTTCTGTCGCTATCGTTATTTCGGAATGGGGTGCGACCGAACAGTTGCTGGAACTTGGCGGCAAAGCCGTGGAAAATGTCACCGCGGCACAGCTTTTTGATCGTAACAATACTGAACCGAGCTATCAGACATTCCGCAACGCTTACCTGAAACGTTTCGGACAGGAACCAGGATTCGCAGGCGTGACCAGTTTCGATGCTGCTAATGTGGTGTTAGATGCCTTAGCTGCGCAACCCGAACAGAGTCTTAAAAAGACTATATTGACAACCCGCCATTTTCAGGGCATTCAACATTCACTGAAGTTTGATGATTTCGGTGAGGCCCAACGTGACATCTTTATCACTGTTGTTCGTGAGGGCCAATTCGTGGTGGTTGAATAACGCCGTGATCTCCCGGCTTCCCCTCAGGCAGTGGTTGGTGCTGCGCTTCGCGTGGGTTGCTGCTTTACCGTTGTTGTTGGTTGCGTTGCTGGTTTGGTTGCTGCTATTACCGCACATTCGTGCCGATATTGAAGTGCGTTACCAGACCCTGGCGCGCGCAGTCGCCGGTCAAGTCGAGATGTATCTGCTTAGTGCCCAGCATCAATTGACCGCGATTACCGGGATTCTAGAAGCACGCGGGCAACGTCCTTCAACCTATTGGTTTGTACCGTTGGATGCGCACGTTGGGGCTGGCGAAGTTTTCGAGACGATTTATATCGTCAATTCAGCCGACGTTGTGCACTCTGTCGGTTTACCTGAAACGCAACGACAGCGACGAGAGGATCTGCTCAATTTAGATTTGTCCCGACGATCCTTTCTGCGGGAGGCACGCAAATTCGGTGAGCCGGTTTGGTCGGAAACTTTCTTATCCTTAGTTAGCGGTCGACTCTCGGTTGCCTTAGCCATACCGATGGCTCAAGAGCGTCAGGTTGTCATCGGCGAAATTGCCATAGGCCCGCTATCCACGTTTCTAAATCAACTGCCCGGTGATGGTGGCTTGCTGACCATGATTTTAGATCATCGTGGGCAAGTCATCGCCCATCCTGAACTTACCCTGAGCGGTCAACAGATTAATCTCAGCCATTTACCTATAGTGCAAGAGGTTGTGTCCGATCGGTTCACCACTAGTGAGTTCACCTTTCAAGGCCTAGAGTTGATTGGCTCCACTGTTGGGGTTCCCAAGGTGGGTTGGAGTGTATTGGTGGCCCAAGAGCGGCACGAAGTATTTCAACCTGTGACCTTCACGTTCTGGGCAATGGCGGTCGGTTTGCTTGCTGGGCTGGTGCTGGCGGCCCTCACCGGCTGGATATTGGCGCGTGATTTTGCGCGCCGAATCGATTTATACACTGAACGTGCACACGCAATAGCCAACGGCGACTATGAACAGCCCTGGCCGGTTTCCAGAATCAAAGAGTTTGCAGTTCTCGCCAACGACTTCCAACGGATGGTAGCGGCTATCCGCCAACGTGAACAAGCGCTCATGGCCAGCGAAACCCGCTTTCGCGATCTCACAGCCATGGCCTCAGACTGGTTCTGGGAACAGGACGAGCAGTTTCGCTATACCTTTTTTTCCTCTGGTGAAGCAGTATCCAGCCTGAAAAAAATCGGTACGTTGATTGGCAAGACCCGCTGGGAACTACCGATCGAATTAACCCCGGCCCAAATGCAAGCACACCGAAATCTACTGGAGGCACATCAACCCTTTCGCGACCTGGAATATCGAATACGGCTGGAATCGGGTGGATACAGCTGGTTTCATATTAATGGCCAACCTCTGTTTGATGCGACGGGACGCTTTTCCGGCTATCGCGGAACTGGCCGCGACATTACCCATCGTAAGCGAGCGGAGGAGCGGCAAATATTGGCAGGCGCCGTTTTCGATGCGGCGCTTGAGGCGATTGTCGTTACGGATATTCAGTGGCGCATCGTCGCAGTCAATCGAGCGTTAACGGGTTTAACTGGTTACTCGGAAACTGAAATACTCGGGCGCTATCCGGGGTTTCTTCTGGACACTGAAGTTTTACCCGGCACGAACTACCGACTGCTGCTACGAACCCTAGCACGGCAGGGAACTTGGCGTGGTGAAGTTCACAACCGACGCCGGAATGGTGAGCACTATGTCGTACTGGTAACGTTCACTCAAGTACGTGACCAAGCAGGGCAATTAACGCATTTCGTGGGTACCGCCACCGATATTACCCTGCAGAAGGAAGCAGAGCAGCATATCAAGCGCCTAGCTTACTACGACACGTTAACCCATCTACCGAACCGAGCGCTGCTGACTCAGCGGGCTGAATTAGCTTTAGCGCTCGCCGCACGGCGCAAAGCACAGCTAGCGGTCCTGTTTCTTGATTTAGATCGGTTTAAGGAAGTGAATGATGCGCTCGGCCACGCCGAGGGTGATGCACTGTTGGTGCAGGCCGCGGCACATATTAAACGCCTTATCCGAGAAACGGACACAGCATGTCGTCTGGGTGGTGATGAATTCGTAATACTGCTGCCGGATGTGGGTATGAACGAGGCGCGACAGGCTGCGGAAAGGTTGAGTGCCACATTTCGCCAACCCTTCGCTGTGGCCGGTCATAGCTTGCGGGTAACGCTCTCTATTGGTATCGCCTTGTACCCAGCTGATGGAACTGATTTCGATACGCTGTTAAAAAATGCTGATTCTGCGCTCTATAAAGCCAAGCAGGCCGGTCGTAACACACTGATGTTTTACGACCGGGAGATGAATTCCGCGACCTTTGGGCAGTTAGTGCTGGAATCACAATTGCGTGAAGCCATTGATTCTGATCAATTACTCCCTTATTTTCAGCCCAAAGTGCGTTTGAGCGACGGGATGGTGATTGGGGCCGAGGCTCTGGTCCGGTGGCATCACCCCCAACGTGGTCTGATTCCTCCGGGACAGTTTATTCCTATCGCAGAATCCAGCGATCTTATAGTGGCGCTAGGTGATTGGATGCTGGAAGCAGTATGCCAACAACTGGTGCACTGGCGTCAACTTGGGCTCGCTCCTGTGAGTATCGCAGTGAATTTGACGGCAAGGCATTTCCGCGAACGGGGTTTCGCCCAACAGTTGCAAGAACTCCTGTCTTCATATGGATTAGCACCTCAATTATTAGAATTGGAGTTAACCGAATCGGCCTTGCTTGAGGTGGGTGCCGGGACTGGGGATACGCTACTGGCGCTACAAAAGCTGGGGGTCGGTCTAGCCATTGATGATTTCGGGACCGGCTACTCCAGTCTGAGTTATCTGAAGCGCTTACCTATTACGGTATTGAAAATTGACCAAAGTTTTGTATGCGACTTAGCCACCGATCAAGAGGATCGTATTTTAGCGGCTACCATCGTCACGCTGGGCCATAGTTTAGGGCTTAAGGTCGTTGCAGAAGGGGTAGAAACTGAAGAGCAACGAGGCATTTTGTTGGAACAAGGTTGTGATTTTGCTCAAGGCTATTTCTTTGCTCCGCCCATGCCTGCACAAGCATTTACGGAGTGGCTATCGAAAACTGATTCCGCGAATCACGTTCCCGTGGAAGGTGCGCATTAATTGATGATTTGCCTGACTTCCTCTGCTCGTTTCGCATTCCATGAGCTTGGTGGGTTGTTCAGGGTAGGTTCATTACCTCATCGCCAGACTATGGAATCACGTTATTCGCGGAGATTACCTCATGCATTATCTGCATCACTGTGCCTATATCGTGCTGGGTATTGTGCTATCGGGCATCCCCCTGGCAAGTGCAGCGAAATCCATTGAGTGCAGTAGCAAAAACTTCCGTTACCGATACTGTCAAGTCGATACTGATGGGTATGTTCGGTTAGAAAAGCGACTGTCCAAGTCACCCTGCCGACGTGGGCGTGGTTGGGGTTACGACGATGACGGTGTGTGGGTCGATAAAGGATGCGCTGCGCGTTTCGAGGTCGGCCGATACGATTACGACTACGAAGATGATGATCGTCACAAAGATGACGACGACGATGATGGCAAGAAAAAATTGCTGACGACCGCAGCTGTTATTGGCGGGCTGGCTTTACTCGGTACGATAATGAGTAAGAACAACACGCCGGTTGAAACGGATAATCGCTACCAGTACCCCGATCAATACCCAAATAACAACGCTATATCAGGCGGTCAGTACGGTGCATCGGTGCCGGACTGGGCTGTTGGCACCTTCCGTGGTTACGATTCTCAATACAAAATTGATCTGGAGCTGACGATTACACCCTACGGTGCGGTCAATGGTTATGCTAACCAGGCGACCGTCCAGGGCGATGTCAACGGTGACCAACTGCAAATAGGGCAATACACCTATTATTTGGATCAGGTCGAGGATGGTTTTCGTGCCACCCGTATTGATGACTCTTACAATCAGGTTTTTTATCGGCGTATTCAGTGAATAACCGGTTCAAGCCACCTGCAATACTCCCGACCTAGGCACAGTTAGTTTCTGCCAACTCGTGAATGTGTTGGCAGACGTATTTGTCCATCACATAAATCGATTCTACTCCTGTCAGACGGCGATCAGTTTAGCTGCTCACTCTGATTAATGCTGCCACACCTCCTGATAACGATACGTTAACTGCTAAGGAATCTGGTTGATCTTTGAAGCAGATTAGATTTTATCTTCAAGTTTATGCTGAACCTCAATAAACGAAAATTACATGTTTAATAAATATTACGTAACATGTAATATATTGCCTGTTTAGATCAATACATTCATGATTACGGCTATAATCATGAATATGTTTTTCGACAAAAAAAAGAAAACCCCACCAGCAAAAAACACTGGTGGGGCGTGAAGGGGGTTCTCCAGGATATTAACAATGTTGGAGAATCAACAGTTATATACGCCTGCAGCAC
>JAZBPA010000006.1:0-8016 GCA_036351435.1 Candidatus Competibacteraceae bacterium
CGTGCCGGAGAACGATAAATTTACCCGGGCAATATCTTCATAGCCCCACAAGGTGCGGGGCATTCGGTCATAAGCGAATAGGATCTCTTTGGCTTCCCATTCGTTGGTATCCAACAAATTGTCAAGATTACTGGGGGGCTGGTGCATGTTCAGCACCAATGCGTGATGGATTTCTTTCATTGCCTTCTTCTGAGTGTTTGATTTGAACTGCTTGGTCAGCAGAAATAATAATATAATCCTCGCATAATTAAGGTTCGCCGTGCTAGGGACAGCCCAATTTCAGTTTTATATTTAGGTTGTGAGTGGAAATGATCAGAAAAAGTTTGTACTGCTTGCTTTTTATCGGCTGGGTTTTGCAGTGTACTCTGGCGTTGGCGCATCGTGTCAATAACGTTGAAATCACCATCGGAGTGCAAAATGTATCGGCGATCGGTGCACCGGCTAAGGCTCACGCGAAAACCTGGGAATTACGCACCGGCGGCAAAGTCAATGTAGTTACTCTGCCGTTCGCGGAGTTATTCGATGCCTATCTAGCCTCATTGACTGCCGACGAACCCAAGTTCGATGTTTTATTATATGCTCCAGCGTGGGCCGGCGATTTCTTTCCGTATCTTGCTGAATTGCCTGATGCGCTGCGCGAAGACGAACGCCTGGACGATATTCATCCCACCTACCGGGATCGGTTGATGACCTGGAATGGTCGCTGGATCGCCGTTACCGTGGATGGCGACTTGTTTCAAGGCTATTATCGGCGAGATTTATTCGAGGACTCAAACCATCGCGATGCCTTTCGGCAACGCTACGGGTATGAGCTTGCTCCGCCCGATACCTGGACTGAATACCGTGACATCGCCGAGTTTTTTACCGGTCGCAGCGAGCCGGACGGCACGCCGCTATACGGTGCCTCCGAAGCGTTCGCGCAAGGCGGTCAGCAGTTTTGGGATGTGTTTAGCCGGGCTTCCGCGTACACCAATCATCCCGACTTTCCCGGCGGTCAATTTTTCGACCCTGATACCATGCGGGCGGAGATCGATAATCCGGGCTGGGTCAGAGCGGTGCAGGAGTATGTGGAGATCCTGAAATTTTGCCCGCCGGATGCCAAAGAGTACGACATTGTCGCGGCGCGCGAGGCGTTTATCAAAGGGCGTACCGCAATGATTCTGGATTGGGGCGATACGGCGCAGCTGGCTAATGATGCCAGCATTTCCACTGTGGTCGACAAGGTCGGCTATTTTGTGCTGCCGGGAACCCGCGAGGTCTGGAATGGCCGGACGTACCAGTGGGAACAGTTCGAACGGCCGCATAAAGCGCCTTTTCTCGCCTTCGGCGGCTGGGTGGCGAGCGTGCCCAAGAACAGCCGTCAGCAGCAGGCGGCTTGGGATTACATCATGTGGTATGCTGATCCGCAAAACAGCTTGCGCGATGTCGTGACCAGCGGTACCGGCATCAATCCTTACCGCTTGACTCATTTCAGCAGTATTGATGCCTGGACCCAGGCGTTTTCGCGAACCGCGGCTTCGGAATATTTAAATGTCCTCAAAACCAGCCTGGATTCTCCACATGTCGCGCTGGATCTGCGTATTCCTGGTTTCGCGCGTTACACCAATGCACTGGAAGTCCAACTTTCTCGCGCCCTAACGGACGAAATCTCCGTAGCACAGGCCTTAGAAAATGTTAAAGACACCTGGGAGGCGATCACCGATGAACTCGGACGCGAACAGCAACTGAGTTTATACCGCGCCTCCATGGGATTAGGACCGGAACCCAATCGACCGCAACCCAGGGACATTCTTGCCCAACGCCAGGTGACGATTGGTTTTTCCCAAGCGACGACTAACGAACCCTGGCGCTTGCTGTTTAATAGCGAACTGCGCACCGAAGCCGCAAAGCATCCGCAGCTTAACCTGCTGGTCCGGGATGGCGAGGATCAGGTGGATAAACAAACCGCCGACGTTCAGGCATTGATCGACCAGCAAGTCGATGCCCTGCTCATATCGCCTAAGGTGGCCGAGGGACTGACGTCGGCAGTGAGCAAAGCGTTCAATGCCGGCATACCGGTGTTTGTTTTGGATAGAGATTTGGCTAACGACCGTTACACGCAATTTATTGGCGGCGATAATCGGGAAATTGGCCGCGCCGCGGGTCGCTACGCCGTGAAGCTGCTCGGCGGCACCGGCCAAGCGCAGGGTCAAATCGTGGAAATCTGGGGCGGTAAGCAGTCAACGCCAGCCCATGATCGGCACGACGGTTTCCACGACATCATCAGTCGTGAACCCGGCATTCAGTTGGTCAGTGAAGCCCGTGATGGGGACTGGAAACAGGATCGGGGTTATGAAATCATGCTGGAAGCCTTGGACGCCCACGAGCAGATTGATTTGGTCTACGCCCACAACGACCCCATGGCGTATGGCGCCTATTTAGCGGCCAAGGAGTTGGGACGGGAACGGGATATGGCGTTCCTGGGTATTGATGGCATTCCCGCAGAAGGGGTCAAATGGGTTCACGAAGGTATCCTGACCGCCACCTTTCTCTACAAAACGCCGGGCGATGAAGGGATTCGACAAGCGCTGGCTTTTTTGCAGGGTCAAGAAGTCGAGAAACGGTTAATTTTGCCGACGCAGACTATCGATAAGAGTAATGCTGAGGACATCCTGCGGAAATATGACTTGCTATAGCCGTAGCGTACTCCTTGCACTCTCGGAAGCGGAAGGCGATGTCCAATAAGCAGGCTGGTAAGGTAATACCGAATGACTTCAAGATTAGGCTGTATGCCGCGTTTTCCAGCATCGCGTTCATTCTCATCGCGGTAGCCGGGCTGGCGCTCTACACGTCCACCGAGCAGAATTGGGCACTGGAGCGCATAACCAGACAAGCGTTACCGGAGGCGCTGGCTGCATTAAAGCTTGCTGAGCGCAGCGCCTCATTGGCGGCAGCAACCCCAACCCTGGCGAACGCCGAAGACGACGCCCAACTGCAACAGATCGGCGGGTGGTTGGACAAATTAATTGACGACATTCGCGCCCATTTAGTCCGCTTGGATATCAACGTGGAATCCGCATCGCTTGACACCATTCGTCAAGAGGTTAGCCAACTCCGCGAATCGCTGAATGCGTTAAAAGACATCGTCCAGGTGCGCAACACTCTGGCGCAAAAACAAGCTGCCCTGCGTGAGCAGGCGCGTCTTATTCACAATGATTTGATCGATACCATTAGTCCGGTTGTGTACGGCGTCACGTCGTTGGCTCAATTATCCACAAGACAAGTGATCCGCAGCAATGAAAAATTATTCACCACGCTGCGGGACGAGGCGACCCAACGGTTAACAGGTTTATTAGCCCTGCACATCTTGGCGCAACGGTTAAACTCACCTACCGCACCTGTCTCGAACGATCATCTCAACGCACTGCAAACCCGGTTATCCGCTTTACAAGCCCTGCTCAATCCAGCGGATTACGAGCAGGCCCAAACTCTCATTGAACGCTTAATAGCGGTCAAGCTCTCCTCGACGAGCAAGCGGAAAAAGAATCTGGATACCTTAATTGACTGGCTTGAGCAACAGATTGCGCAAGCAGAGGACATGCTGCGTTCAGCTTATCAGGCAGCGGCGCAGGAAGCGAGAAGCGAGGTGACCGAATTGGTTGAACGGTCGCTGCGGGACTTGGAATATGCCCTGGGCATTAAAGCCGATGGCAATCTACTGTTCGCCGTGCTGATGACCGTGCCGGAAGCCGACAGTTTTGACTTGTTAGCCCTGTTGCAGACTCAATATAAGCGCTCCATTGAGCAATTCCAAATAGCCACCAACAAGTTCTTGGCTGGCGCCTTGGCACAGCGCAATCCTCTACTGGCTAGTCATGTCACTACGCTAGAGCAGCGCTTAGGAGCATTCGGCGAAGACTTAGATAATCCGTTCAGCTTGCGGCGCGAGATCCTTCAGCTCAATGGTAAGGCGCGGAACTTGTTGAACAAGAACCGGCTCATCGCCGAAAGCGTCACGGAACAAATCGACATATTGGTCAGTTGGGTACAAGACGATAGCGCTGCTTTGCAAATGGAACTGACCAAAACCCGCAAAACACACGATACACTTTTGATTATCTTCTGCATCGGCGGGTTGATGTTAGCGGGTTTAATTGCCTATTTTACCGTCCGCGTGTTGGATCAGCACGAGCGGGATTTACGCGTTGCAAAAGATACCGCCGAGCAGGCCAACCGAGCTAAGTCGGAATTTCTCGCAAAAATGAGCCACGAAATCCGCACCCCGATGAATGGTGTGTTAGGTATGAGCGAGTTGTTACTCAACACGTCATTAACTGAACAGCAACGTCAGTTCGCTGATTCGGCCCATCACTCGGCACTCTCACTGTTAAGAATCATCAATGATATTTTAGATTTTTCAAAAATCGAGGCGGGCAAACTAGGACTGGAGATCGTCGAGTTTGATCTCAGCGAATTGATTGAAGACACCCTAGAGCGGTTTGCCGACCAAGCCTACCGAAAGGGGGTTGAACTGATTTGTGCGATTCCCGGCGATACCCCCAATCGAGTCGCGGGTGATCCGGTACGACTGCAACAGGTGCTCATCAACCTGCTGGGTAATGCACTCAAGTTTACCTTTCAGGGTGAAATCATCGTGCGTTTGACCACGCTGTCGGTGACTCCGGAAGAGTGCCGAGTGCATTGCGATGTCATCGACAGCGGCATCGGCATTGATATACAGCAGCAAAAGCATATTTTCCAGGCGTTTTCGCAAGCCGACAGTTCGACCACGCGTCGTTTTGGAGGAACCGGTCTGGGTCTGGCCATTGTCAGGCAACTGGTGGCGCTTATGGATGGCACAGTCGGGGTAGAGAGCCAACTCGGTCGCGGTTCGCGATTTTGGTTTAACGCCCGATTTGCCATCGGAATGGATTCGCCGGTCGCTTCACCCAGCGAGTTGCCCGGTTTGCGGGTGCTTGTAGGGGTGGTCAATCCCGTGCAACGGAATACCCTGCTCGAATTATTGGAGGAGTGGCGGGTAGCCGCTGATTATGCCGAAAACGTTGACCAACTGCTGAATCGTTTGCGCCAGCAAGCGCAAACGCCTAAGCCATTCAATCTGACGATCTTAGATAGCGCATTACCAATCGCCACAGGCACTCACTTAACTGATCTCATCCTAGCTAATCCGGCA
The DNA here is from genome assembly GCA_036351435.1 of Candidatus Competibacteraceae bacterium. Classification (GTDB taxonomy): domain Bacteria; phylum Pseudomonadota; class Gammaproteobacteria; order Competibacterales; family Competibacteraceae; genus JAAUQA01. The sequence continues at coordinate 5,174 of JAZBPA010000006.1, forward strand.
TTGTCTGCAACTCGCCCGATTCTGCTGTACCCCAAGACGCAAGCGTTACCAGCGGAAACCCGTAACGCTTTTCAACACTATTTGACTAAACCGATACGGCGTTCTCAGTTGTACCGAACGTTGTTAGATTCGGCCCATAAAATAGCGGTTGGCGAACCGGCTTTGGTCACTAAGCAACAGCAACAGGGCAAGGCAAGTGAGCACTCTATCTCTTCTGTTTCTTCACCGGCAACGGATTCAAGCACTGCACTCAACAGTGTTGAGCAGACCACCGCTGTCACATCAACGCGTTCAGCAAGTCACCGCATATTGCTGGCTGAAGACAACCCCATCAACCAACAAGTTGCCCTCACCATGCTTGAACAGGTGGGTTATCAGGCCGATCTTGCAAATAATGGCTTGGAAGCGCTGAACGCCATAATGCGTCAACCCTACGACCTGGTGTTAATGGATTGTCAGATGCCGGAAATGGATGGATTTGAAGCGACACGGCGAATCCGTGCACTGGAAGAAGGTCAACAGCAGGAAACACGGTGGCACACGCCGATCATCGCGCTGACGGCCCATGCAATGGAAAAGGATCGTGAATACTGTCTTACTGCAGGGATGGATGACTATATGACTAAGCCTTTCACTCAGCAGCAATTGGCAGGATTACTGCGGCGTTGGCTTGCTATTGAGGATAAACCCATCGAATTCCCTGTGCAGGATTCATAGCGGGTCGGAATCCGTGCTCCAGTTATCATCGTCCGGTGACTTAACCTCATCGGCAGGTGCGTCAAATTCGGTTTGCTGATAAGCGCATTGATAACAAATACGCATGCTTTGTTCGATGATAAACCCAGCTGGCGGCCCCGCTTGGCCGCATAAATCACAAATTAAATAAGTCCCGCTCACAATACCGGTTACCTTGGCTAACTCAGTTGGGTCATACCCATAGCTTTGGTGACTACGTCGGAAAACACAAGCCCTGCGTCGAAAGCACGCGTATTAGCGACGATCACGTAGGGCTAAATTGACCGGTAAGCCATATTCAAAATTGATCCCGCGGTAACAAATCGGAGAAGTCGTTCAATGACCAGCTTTCTACTGGTTCGAGTTCCAACGGATCCAGCGGTTGAGTGATCGTCCGACGGGTTTTGCGCACATTCGCGGAACGGCTTTTGATAGGTAATATACCGGCGTTGAATGGCTTAGATTGGGCGGTGATCATTGGGCTTTGTTTCATTGGTTTTCCCTCCACAGTTTGCTTTACCAAACCATTCAGCAGATCCTATGCCATGTTTAGCCTCGCTCAATAAAGCGGCAAAAAATCACGATGGCATGTAACCCGTCCACAAAACAACCGGCACTGATCATTTATTTCAGGTTAAAACTGGTTCCCTTCAGCGGTTCAAAATGAACCATCGGCTCACTCTGAACCGCTGTATTGCCACGACCCGGCATGAACTTTAGTCCTGCAACCAAAGTCACAACCTTGGCGTAAAGTAGAAATCATCTCAGCATCACGTTTTACTCATTTATTCAATTCAATAACATTAATAGCAAACGATAACGGAACCCCATGAGCGCCCTTCATTCACCTATACTCGAACAAGATCACTGGGATCGCCTGGAAGCAGTGATTAAACAAGTCGGCACGGTCATTCTGGGCAAAGAACATGCAATTCGCTTATCACTGGCCTGCCTATTAAGCCGCGGACATCTGCTCATCGAAGATTTGCCCGGGATGGGAAAAACAATCTTGGCTCATGCCCTGGCCCGATCTTTGGGATTGCATTATCAACGGGTCCAATTCACCAGCGATTTATTACCCGCAGACATTCTCGGCGCGGCGATATACGAAGCTCAGCGCTCGGTGTTCGTATTCCATCCAGGACCGATCTTTTCTCAACTCATTCTTGCTGACGAGATCAACCGGGCCACACCCAAGACGCAAAGCGCCCTATTGGAGGCGATGGAGGAACATCAAGTCACTATTGAGGCGGAAACTCATGCCCTGCCGGAACCGTTTTTCGTCATCGCCACGCAAAATCCATCCTATCAAGTGGGGACTTTTCCGTTGCCGGAATCTCAACTAGACCGATTCCTGATGCGTATCAAACTGGGCTACCCTGACGCTGCGGCTGAACGCACTTTGCTACAGGGCCGGGATCGTCGCGAGTTGGTCGCGCATTTACCGATGTGCATGTCGCCTGCTGAACTAATGACGGCACAAGAAATGGTTGCGGAGGTACACATTGCTCCCCCGCTGTTGGATTACTTACAAGCCTTGCTACAACTGTCTCGGGATTCCGGTTTATTTCGTGGCGGACTCTCGCCACGAGCCGGATTGGCTGTATTAAAGGCTGCTCGCGCGTGGGCCTTGCTTAATCGGCGCGACCATGTGCTGCCGGAAGATGTGCAAGCCGTACTACCCCCAGTCGTTGGGCATCGCCTACATCCCGGTGATGAGTCGCTGGATCAATCCCCCGAGGATCTGGCAACACAATTAATAGCCGCCGTACCGTTGTCCTAAGCTGATGATTGCGCAACGTCGCTTTGCCGAGTGGACCCAGCAGCGCCACCCGCCACAATGGCAAGCCGTCCAACTGGAACGACGGCGAATTTATATACTGCCTACCGGATTCGGCTATGTGTTCGCATTGATGCTCGGAGTGTTGTTTCTGTGGGCGATCAACTACAACAACAGTCTGGGGTTTGCGTTAATTTTCCTATTAACAGCGGTGGGGTTGGACGCCATGCGGCGCAGTCACGACACGCTGTTGCGTTTACGGATTCATCCCGGCAAAGCCGAACCGGTGTTCGTCGGCCAGGATGCGCAGTTTTCCTATCAATTAGAC
>JAZBPA010000007.1:0-32498 GCA_036351435.1 Candidatus Competibacteraceae bacterium
CTATAGCGAGTCGGTCCCACCCGATCCCTTCCCGAACTCAACGGTGAAACGGCTCCGCGCCTATGATAGTCTGGGGCTCTCCCCAGGCGAAAGTCGGTCACCGCCAAGCACCTTATTTTGATAATCACGCATCCAATACACACACTACTACCTATTCCGTAGCCGGCTTAGCCATGTGTAATGGAGCGACGGAGATTGAGTCATGTACGCTGTAATCAAGACCGGGGGTAAACAATACCGGGTAGCGGAAGGTCAAAAGCTACGCGTCGAAAAGCTTGATGCTCAGGAAGGAGCCTCCGTAGAACTTGACCAAGTGCTGATGATTGCAAATGGCGAGCAGCTTACCTTAGGGACGCCCTATGTGGACAATGGTCGGGTTACGGCGGTAGTGAAAGCGCATGGCCGGAACCCTAAAGTCGAAATCGTCAAGTTCCGCCGCCGCAAGCATTACCGCAAACAAATGGGCCACCGGCAGCACTATACGGAATTACAGATTGCGCAAATTTCAGGACCGGGTATTTCCGCAACTGCCATCCCGGAAACTGCTTCTGATGCGCAAGATGCAGCCGGCTCCTCCAGCGTTATGCTCGATAAATAAGAGGATTTATTCATGGCCCATAAGAAAGCAGGTGGTAGCAGCCGTAACGGTCGTGATTCGGAATCAAAACGATTAGGTGTTAAGCTGTTCGGTGACCAAATAGCGTATGCCGGTAATATTTTGGTCCGGCAGCGTGGTACTCGTTTTCATCCCGGCACAAATGTTGGTTGCGGTAAGGACCACACCTTATTTGCAAAAGCCGATGGCAAAGTGACCTTCGAGATCAAAGGTCCTCAACGGCGCAAATACGTGAGTGTCTATCCGGACTAACCCCAACGCGATTGCTGACGAGCAAGAAAAGCCCCTATATGGGGCTTTTTTTCTGGCCCGGCTATGAGAATGCCATGAAGTTTGTCGATGAAGTAGTCATTCAAGTAAAAGCCGGGGACGGAGGCAATGGTTGCGTCAGTTTTCGCCGTGAGAAATACATCCCTTTCGGTGGACCGGATGGGGGCGATGGCGGCGATGGCGGCAGCATCTATTTAGTTGCTGAGCCGGACTTGAACACCTTAGTGGATTATCGCTTTACCCGACATTTCCGCGCTAAACGTGGACAAAACGGCATGGGAAACAACCGCACCGGCAAAGGCGGCAACGATTCATTGCTGAGAGTACCGGTTGGCACGGTAGTGATTGATGCAGATACCAATGAAACTATCGGTGATTTACTTGAGCCCGGTCAAAAGCTTTTGGTAGCCCAGGGTGGCATCCACGGTATTGGTAACGCCCGTTATAAAAGCAGTACTAACCGTGCGCCCCGCCAATCTAAACCCGGTACACCCGGAGAAGAAAGAAGTTTACGCTTGGAGCTCAGGCTAATCGCTGACGTGGGCCTGGTGGGGCTACCGAATGCGGGTAAATCGACCCTAATTCGCCAACTATCAGCTGCTAGACCTAAAGTGGCGGAGTACCCTTTCACGACATTACATCCCCACCTGGGCGTCGTGCAGGTTAGCTCCTTGCGCAGCTTTGTTATGGCGGATATTCCGGGACTGATTGCCGGTGCTGCCGAGGGTGCCGGGTTGGGTATTCGCTTCTTAAAACACTTATCGCGTACCGGTCTGTTGTTGCATATAGTCGATGTAGGACCCAGCAGTGACAGCGGTGATCCGGTGCATGATGTATTGTCGATTACTACGGAATTAGAGAAATACAGCCAAGAATTAGCGCATCGAGAACGTTGGCTGGTATTAAACAAACTGGATCTTATCCCACCTGAAGATCGAGAAGTACGTAAACAGGGCGTTTTGAACGAGTTAGATTGGCAGGGACCGGTATTTGCTGTTTCCGCAATCAGTGGTGAGGGTACACAGCCATTGACTCATGAGATCATGAAACACCTGGAAACATCACGCCAACGACCTATCCTTGCGTGACCAACAGATTAAATACAACCATCATGTCTGATAAAGGAAGGCAAGAACTAGGGCGTTCTCGGCGCTGGGTAGTCAAGATCGGTAGCGCAATCATTACCGATGATGGGCGTGGCTTGGATGGTGCTGCCATCAGCACATGGGTAGCACAATTGGCTGCCCTGCACCATGAGGGCAAAGAATTGTTGCTGGTGTCTTCCGGGGCCGTCGCCGAGGGGGTACGGCGGTTGGGTTGGCGCAGTCGTCCCAGTGCATTGTATAAGTTGCAAGCTGCAGCTGCAGTCGGTCAAATGGGCTTGGCTCAAGCTTACGAATCGCAATTTCAACATTACGGCATTCGCACTGCGCAGGTGTTATTAACCCACGAAGATGCCGCCGATCGCAACCGTTATCTGAATGCGCGCCGTACCTTAACGACTTTACTCAACTTAGGTGTAATCCCGGTTATCAACGAGAACGACACCGTTGCTTTCGAAGAGATTCGTTTCGGCGATAACGACACCTTAGGCGCTATGGTGGCCAATCTTGTAGAAGCGAATCTCTACGTCATTCTGACTGACCAACAAGGCATGTACGATAAGGATCCACGTCGGTTTCCGGATGCCCGCTTTTTGAGTGAAGTGCGCGCCGGTGATCCAGAACTGGAACAGATGGCTGGGGGGGCCAGCGTGTTAGGCCGAGGTGGTATGCTCACCAAAGTGCGGGCGGCCGCTAAAGCAGCCCGTTCAGGTACTTCTACGCTGATTGCTTGCGGACGCGAGCCTGATGCCTTGGGGCGGATTGCTCAGGGTGAGTCCATCGGCACCTTGCTTAGACCGAATCAAGGACCGGTAGCAGCCCGGAAACAGTGGTTGGCCGTACAACTTCAGGTGAGAGGACGATTGCACTTAGATGCCGGGGCTGTGCGCGTGTTGAAAACATTCGGGAGAAGTTTATTACCAGTTGGGGTAACCGCGATTGACGGACAGTTTTATCGCGGTGAGCTAGTCGCTTGCATCGGACCGGACGGCACTGAAGTAGGGCGGGGACTGGTGAACTATGATGTTGCGGAGGCGGCTAAGATTATCGGCCAGCCCAGCGAACGCATCAATACGATCCTGGGTTATGTCGACGAGCCCGAGTTGATTCATCGGGATAATCTCGTGGTATTTTAGCTGGCCGGGACTTGTTGGCAGCTGATAAAACCTAGCTCGGCAGATTGCGAATACGCTGATTTAAACGACTCTTATGTCGGGCAGCTTTGTTGGCGTGGATGATACCTTTGCTGGCCGTGCGGTCAATCACGGAGACGGCTTCTTGATAGGCAGTCTGAGCTTCAGGTTTGTTGCCGGCTTGGATGGCTTTCAGCACTTTCTTGATGTAGGTCCGCATTTTAGAGCGCATACTAGTGTTGTGCTGGCGATGTTTTTCAGCTTGAATAATCCGCTTTTTGGCTTGTGCAGAATTCGCCAAGGTGTTATCTCCTACGTTCTCTTTGAAAAATAACGCCGTCATTTCACGGCTTCAGTTAAATGGCTGATTAGTATCGACAGCCTGATGGCGAAAGTCAAGTTCGATTCTAACAGTCCAGGCGCCGAATCATCTGCATGATGGGCCATTCTTGTGATGGATGTTAGGTGTTCTATTCAGATTAGAATACTCCTGATTCCATCATGTCATGGGCCGTATGCCCCTCATTTTCGAGTTCACACGTTATGTTACCTGTTATCGCCTTGTTGGGTAGGCCCAACGTTGGGAAGTCCACTTTGTTTAATTGTCTGACGCGTACCAGGGATGCTTTGGTGGCTGATATGCCCGGTCTAACCCGCGATAGGCAATATGGTTTCGGCAAAGTTGGCCCCCGCCCCTATTTAGTCGTGGATACTGGCGGTTTGGGCATGGACACCGACAGCCTGGCTGGGCTTGTTACTCAGCAAGCGCAACAAGCTGCCCGAGAAGCCGACCTGTTACTGCTGCTGGTGGATGGACGGGAAGGGCTATCCAGTGCCGATGAACACATTACCCAAACCCTGCGTCGCTTGGGTAAACCGTTGTATGTGGTTGTCAATAAAGCCGAGCGCTTGGACGCGTTGGCCGTGAGTTCCGAGTTTCACAATTTAGGGCTCGGTGAACCATACACGATCTCTGCAGCCCATCGTCAGGGACTTAACGAGTTGATGGATTCAATCCTAGCGCAACTTCCCAGCGCTGAGGAGGAGCCTGTTATTGAGCAGGCAGAAGGCATTCGGTTAGCGGTAGTTGGACGACCCAACGTTGGTAAATCCACGTTAATCAATCGTCTACTGGGCGAGGAACGGGTCGTGACCTCCGACGTGCCGGGCACCACTCGTGACAGCATCGAAATTCCGTTCGCTAAAGACGACCAAGTGTATACCTTAATTGATACCGCCGGCGTGCGACGGCGCAGTCGGGTACAGGAGACAGTGGAGAAATTCAGTGTCATCAAAACCCTGCAATCAATTGAACAGGCGCATGTGATCGTCATGATGCTTGATGCCCACCAAGGCATCGTCGATCAGGATGCAACCTTACTGGGCCTAGCCCTGGATAGCGGGCGGGCACTCGTGGTGGCAGTCAACAAATGGGATCATCTGGATGCCGAGACACGGCGTAAGGTAAAGGATGGATTAGAACGCAAATTATCCTTTCTTGAATTCGCTGAAATTCATTTTATCTCCGCCTTGCACGGTTCCGGCATCATGGATGTACTGACTTCCGTAGAAACCGCTTACTCAGCGGCCACCTGTAAATTGTCCACACCGGAATTAACCCGAATTCTTGAACAGATGGTCACCAACCACCAACCACCCCTAGTAAAAGGACATCGAATTAAACTGCGTTATGCCCACCAGGGCGGACAAAGCCCGCCTGTCATTGTGATTCATGGCAATCGTGTCGAACATGTCCCGGAATCATATCGCCGGTATTTAGCCAATAGTTTTCGTAAGACTTTAAATTTATGGGGCACACCGGTGCGGATCGAATTGCGTGGCGGTGACAATCCCTACGAACCAAAAAAACCGTATCGCCCCCAGAATCACCGCCCGGTGAAGTCCAACGTCAGGAAAAAAACTGCCAGTGGGTCGAACAGCCGGAAACGGTGATTAGGACAGAGACCCTCGCTGCATCACTGCGATTATATGGATTTTTCGTTGGGTAGTTGCTGTCCCATTACCTGCGCAAAGACCATGAACTGGCATTAGTGGAACACTCATCTCAGGGTCACAATATGACCGCAGGCTTTCAAGTGGGGCAATTAATTATGTGCTGTTATGCATCTATTTTTCGGCTTTTAGCCGGTATTCGATACACGCTAATCCTCGTTCTATTGTTAGGAATCCATAGTCATTCTCTCGCCCAAGCGATTTTAGAGTCTCCGACACAAGGCTCATTCGAGAGCGGGATCAGTTTGATTCGGGGATGGGTTTGCGACGCGAATCAGGTCGAAGTCAGTATCGACGGCGAACCCCCACGTCAGACTGCCTACGGTACCAAACGCGGCGATACCATTGAGATTTGTGGCGACGACGACAATGGGTTCGGATTCACCTTCAATTGGAATGCGGTCGGCGACGGTATCCATAATATCCGGGCTTTGGCGGATGGCGTTGAATTCGCCAACGTCAATTTTGTGGTTACGACCCTGGGAGTCAATTTCCTGGAAGGGGCTAACGGCGAATTCACCTTACCCGATTTTCCCAACCCGGGTAGCTCGCCGATGGTACGCTGGTCACAAGCTCAGCAAAATTTTGTGCTGACTAACGCTATCACCGTGCCCGATATTCCCAATCCTCCGAGTAATCCCCGTGCATTCCTGGAGTCACCGACTCAGGGTTCCTCAGAAAGTGGGATTGGACTAATTCGTGGCTGGGTTTGTGAAGCTAGCATCGTCGAAGTGGTTATTGATGGTGGCGCATTGCGACAAACTGCCTACGGCACTAAGCGTGGCGATACGATTGGCGTGTGCGGCGATGACGACAACGGTTTTGGTTTCACCTTTAACTGGAATGCGATCGGTGACGGTGCCCATAACCTTAGAGCACTGGCCGACGGGGTGGAATTTGCCAATGTAAACTTTGCGGTGACTACGCTCGGCGTGGATTTCCTGGAAGGCGCCGGTGGGCAGTTCCCATTATCCGACTTCCCGAGAAATGGCAACACCACCACAGTGGGTTGGTCAGAACCGAGTCAGAACTTCAATATCGTTAGCAGCACAGCTACTGGGGTCAAAATCGCAACCGCTGCTGCCGTGACCGATCCGAATAACCCTTTAATTGCTGCCATGCTGGGTGCCAATGGCTCGAACAGCTTGGGTGTACAAGTCCTCAAGAGTCCGGACAGCCAATCGACTCAACTAGCCACAAGCCCGGACGGCCTACCGACTAAACTAACTGCCGTGACTTGGGCAGATTCGAATCAGAATCTGTTTGCGAATCTGCTGTTGGCCGATAATGGTTTGCCAGCCAGCTATCAGGACTCGCTCGGCATTGAGGCGCAGTTCAGCAACTTCACCCAAACCACCTATCAGATCAGCCTTGTCGACGCCCAAGGCACGGTAGTACTCGGCCCACTGACTATCCCCGTCGATTTCGGATTATTGGTGCCCTTACAGCAGCTCGCAGCCACTCTACAGAATCCCATTCAAAGCAGCTTGATCAATGCCCGGCAACAACAGCAAAGGCATGTGGCTGCCGCTGCTCGCGGACCTTTTTCACTTAACGCCTTTGCGCTTGATGCCCTATGGGCAGGAGGTGTCGCTGCTGGCGGCATGCTTTGCTCATTAGAAGCCGCATTAGAGAGCATACCGAGCGTACCGAACATCGATTTGATTGCCACAGTCGGTTGCGAATCACCGTTGATTGCAGGATTCATTGAATTGGCTGGTGCGAGCAGCGGTTCCGATCCCATCGTGCAAAGCGCCTTGAAATTCAGCGAGGATGTGTCCGAGGCGCCTTGCGATCCTAACATTGATGGTGGGGCTGGTTGTTTAACTACTGCTGCCGAAGAGTTACAAGAACGCGAACCGCTCACTGGAACTGAAACGCCGATGATCCCGACCAATGTTAACGCCAGTGACGGCACGTTCCCGGACCAGATTAACGTCACCTGGAGCGTCGTCACTGACGCCACTTTCTATGAGGTGTACCGTTCCAACTCGTCCGGCGACACCGGAGCATTGCGGGGTACGGTAAACAGTACCCGTTTTGAGGACACCTCAGTAACTCCGGGGATCATCTATTGGTATCGAGTCAAAGCTTGCAATAGCGCCGGTTGCAGCGGATTTAGTTCCGCCGATAACGGGTTCGCTGTGTTAGAGGTCCCGAACCCAGCTTTACCACCACTGGCTCCCGAAGGAGTTTCCGCCTCAGATGGAACCGATGATCTGGTTATTATTACTTGGGATGCGGTCAGTGACGCTACTTTCTACGAAGTGTTTCGTTCCGATGCCGCCGATACTACCGGTTTTCTCCTCGGTTCGCCCTCAGGCACCAGTTTCAACGACACGTCCGTAATACTGGGTCGGACTTACTGGTACCGGGTAAGAGCCTGTAATGATGCAGGTTGTAGTGAATTCGGCGGTCCTAACTCGGGGTTTAGTGATGGTGTGGGTATTTTACCGGTCTTAAACCCACCTACTGGAGTAACAGCCAGTGATGGGACTTTCAGCGATCGGGTCAATATCACTTGGGATGCCGTTGACTTAGCCGTCTTTTACGAGGTGTTTCGCTCTGATAGCGCGGGTACTGAAGGTGTTCTCATTGGAGTACCCTCAGGCACCAGTTACAACGACACCTCCGCATCGCCGGGCTCGACACATTGGTATCGAGTCAGGAGCTGTGTCGTTACAGGTTGTGGTGACTTCAGCGAACCAGATTCCGGTTTTCGCAGCGGGATGTAAGCCAGATCTCACCGGTAAATCCATCCACAGTTAATGGAGCACACTAGCACATATCGAGTTGCGCAGCGGTTACACGCACCAAGAACCACACAAACCGTATCGCCCTCAAAACTATGGCCCGCGCTTTGCGGCCCAACGTATGGATTGGCAGTTGCGTAGTTGTTATCCCATTATTAGAGTATGGATAATGAGCAGATGGGTGTTCTCAACGACATTTATCGGGAAGTCACAACACAATACGATCACAGACGCTCCGTAGCGGGGAAACTAATTATGTTCTGCTATACAACCTTTTTTCGGCCATTGGCTGATATACGCTGCTGGTTATTCCTTTTCCTACTGTTGGCAATCAATCCGCATTCTTTCGCCCAAGCGATTTTAGAATCTCCGACCCAAGGCTCCTTCGAGAGTGGGATCAGTTTAATTCGGGGATGGGTGTGCGATGCAAACCAAGTTGAAGTCAGTATTGATGGCGAAGCCCCACGTCAGACCGCTTACGGTACTAAGCGCGGCGATACAGTCAGCGTTTGCGGCGACGATAATAATGGCTTCGGACTCACCTTCAACTGGAACGCAGTCGACAATGGCATCCATAATATCCGGGCCTTGGCCGATGGGGTCGAATTTGCCAACGTTAATTTTGTGGTCACCACTCTGGGAGTCAATTTCCTGGAAGGGGCCAATGGCGAATTTACCTTACCCGATTTTCCCAACCCGGGTAGCTCGCCGATGGTGCGTTGGTCACAAGCGCAGCAGAATTTCGTGCTGTCTAGTGCTATCTCTGTTCCCAATATTACCAATCCCCCGAGTAATCCTCGTGCATTCCTGGAATCGCCCACCCAAGGATCATCCGAAAGTGGGGTTGGTTTAATTCGCGGTTGGGTTTGTGAAGCTAACACCGTCGAAGTGGTTATTGATGGTGGTGCATTGCGACAAACCGCCTACGGCACCAAACGCGGCGATACGATCGGTGTGTGCGGCGATGACAACAATGGTTTCGGACTCACCTTTAATTGGAATGCGATCGGCAATGGAGTCCATAATCTCAGAGCGCTGGCCGACGGCGTGGAGTTCGCCAATGTAAACTTTGCGGTGACTACGCTCGGCGTGGATTTCCTGGAAGGCGCCAGCGGACAATTTCCGCTACCCGATTTCCCGAGTAGCGGCAACATTACCACGGTGGGATGGTCGGAACCGAGTCAAAATTTCAATATCGTCAGCAGCACGGTGACAGGTGCTAAAATCGCAACGGTTGCGGCCGTTACCGATCCGAATAACCCCTTACTTGCGGCCGCATTGGGTGCCAACGGCTCAAATAACTTGGGCGTACAAGTCCTCAAAGGTCCAGACGGGCAACCGACGCAATTAACTGCCCTGACCTGGGCAGACTTGAATCAAAATCTTTTTGCAAATCTGTTGCTGGGCAATAATGGGCTGCCTGTCAGCTATCAGGACTCGCTTGGTATTGAGGCGCGATTTAGTAACTTCACCCAAAGCACATTCCAGATCAGCTTTGTCGATGCTCAAGGCACGGTAGTGCTCGGTCCGTTGACTGTCCCAATCGATTTTGGATTGTTGCTTCCATTACAGCAACTTGCCGCTACTTTACAGAACCCCATTCAAAGCAGCTTGATTGATGCGAAGCAGTTACAGCAGCGGTATGTGGTGTCGGCTGCGCGCGGACCTTTTTCGCTTGACGCCGTTGCGCTTGATGCCATATGGGCGGGAGGTGTTGCTGCTGGAGGGGTGCTTTGTTCATTACAATCTGCAACAGGGGGTACAACGGTCAGCAATTTGATCGCTGCTGCCGGTTGCGGATCGCCATTAATTTCAGGATTCGCTGAATTGGCTGACGCCGGTAGCGGTTCAAACCCTACCGTGCAAAGCGTCCTGAAATTCAGCGAAGATGTAACCGAAGCGCCTTGCGATCCCAACGTTGACGGCGGGGCTGGTTGTTTAACTACCGCTGCCGGCGAATTACAAGAACGCGAACCACCCACCGAACCTGAAACGCCCACAGCTCCCACCAATGTCAACGCCAGCGACGGCACGTTCCCGGACCAGATTAACGTCACCTGGAGCGCGGTTACTAACGCCACTTCTTATGAGGTATACCGTTCCACCTCGTCCAGTGATAATGGGTCATTGCGGAGTACGGTTAACAGTACCAGCTTTGAGGACACTTCAGTATCTCCGGGGATCACTTACTGGTATCGGGTCAAGGCTTGCAATAGCGCCGGTTGCAGCGAATTCAGTTCGGCAAATAATGGTTTTGTCCAACTGGAAGTGACCATGCCGGGTATTCCGACCGGCGTTTCGGCTAGCGATGGAACATTTGAGGATCGAGTCAATATCAGTTGGAATGAGGTAAGTGAAGCGACTTTTTACGAAGTGGCTCGATCAGATCTTGGCGCAACGACAGGCACCATCATCGGTTCATCCTCAACCACCAGTTTCAACGACACTACCGTCTCGCCGGATTCACCACATGAGTATCGGGTACGGGCCTGTAACGATGCAGGCTGCAGTGAATTCAGCGATCCAGACCAGGGATTCCGCGCTGCTATGATGGTCCAAGAAATCCAGTGGGGAGCGGTAACCGATGTTTGCTGCACTCTTAGTGTATTGACCTTTGAAGTAACCATTGATGATGTGCTCCGGCGCTCCACTGTAGCCGCTTGTCCGCCGGATGAACCCCTACCGGAATCATCTTTTGAGGGTTTTGTCACGACAACAGCGGGTACGAAAAACGTGTTTGCGACGGCATCCGGTGGCTGTATCTCCCAAACCTTTAGCGGCCCCTTGGACTTCTCAGCCGGCACTTGTTACTTAATGCGGCTTGCACTTGATAATGGTCAGGTAAGGCTGCTCCAAGAACCTGTAAGCTGTGCGTCCTCAGCCACTACTAGTCGAGCATTGTCGGGCGATAGGATGCAGGCGTTGGATGCACCGGGTAATCCTTAAACGAAATCAATAATGCCGGGTTCTGGCCCGGCATTATCTTGATCTTGCAGAAGCGACAGCGAGGAGCGGGTTATCTCTCTCCCCGCTGTTGCATACCATACCAGCGTTCGGCCGGCATGGAACCCCTCTCGGGCGAATCCACCCACAGCCCACCGACGCTTTCGTAAATCTCGGTATCATCCACCGTTTCTGTGCTGAACGCGGGTTCCTGAACTGGGAAATCCGCATTCAAGCGCCAAGGGACAGGTGGTAATTCGCCATGCCGGGTAACCACGATACGACCATCCTCAAAGGTGTGCAAATCAATCAGCACCGCTTTTAAACCTCAGGCCAGCTTCTTGTATTTGATTCGATGCGGTTGATCGGCTTCAACACCCAAGCGCCGTTTGCGGTCGGCTTCGTAATCGGCGTAATTGCCTTCAAACCACTCCACTTTGCTATCGCCCTCGAAGGCCAAGATGTGGGTGGCAATCCGATCCAGAAACCATCGATCATGGGAAATGATCACCGCGCAGCCGGGGAAGGCTAACAGCGCTTCTTCCAGAGCACGTAAGGTTTCCACATCCAGATCGTTGGTCGGTTCGTCCAACAACAACACATTGCCGCCGCTTTTCAGGAGCTTGGCTAGGTGCAGTCGGTTGCGCTCGCCGCCTGACAAATCCTTGACGAACTTCTGTTGATCGGGGCCTTTGAAATTGAAGCGCCCTACATAAGCGCGGGAATTGATCTGATAGTTGCCGATGGTGATGGCATCCAGGCCGTCTGAGACTTCTTCCCAAACCGTTTTGTCACCGGCCAGATCGTCGCGGCTTTGATCCACATAGGCCAGTTGCACGGTATCGCCAATCCGCAGCGTACCGGCATCGGGTTGCTCAATGTCCATCAACATGCGGAATAGCGTCGTTTTACCCGCACCATTAGGACCAATCACCCCGACGATACCGCCTTGCGGTAACGTGAACGACAACCCGTCTACCAACAAGCGTTCGCCAAATCCCTTACGTACATTAGACGCCTCGACCACCAATTCGCCCAGCCGAGGGCCGGGCGGAATATACAAATCCATGGTCTCATTGCGTTTCTGAAAGTCCTGCGATTGCAGCTCCTCAAAGCGGGCCAGACGAGCTTTGCTCTTGGCATGACGGCCTTTGGGATTGGCATTGACCCAGTCCAACTCCGCTTTCATCGCCTTAATCCGTGCGTCAGCCTGTTTTTCCTCAATCTCCAGGCGTTTTTCCTTCTGCTCCAACCAGGAGGAATAATTGCCCTGCCAAGGAATACCATGACCGCGATCCAACTCCAAAATCCAGCCGGCCACATTGTCGAGAAAATAACGATCATGGGTGACGGCAATCACCGTGCCGGAATAATCCTGCAGAAACCGCTCCAGCCACGCCACGGATTCGGCGTCCAAATGGTTGGTCGGCTCATCTAACAGCAGCATATCTGGTTTAGAGAGCAACAACCGACATAGTGCAACCCGCCGTTTTTCCCCGCCGGACAATGCGCCGACATCAGCGTCCCACGGCGGTAACCGTAAGGCATCTGCGGCCACTTCCAGGGTGCGTTCCAGATTATGGCCATCACTGGACTGAATCAGCGCTTCAAGCTGCGCCTGTTCAGTGGCCAATGCATCGAAATCGGCATCCGGTTCGGCGTAGGCAGCATAGACCTCGTCCAAGCGTTGCAGCGCCGCCTTAATCGGTGCTACGGCCTCCTCGACATTGCCACGCACGTCTTTGCTGGTATCCAATTGCGGTTCTTGTGGCAGATAACCAATATTGATGCCTGGTTGCGGACGAGCTTCACCGATAATATCGGTATCCAAACCCGCCATGATCCGTAATAGCGTCGATTTGCCGGAACCGTTTAAACCCAGCACGCCGATTTTGGCGCCCGGAAAAAAGGATAGGGAAATGTCTTTCAAAATTTCGCGTTTGGGCGGAACGATCCGACCGACGCGATTCATCGTGTAGATATACTGTGCCATAGGAACCCGGAGTAGAAAGTCGGTAACGTTGCATTGCGCAAAAACGCGCTGATTGTACCTCAATCACAAGTAATTACCGAAACCGGGTTCACGGGACGGCAGAGTTTTGGTTTGACCCTGGCTGTTAACTGCCACGTAGACGATAACCGCCTCGGTCACTTTGACACAGTGCACCTGCTCGGCGCGATCTCGTTGCGCAAAGACTTCAACCCGCACGGTTAGCGACGTTCTGCCGATTTTCTCAATCTTGACGAAGCAACTGACTAGGTCGCCGACGAACACCGGTTTGTGAAATTCCATGGAGGTTACCGCGACGGTGACGACTCGACTGTTAGCGTATTCCACCGCCGCCACACTGCCGGCAAGGTCCATTTGCGCCATAATCCAACCGCCGAAGATATGGCCGGCAGCGTTGGTGTCCTTGGGCATTGCCACCACCCGAATGGCGGGTTGGCGATCGGATGGAAAAAGATCAGTATCGTCTTGCATGGGCTCTCTACTTCCGGCGTTATTGTTGCAATAATGTGGCTATTAAAAAACCGTCGCTTTTCAACGCGGTCAACAAATTAGTCTCAGCATAACCCCGGAGGGTGTCTTCTATGAAGCGTAGCAGAAAGGTAGGTGTGTATACCGGTGAGCAATTGAATCGGTATGGCTTCGGCGATGATCATCCCTTGCAGGAAAGTCGGATATATGCGTTTTGGGACGAAATGCACCGCCGCGATCTGGATTTTCAAATCTCAGCATTAGACCCAGTGCTGGCCACCGAAGAACAATTACTACTATTTCATACCCCGGAGTACGTCGATAAAGTCAAACAGTATTCAACGCATGGCGAGGGGTTTCTGGACTATGGCGATACCCCCGCCTATAAGGGGATCTTCGAGGACGCCTCTCATGTGGTAGGCACGGTCGTGGATGCTGTACAACGGGTTATGCGCAACGACTTGCGACGGGTTTTTGTGCCGATCGCCGGATTGCATCACAGCATGCGTGACGCCGCTTCCGGCTTTTGCGTATTCAACGATGTCGGAGTCGCCATCCACACTTTATTAAATGAATACAACTTGGAAAGGATCGGCTACGTCGACATTGACGCGCATCACGGCGACGGGGTTTTCTATGCCTTTGAAGAAGAACCGCGGGTCATCGTCGCCGATATTCACGAAGATGGCCGTTATCTCTTTCCACAGACCGGCTATTCCTACGAAACCGGTAAAGGCGAGGCGCGCGGGCGCAAGCTAAATTTGCCTTTGTTGCCGCTAGCGAACGATGGCGATTTTTTTATGATGTGGGAGAATGTGGTCAAATTCATGCGCCAATGGGAACCGCAATTTATTATCCTCAACTGCGGAGCTGACGGTCTGCAAGGCGATCCGCTTACCCATTTGCACTACACCATTCAGGCGCATATCTCTGCGGCTACCGATATGTGTGCGATTGCCGAGGAATTCGCCGAAGGCCGGATCGTCGCCGTTGGTGGCGGTGGCTATGAACTCAGCAATATCAGCCAAGCCTGGACGGCGGTGGTCAATGCGTTTTTAGAAGCGCCAATGCGTTAATCCTTAACCCCTTACCGGAGATCACTATGAAAACCAGCGCACGTAATCAATTTTGGGGAGAAGTCGTACAAGTGCAGAAAGGTGCCGTCAACGCCGAAGTGGCCTTAAGCTTGACCGGAGGAGAACAATTGACGGCGGTGATTACTAATGCCAGCGTCGATGAACTGGGATTGACGGCGGGAAGTAAAGCCTGTGCGCTGATCAAAGCGTCTTCGGTCATTCTGACCGCTGCCGGCGACAAAATTAAAACCAGTGCCCGCAATCAATTGTGCGGTCAAGTGGCGCGTAGTGGAGAAGGTGCAGTAAACGGCGAGGTTGCGTTGCAACTGGCCAGTGGTTTGACCCTTGTCGCTATTGTTACTAATGAAAGCATTCGTTCTCTGGGCATCAAGGCAGGCGCGGAGGTTTGCGCGCTTATCAAGGCGTCCAGCATCCTGCTCGCAGTTTCTGACTGATTCAGTTCTGGTCTAATCCGATGAACCCTCGCGAGTGATTCAGAGCATGTCCGACTTAATGAACACCCGCGAGGTGGCGGCTTATTTACGCATCAAGGAACGCAAAGTCTACGATCTGGTAGCGGCCCGATTGATTCCCTGCACGCGGGCCACCGGTAAATGGTTGTTTCCGAAACCATTGATTGACTTATGGATTATCCGTAATACAGAGTTCCACGCCGAAGTCGAAACTGCTCCTGCACCACCTCAGGTAGTTGCCGGCAGTCACGATCCGTTGTTGGAATGGGCCATCCGCGAATCAGGGTGCGGATTAGCCTTGTTTTTTGATGGCAGTCTAACCGGCCTCGAACGGTTGGTCTCTCGACAAGCATTGGTCAGCGGCCTGCACGTCTTTGAGCCAAAAACAGCGAACTATAACGTCGATTTGGTTAAGCAAACTCTGCCCGGTTCGGCAGTGGTCGCCCTGGAGTGGGCGTGGCGGCAGCAAGGCTTAATTGTTGCCGGGGGCAACCCGTTGGGCATTGCAGAATTGAGTGATTTATGTGCCCCCAAAGTGCGCTTTATTGATCGCCAGTCGGGCGCGGGCAGTCATTTGCTGTTGGAACATTTGCTAGCAACGCACAAGTTGTCCCTCACTGATATAGCAATCAACCTGCCTCCCGCCCGTAACGAAACCGAAGTCGCCCAAGCGGTCTTCTCTGGTAAAGCAGATGCCGGCTTTGGAATCGCTGCGGTGGCACGTCAGTTCCAGCTTGATTTCGTACCGCTGCACCGGGAACGCTACGACCTGGTCATCGGTCGGCGCGATTACTTCGAGCCAACCTTTCAAGAGCTGTTAACGTTTGCTCGGTCACCACGGTTTGCCGAGCAAGCTGCTGAATTGCAGGGCTATGACATCAGCGGTTTGGGACGGATTGTGTATAACGCTCCAAATTGAGCGGGACTTACGTAAGTCCTGCTGACAACGGCCACCAAGTCGATCCCCTCAACAACTCTTCAATGGGTACACCAAGCAACCGTATTAAGACTTTAGCTTTGAGTCCGTCCGGTTTGAACAACAGTTGACCGGGCGGGGTTTGCTCACCGGTGGCCAGCGGATAGAACAGGAATACCTCGCGAGGTTCCGGCATCGGATAAGCCAGCGCATAGGTGACCAGTTGATACAATTCCGGCGTAGTGGGCGGTTTTAGCGTGTGGTCTTGATATTTAGCATCGCCGATGGCGCGTGTTTTGCCTTGCTGAATAAACACGAAATCGGGGCGAATCGCCGGTTGTCGCCAGCGCTGCGGGTTGTCCAGATACGCGAACACATCAGCACGTGAATCCTGGCTGACGACCCTCATACCGGGAGGCGTGTGCGTTTGTAGATAACGGGTCAGAAAGCGTTCGAAGGCCCGATTCATATCCAACAGAAAGCCCCCCACCGATACACCACCGGCGGTTAGTCCCACTCCACTCCCTTGCGCAAGCAGGGCGACTAACTGCAGTAACGGCGCGTAGTGGCGGGATTGCCGGTCCAAGACGGCTTGCGCGGTGGCCAGCGTCCTACCGTTCAAATCCAACCGAGGGATAGCACCAAAGTACCGGTTAGCGGTACTCAGCAAATCACCGTGCAATGATGCACTCTGCACAATACTGGCCGACAGGCGTAACCCTTCCGCCACGATCTGATTGAGTACATGCTGCCCAGTCAAATCGTGATACTGACAATACAACTGGGTTTGCCTAGGTCGATTGATTACCTGCCGCAAGTCGATTCGTCCCCGAGGACTGTTTAATTGCCCTTGCTTGGGTTGATAGCGTTTCAACAAGCCCTGTCGGACTAGATTTCGAACCCCTTGCAACAAAGACAAGGCCAGTAAATCCACAAACCCCTGTTCTGTGGATGCGAGTGGGTTATCGTTTGGGATCAACAGTAGATCGGTCAACTCGAAAGCGGCACTGACCATCGCCATAACATGGTCGAGTTGCAGTTTAGGCACGATGTGGATACGAAGTTGACTGAGGGCAACAACGCCGATGTGCGGCCCCACTTCGATGCGCAATCCCTGGCGTAGTTCTTCCACTCGCAGGCTAGTGCGTTGCGTGAAATCGGCCAGTAATTCCTGGTCGGCGTCGGTCAGATTTAACCCTTGCAGCAACGCCGTATCCGACGGCATTACCCGCGACCATTCGCGAATGGTCAGTGTTGGGGTAGGACGAAATGCCGAAAGCACCTACTCAGCGTAGCTTTCTTCAGCCCGAACCTTACCGCGAAACACCAGGTACTGATAGCCGTTATAAATCAACATGATGGGCAGCAAAATGCCAATGCCGGTCAGCATAAAAGCCAAGGTATGACTGGATGAGGCTGCCTGGTGAATCGTGATCGCCGGTGGTATCAGATACGGATAAACGCTCAACGCTAAACCGGTGAATGAGACTAGAAATATACTGATGCACCAAAAAAACGGCGCTTTTTCGTAGCCACGCCGGAGCCCGCGCAATAACATAGCGAATGCAAATAAGGCGAGTAACGGATACACGCCAAAATGGTAAGGTTGGGTCAACCACCGCTCGGCGACATTCTCGCTGACTAACGGTGTCCACAATGTTACTAATCCGGCAACCATTATCATTTGCCAAGCGGCGACTCGCGCCCAATGCACGCTGTGGCTCTGCAGGCGTCCTTCGGTCTTCATGACCAGATAAGTTGCTCCCAGCAGGTTGTAGCCTACAACGACCCCCATTGCCACGATCACTGAAAACGGTGAAAACGCATCCCAAGCCAAACCAGCGAAAGCACCGTCCGCAACCGGAATACCCTCAATCCATGCGCCTAGCGCTAAGCCCTGACTGCCAGCAGCAAGGAAACTACCGCCACAGAACGCTAAATTCCACGGCCATTTGGTTTGCGCATGCTCACGAAACTCGAAGGCCACACCACGCAGAATCAATCCCAACAACATCAGCATGATGGGGATATAAAGCGCATGTAGCACGATGCCATAAACCATCGAAAATGCGCCGAATAGTACCCCACCCAACAGCACCAACCAGGTTTCATTGGCATCCCACACGCTGCTCAGGCTAGTCATCATGATCTCGCGTCGTTCGTCACCGGCGAATAAGGACAGCATCCCGACACCCAAGTCGAAGCCATCAAGAATCACGTAGAGCACCAGAATAAAGCCGAGCATGAAGAACCAAACATCGGCGAGCAGTAAATGGGTCGTATCCATCACTTTTCTCCCTGGGCGCGCCCATCAACAACATGCTTGAAGGGGCGGGTATTCACGGGGGCGTCGGTATGCCGCGCGGGTACTGCAGCGCTAAAGTTCGGACCTTTCTTGATCAGACGGCGAGCGAAGGTCAGAAAGACCAGTAGTAAAATGGTATAGAGCACGATATAGCCGATTAACGACCCACCGACCACGCCTGCAGGCAGCTTGGAAGCGCCCTCGCTGGTGCGCAGAATACCGTAGATCAACCAGGGCTGGCGGCCCACTTCGCGCACCACCCAACCCATCTCGACGGCGATATAGCCCATCGGGATCATCATCACCCAAATCCGCAGTAACCAACGACGCGCTGCTAGAGTTTCCACGGTGAGGCCATGTCGCCACCACACGAAACCGGTCCAATAGGTCAGCACAAAGAACATCACCCCGATGCCCGCCATGATACGAAAACCGTAGAATAATACCGGCATCAGCGGTGGTTGATCGGCTACCGGAAACTCTTTTAGACCTTGGACTTGACCGTCCAGGGTGCGGGTCGCCAATAACGACAAGCCATTGGGCACGGTGATTTCCCAATCGTTTTTCTGCTCACTGCGATTCGGCCAAGCCGCGATAGCCCAATCGGCGCCTTGGCCGGGTGGATTGGTATCCCAATGGCCTTCGATAGCGGCGCCCTTGGCCGGCTGATATTCGAAAACGGCGCGCCCACTGCCGTCCCCTAAAAAGATCTGCAACGGCGTGATGATCAAAGCTGCAGTGACGATGATCCGGAACGATTTCAGGAAAAACTCGGCGTGACGATCCTTGAGAATATACCAAGCGCTGATTCCGCCGATGACGAAGGCGCTGGTTTCCAGCGCAGCCACCCACATATGGGAAACGCCCCACGGCATGTCGGGATTGAAGACCGCCTCTGCGAAACTATCGACGACGAATCGGCCATCTTCCATGTGCCCGCCGGCGGGTGTTTGCATCCACGAATTCGCTGCCAAAATCCAGAATGCTGAAAGTGATGCGCCAAACGCCACCATGCAGGTGGAAAACAGGTGAATCGGTGGGGCCACCCGCTGCCAACCGAACATCATGATGCCGAGAAATCCGGCTTCCAACATGAAGGCCATCGCGCCTTCGAAGCCCAAAATGGCGCCGAAAAAGTCGCCGCTGGCGGTGGCGAATCCAGCCCAGTTAGTGCCGAATTCGAACTCCAATGGGATTCCCGTGACCACCCCAACTGCGAAATTGAGGAGGAACAACTTACCCCAGAACCGCGCGTGGTGGTAATAATCAGGATTGCCGGTTTTCAGCCACAAGGCTTCTACCGTCACCAGGAACAGCGACAGGCCGATCGTCAACACCGGCCAGAGGATATGGAACATGGCTGTCAAAGCGAACTGCATCCGTGACAGGACAATGTGGTCAGTCAGATTTTCAAGCATGCCGGCCCCTGATGACTCGGTGAAAGGAAGTGGCGTCAGATTACATCGGAAACAACAGTGGCACCGCAAGCAGGGTGACAACCATGACTAACACCTGCAAGGGGACTCCCACCTTGACGAAATCGTTGAAGCGATAACCACCGGGTCCTAACACCAGCGTGTTAACAGGTGAGGCAACCGGAGTAGCAAATGCGGTGGAAGCCGCTAACGCCACGGTCATCAAAAACGGATAAGGTGACACTGACAGACCCATCGCCGCACCCACCGCGATGGGTGCAACTAACACGGTAGTCGCGGTGTTGGAAATAAACTGACTGAATACGGAAGTCAATACGAACAATCCGGCCATCAGTGCCAGTGGCCCATACTCACCCAGGCTAGTGACTAAGCTATCGACGATCAAGGTCAATCCGCCGGTTTTTTCCAAGGCTGTCGCCATCGGCAACATGCCGGCGATCAACACTAGGCTTTGCCAGCTCACCGAGGAATAAATCTCTTTGGCTTTGACACAACCGGCAAATCCCATCGCCAGCGCAGCGATGAGAACGGCAGCCACGTTGGGTATCAAACCGAACGTCATCACGGTCAACATGGCCAGCATAATCGTCAACGCCCAGGGGGCTTTGGCGCGAGCCGGTGCGACTTCGTCCATCTCACGCGGCAAATTCAAGACCAGAAAATCCCTATGCGCGCCTTGCAACAGGGCGATTTGTTTCCAACCCCCACCCATCAATAGCGAATCTCCGAAGGCAAGCGGAGCCTGAATCAAATCACCCACAAGCGGTTTTCCCATGCGCAAAATGCCGAGCACCGTCAATCCATGACGTTCGCGGAAGCGGACCTCGCTCAAGGTTTTGCCGATCATCCCGGAGTGGGGAGTGAGCAACACCTCAGCCAAGCCTAATTCCTGGGCCATTAAGTGATGCTGAGATTCTGCCAGGGCCAGCAGTTGCAAGTCTTCACCCTGCGCTAGAGCTGCGATCTCTTGTTGGCCACCGACGCCGTAAATAATCATTCCGGCTTGTAATTCGGTGTGTGACAGTGCGGGAATGATGCCAGTATGCCGAGCGACTCCCAATACGGTCACGCCATACCGGGTGCGCAATAAGGCTTGAGCGACGGTGTTACCGATTAGCGGCGAAGCAGGTTTGATTTGCAAACGATGCATCTGATCGGTTATCTGATAGGTATCGGCTAAATCGCTCAAGGAAAGCCGGTCATGCAAAGCATTGGACGACTCCGACCCTTTAGGTAACAAGCGTCGTCCCACCAAAACCATGTAGACGATACCTAACAACAACACCAGCAAGCCAATCGGCGTGAAGTCGAAAAATCCGAACGGTTCCAAACCTTCGCGAGTCAATTGACCATTCACAACCAAGTTGGGCGGGGTACCGATCAGGGTCAACATACCGCCCATCAACGAAGCCAATGCGATTGGCATCATCAATTGTGTCGGGCTGACGCCGATCCGAGCGGCCAGATTGAGTGCCACCGGGATAAAGATGGCCACAGCACCGGTCGAGCTCATAAATGCTGATAAACCGGCCACCACCAGCATGAGCAAAACCAGCAGCCGCAGTTCGCTGGTGCCCGCCACCCGCATCAGCCAATTACCGATGGCATAAGCAATGCCGGTTCGGAACAAGCCTTCGCTGACCACGAACAACCCGGCAATCAGTAATACCACCGGATCACCGAAACCGGCCAGCGCTTCAACGGGCGACAGCACCCCGCTTAGCATCAGCGCCAATACCACGAGGATGGCGACCACATCCAGCCGCAAGCGATCACTCGCGAATAAAACGACAGTGGTTAGCAGCAGAGCGAAAACGAACAGAGTGTCACCGGTCATCAACTATCCAGATGAGTTGTTTTTGTTACGGCGTACTTTAGCGGTTCAGGCCAACCCCAACAAGCGCATGGCCAGGGGCAATACCCGATCCGCGCGGTCCTGATCAATCGCCATATCCATCGGCCCCATACCGGACGGAGACGCTCCGCGCACCCGCTCGCCCATTTGCCGCCTTTCGGGAGCGGCAAAGGTTGCGAAGGTCCGACGTAATAGAGGCAATAGTTGCACGAACACATCGTCACGCAAGCCGATTACCCACTCGTGCAATATTTGCCAGAGTGTCTCATTGTGCAACAGAATTAACCCGCTGCCGCGCAGGAATCCTTCGATCCAGGCAGCCGCTTGATTAGGCTCGTTTGCCGTGGATAACGCCCAACTCAAGCGACGCCCGACTTGGTCGGCCTCCAGCGCATTGCGCTCGAATAGCAACCGACAGCAACGTCCCGCCAATAACCCATGCAAGCCCTGCTGATCAGTCAACCGCAACAACAGTGCTTGCCAATATTCCAGCTGCTCCTGATTCTGCAATAAGTTAATGGAACTGTTAACCGCCTCCAGGTGGGCAAACATCGCTTGCGCGGCGTCATCGTCCAGCGAAGCACAGGCAGCGGGAAGGCCAATGCAAATACGGGTCACGAGTCCGTCAACGATGTGTGCCACCAACGCGGTATCGGTTTGCCGGACGTTCCCATAACGCAGTGTATCGCTCAGCGGTGGTAAGGCTTCCATTAAATGCGGAATATCGCTGGTGAGGGCAGCTACATTTTGCAGTCGGGTCATGACCGGGCCAATAGCGGGTGGTAAATCGGCGATCAATACCTGTTCCGCGAGGCGGGTGAGTTCGGGTAATTCGTCGCTGTCCCGGGCTGTGATTTGGGCATAATTAGCGGCGGCGTCCGCCACGGTGTTACCCCAGACGTTAGCCTCAATGAGCGCCACAGCCAATTCCGGTTGCCACTGCACGCGCCAGTTTTCCTTGAAAGTCCCTTTGCCATCGACGCGTTCAGTGCGACCCCAAGAGATATTCAATAGATTTAACCGGTGTAACAGATGGCTCCGGGCTAAATCGTTAGCTTTGCGCAGGTCCAATTCGAGCAAGCGTTGCCCCGCTTCGGGCGGCAGGCGCAGGCGTTTTTGCTGGCGTTGCAAGTCCTGTTGTAGCGGCAACATAGGGGTTTCCGCCGGCACCTGTCCGAGACGCTCGCCGATCAATAATTTTTCCCTGATCAACGTCAGCGGAGTTTCCGAGCCGGAGCAGAATACCGCCAGGGCGGCTTCGTTGAGATCGGTCAGATTGGGTTGGGAACGCTGCCGTAATGCGGCTAATGCCTCGGCCAAACGCACCGCTTCGATAATGCTGGCGGTCGATGCACCCAGGTCATGTTCCCGCAGCAGTTGCGCAACCCGGCTTAACCAATGCACGCTGACTGCATCGGGTGCCATCCAACAATGATGATAAAATCCCGGCGCTTCAATACCCGCCCCGTAACCGCTTGCGTAGGTCAAGCGTCCATAAGTCCACGGCACCCAGGTGGCAGTCACCTTAACCTTGGCTAACCCCTTGAGCAGCGCGTTATCGTCTTTGATCGGAGGCGGTTTGGCCAAAGCCGGGACATGCCAAGCACCACAGATAACCGCAATCCGCTGATAGCCGGCCTGTTGGGTTTGCCGAATCGTGCGCCGCATGAAAGCTTCACGGCAAGCTTCCAGTGTTTCGAACGGTAAATTAGCCGTTTCCTCACGCAAAGCGGTCATCAGCTCCAAAACGGCTTGAAACAAATCCTGACTGTCCCGACGTTGTTCAATCATATACTCCCACCAGCGTTCACCATCGCCGTAACCGGTCGCTTCGGCAATCCAATTCAACGGATCTTGGCGAATTGCGGGTGTGGGTGCGTTCGGGGAATCGGTTTTATCGATCTCGGGATTGATCTCGGCTGGTTTTTCCTTTGCCTCCATAGCCATCCGCTGTGCTTGGGGTAAATCCATGAACCGCACCGGCACATCGTGCTGTAAGCCGTATTGAATGGCTTGCCATTCCGGGGAAAACTCGGCGAAGGGGTAATAAACCGCTTGTTGGGGGTCTTCGGGCCTGTAGATCAGCAAGGCCACCGGCGGCTGCATCTCGGCATAACCGGCTAAAGGTAATATTTCCTGGGCATCTGACGGGCCTTCGATCAGAATGGCGTCGGGTTGCAATTCATTCAGGGCATGTTGGACGCTCCGTGCGGAACCGGGACCGTGGTGGCGGATACCGAGGAGAGTTGGGGGTTGGCTCATGGGTGTTGGTAGACCGGTTCGGCCTGACAGTGGATGCTTTAAGTCGTTATGGTTGTTGAGATAAGTTCACGCTACAAGAGAAAAACTGAGCCTGCAAGCGGTTTGCCGGTGTGCGGGGTTGCAGAACAGCTAGGCTATAGGGGGCATGAAGCAAAAAGGGTGTGATAGCATCTTGAAGAAAGTTACATGGACTTGCAGTAACAAGGCATAGAGCTCAGTTCATATCTACCGAATCAGCTAGATAAGCGGAAATCATAAACTCCTTAAGTTAGGCACGTACGAAAAAAGGGGCCTGTCATGGGAACAGCCGAAAACAAAAAGCTCGTAATAGACGCGCTCACTGGAGGCGGCAACAGTTTACTTGACGCCTTGGCTGAGGATATCCGCTGGACGCTTATCGGGACCACGATGTATTCAGGAACCTATGTCGGCAAGGACGAGGTCGTTCAGAAATTGGTTACTCCCCTTTTCGCACAACTCGGGACAGGGTTTCAAGTGCAGATTCAGCGCGCTATCGCAGAGGACGATCACGTTGTGGTGCAGTTTCAAGGCCGAGCCCGGACAAAAACTGGCGTGCCTTACGATAACACCTATTGCATAGTCATGCGGGTTGAAGACGGAAAGATCGCGGAGATTACAGAGTATTTTGATACGGAGTTAACCACCGCAGTTCTTGGCCGCTGAGGCTCCTGTATGGACTCCACAGGCTTGCACACCCAAGAAAACCTGCACGAGGTCTTACGGTTTAAATAAATCGGAAAACTAAATGAACGATCTCATTGCAACATTTATCTTCTTCTTTGCGGTCATCGACCCTATCGGATCGGTGCCGGTATTCATTGCTGTAACTAGCCGTTATGAGGATAAAATCAAAAGAAAAATTGCAGTTCAAGCCACTCTCGCATCGGCGGCGATTCTCTTGTTCTTTGTTATCGCGGGTGAAGTCATCCTAGACGCGATAGACATCCCACTTGCGGCGTTTCAAATAGCCGGAGGTATTGTTCTGTTTCTGTTCGCGCTAACCATGATTTTTGGCGAAAGCAAACCGGAGCAAGAACTCAAGATGACTAATACCGGAACCGAAACGGCCATTTTCCCGCTGGCCGTTCCCTCCATCGCTAGTCCGGGCGCCATGCTGGCCGCTGTTTTGCTTACTGAAAACAGTCAGTACAGCTTATGGGAACAGGTCCAAACGGCAGCAATGATGCTATCCGTACTGCTGATTGTGCTGATTCTGTTACTCGCCGCGAGTTGGATTCATCGACTCATCGGCAATAGTGGCGCGAGTATTATCAGTCGGGTGATGGGATTGATTCTTTCTTCTGTGGCGGTTTCAAGCGTTTTGGCCGGTATTAAAGAGTATTTTGGATTGTAAGCAATCCGCCCTGTTGTGTCTGAATTAGACGAACATCGGTATGAAGTACGGAAAATGGAGTTCCACTCGAATCGAAAAGTGGGGTTTGCCTTCCAAAATGGAGATCATCAAGTCCTAAAACCCGCCTATATTCACGCCTGGAGTATGGTCGTCTCAGTATAGAAGTTTCAGTTTTTTCTTTCTAATTAGTCGTTTAACGCAATCTTCGCAACGCATAAGTTCCCGCGCCGAAAAAAAACAGCGTCGGTAACAATGCGCCCAGTAGCGGCGGATAATTGTAGAGCAGCACCACATTACCCAGCAGCCGGTTAAGCAGATAAAACAGCAAGCCCAGCAACACGCCGATTAACAGCCGTTGACCGACACCGGCAGTACGTTGTGGCCCAAACACAAAGGGTAGGGCGATAAATAGCATCCCTAAATTGGTTAAGGGAGTGAACGCTTTAACCCAAAAGGCCAACTCGTAATGCCGGGCATCCAAGCCATTGTCCCGTAGATAGTCGATGTAGGTAGACAAATTCCGCATCGCTAGATCCTCCGGGTCCATCGCCAATACTTCCAGCAGATCTGGATTAAGTCCCCAGTCTACCGATAGGCTGACCAAGGTATGGGTCGTCACCGGATCGGTTGACAAATTACTGCGAGTGATACCGTCGAGTATCCAATGACCGGCTTGATAGCGTGCGCCCTGCGCATGAGACAGGGATATTAATTCGGCATTTTCGCCCAGTTCATACAATGTTACATCGACCAGCTTGTCACCCGGTAATACGGCGCGCACATTGATGATCTGATTGCCGTCACGTGCCCAAAAGCCCCGTCCTTTAAGGATTGTTCGTTCCTCATACTTGGCGACAGCATGTAGTAATTGCGCACTGCGTTCAGTCACCGGGGCGACAAATTCACCGATAAACAGGGCGATGATTCCAAGAAACAGACCCGCCTGTAATGCCGCGCGAGTTAAGCGCAATAATGAAACTCCGGCGCCTCGCATCACCACCAATTCACTGTTTTGGGCTAGTGCACCCATCCCGAGTAACCCGCCCAACAGAAGCGCCATGGGAAAGGTTTCATAACTCCGACGAGGCATGGTCAGGGCAACATGTTGCAAAATAGCCAGCAGGGTATAGTTCCCTTCACCCAAGTCCTCCAATTCCGACAACAAGCCGAAAAAGGCTTCCATGACCAGCAATACCAACAGAGCGGCCAAGGTGGCCCCGACTACAGTTTTGAAAATGTAACGATCAATGCGTGTCATGGACTTCCCGACTCCTGCTAAAGTGGCGGCGAAATCCGTAGTGATAAACCCACAAAATAACCCCTAGCAGCACAAACAAACCGTGTACCCACCATAACCCCAACACCGGCCAAAGCACCCCATGGCTCAGCCAGGACCCCCCCACGTTCAACAGATTGACGTATACGGTCAGCACCAGGATCGCGATCACCACCCTGCCGTAACGGCCCTCACGGGGTCTGGAACGTGCCAGCAGGGGCGCCAGAAATGCAATCACGGGCAACCCTACCGGGCCGCTAAGACGTTGATGAAATTCGGCCACATCATCGGGTTGGTCGGAACTCAGTAATTGTCCGGTCGGCACAGTTTCACGGTCGATTCTACGTTCCTCCATGGGCGCGAACCCGGCGTGTACCGCTAATCGCTCGAACTGGACCGAGTAAAACTCGCTTTGGCCTGGATTACCCTGGTAGCGATAGCCGTTGTTGAGCACGATGTAGCGGGCACCGGAGTCGGGGTCGATTTCCTGATAACCCCTTTCGCCAGTAGTCACCGCAAATCCATCCGGGGTACGGCTACGCACGAAAATATGGCGTAATTCTCGCCCGCCCTCGGTCAACGCGCCGATATAAACCACATGGTCACCGTCGGCGATTTCCCGAAACGTGCCGGGGGTGAACAGGGTGATTTCAGCATCCTGGCGGGCACGTGCCTGTACTTCAGCTTGCAGCGACAAGCTAAGCGGCAGGAGATAAAGTGACATCCCCGCTAACAGTATTGCGAGCGGGATCACCATGAGAAATAACGGTCGATAGACCGCGCCCGGCCCCAATCCACAGGCCATCAAAGCAGTCATCTCGTTATCCCGGTAAAATCGTCCCAGCGTCAACATGGCGCTCAACATAAGCGCCAGCGGAGCCAGTAACACCAGAAATCGGATGCCTTGCAGGCCCAAGAGCAGAAAAATCGCGTCCCGTGCCAATAGACCGCTGGCCGCTTTACCGATATAAATCGCCAAGCGATTGCTCAACGCCATAGCAATCAGCACCAGCAGAGTTGCAATAAAGGTGAGGAGTAATTCTTTGAGCAAATAACGATCGATTTTTGACAACACGCCAATTTCGCCAGGCAGGAAAGTAACACTATGGTAAGGTCAAATGGGTGGTTAGGGTTAGTCGAAGCTTTACCTTATACCCCGCTTAGCACTAAACAATCCACATCACTGAGAGGCTCATCATGCTGGATATCGCCGCGCTGTTGATCACGCTGACTGCTCTGTTCAGTTATCTTAATTACCGCGTTTTTAAACTGCCCCCCACCATCGGCGTGATGACAATTGCGTTGGTATTAAGCCTGATTCTGATCGGTTTGGGCGAATTGGGTTTTGTGGAGATTGAACAGCGCGCTGAAGCCATTATCGGCAGCATTGATTTTAACGAGGTTTTGCTGCATGGAATGCTTTCACTCTTGTTGTTCGCCGGCGCTCTACACATCGATTTGGCCACCTTGGCCAGTAAGAAATGGCCGATTGGGATTTTGGCCACCGTAGGCGTGATCGCCTCCACGCTGCTGGTAGGCACCGCATCTTGGATTGTACTTAACGGTTTATTCAGCGTGCAGATTTCCTTCCTGCATTGCCTGTTGTTCGGCGCGTTGATTTCTCCCACCGACCCAATTGCCGTGTTGGGTATTCTCAAATCCGCTCAGGCTCCGCAAAGCCTAGAGATCAAAATCGTCGGCGAGTCCCTGTTCAACGATGGCGTCGCGGTGGTGGTGTTCACTATTTTGCTGAGTTTGGTGCTGGGCGGTGAAGAGGTGACTGTAGGCAGTGCCCTACTGTTGTTCGTAGAGGAAGCTTTAGGCGGGATCGTATTCGGGTTGGTGATCGGCTTTATCGCCTATCAGATGTTAAAGAGCATCGACAGTTACGATGTCGAGATCCTGATCACACTGGCCTTGGTGCTCGGCGGTTATGCGTTGGCTATTCATCTGCATGTCTCAGGACCGATCGCCATGGTAGTGGCGGGTTTGATGATCGGTAATCATGGGCGCAATTTTGCTATGTCGGAAACCAGCCGTGAAAACTTGGATACCTTCTGGGAATTGATTGATGAAATCCTAAACGCCGTATTGTTCGTGCTAATCGGTTTGGAGGTCATCATCTTGACCTTTGAAGGGCGTTATCTGTTGGCTGCTGTGTTGATGATACCCTGTGTCTTGCTGATCCGCTTCATTTGTGTCGGGGTGCCAATCCGGATTATGCGGCAGCGCTTTCACATCGAGTTCTCTCCCCATGCTGTCAAAATTCTAACCTGGGGCGGCATACGTGGCGGCATCTCAGTAGCGTTGGCGTTGTCTTTGCCCGCCGGATCGGAACGAGAAATCTTATTGGCGATTACCTATGTGGTGGTGCTGTTCTCCATTCTCGTGCAGGGCTTGACCATCGGTCGGTTGGTCAAAGCGACGGTGTCTTCTGAAGCGCCTTAAGCGACGATCAGCTGTCTATTCTCCCGTTGGCTCGCTTTTTCCGTCGAATCATGAGCGATTTACAATTAGATCACAGCGCACATCGGCACACGGCTACCAAGTATCCATTGTGCTTGTTAGCGAATGATATAGACCTGCCGATGAACATCGGCAGCTTGTTTAGAATCGCCGATGCGCTGGGCATCGAGAAAATCTATTTATCCGGTCGCTCTGCGACTCCGCCTAACTCAAAGATAAATAGAACCGCAAGATCTACCGAAAAATACGTACCGTATGCCTATGAACAGAACGCTCTGATCATAGTCACTACGCTCAAACAAGCGGGCTACACCATCGTTAGCTTGGAGATCACTGCCAACAGCATTGAGTTAGATCGCTTTTCCCTCGCAAAAGACGAAAAAGTTTGCTTGATATTAGGCGCGGAAAAACAAGGTGTTGGGGAACAGTTGTTGGCGGTTTCCGACGCAACAATCCATATTCCGATGCTTGGCGTCAATTCTTCTCTGAATGTTGCCACAGCGGGTGCTATTGCAGCTTATGCAATCACCAGGCAATTCCAGCAGAATCAATTCGGTGGCTAAGGCGCACCCGTCAATCGGACCTGTCCACTTTGATCTAACACCCGAAACTCCTGTACAGCGACAGCGGGTACCTTCAGCAACAAACACGGGGCGGTGACCACTTGGGCCAACAGGTAACCCGCTGGCGGTTCCTGCCAGTTTACTGTGATGTCTAAAGTCTCTTGCCGTTGCCGGACAGTGCCTTGAGCGAAATCCAGTGCATAGCCCGCCGTGGGCTGTTGTCCCATCGCGATAAACAGCACTCCGGCGTCGGAGAAATCCACTGCAGGAGGGGTGACAGATACCTGTTGACTGTTAAACCCGGCGTACAATCTAACCAGTTCCAGCGGCGTCGCAATCCAGGTGACTGCCGGGCGGAATGCCGCGTTACCACAGTAAGCATCGGTGTACAGCACTTCGGCTTCTAGGGACTTTAAAGCGGATCCGGTTCCATTGGATGAAGTGCAACTGCACAGAACCCACAGTCCGGTTAATAACAGCCAGCGGTAGTTCATCGGGTCAAGCCTCCATCCAAGTGATCGGGGTAACGTGCGTTGCGTTCTATCTGGGCATCAGCCGCATTAACAGTCGGCAGATTGTCGGCAAAGCCGCTGGTGAAATCCAATCCGTCACGGTCGGTATCCACGATCAGATTGACCGGTTCGTCCAAGGTCAGATAAGCGCCGCATGCTTCGCCGTCATCGCAGACCAAACCATCGTTATCCGCATCAGTGCCGGCGAAGATTTGGTAGCTGCCGGCGGGCACTTCATTGAATTGATACCCATAGCGTCCATTACCTTCACGGGTTGCCACCACGCTGGTTACGGTCTGTTCCGTAGCGCGGTCAAACAGCAATACGTACAACACGCCCACATCGTTCACTGTTAGTGCATTGGAAACCTGCATGATAATCGGTATCTGCACCGTACCGGCGTTGGACGCGATATTCACCGTGGCAGTATAAATACCCTCAGCCAAACCAGCGCGGTTGACAGTGACCGTGTAACTCCCCAAACCGTTGTCGTCCACAGCAGGGGTGATGCCCAACCAACCCCCAGAATTTTCGCTGGGACTATTGACAGTCAACGCACCGCCGCCACCGTTAGTCACAGTCAGGGTTAAGCTGGATAGCGTGGTACCAAAATTCAGCGCGACCGGATTAACCACTAAAATCGGTATCGGGTCAACCGGGCTGCCATCACCGGCATTAATCGCCTCTACCACCGCTTGATAGGCATTGATTAACCCGTGGCCGAATTGAGCGTCGCGACCCGCTGGGCCTAAATCTTGGGTAATCCGGCCACTGGCCAGCAGGTTATCAAGCGCTTGTGGGGTTAGATTCGGATTGGCTGAGCGCATCAACGCCACCACCCCAGCCATATGCGGCGCGGCCATCGAAGTGCCCTGCAAAATACCGAATCCGGTTTCGATCATGCCCGCTCCGCCGCTGGCCAAAGTGCTCAGCACCCCGTCGGGCCGACCATCCCCGTTAATGTCTTGTGCGGTATTACCGCCTGGAGCGGCCACATCGATAAAAGGTCCAAAATTCGAATACGGGGCGATGGTCTGAGTAATATCCACCGCACTGACCGAAATCACCCCAGTGTAAGAGGCAGGAAAAAAGGGCTCGACAGTGGATTCGTTGCCTGCAGCAGCAACCACGACTAATCCCGCCGCGCGGACTTCATCAATAGCCGCTTGAAAAGGCGCAGAGGAAGCGGCGTTACCCAAACTCAGATTAGCGACATCCGCCCGTCTGGGCGGCACCGTGCCGGAATCGTTGCTCAAACCGGCAGCGAAGCGCAGCGCCTGTTCGATATCGAAATCACTGCCGCCGATCCGTCCCAACACCCGCAACGGCATGACCCGCGCGCCAAACGCCACCCCGGCCACGCCCAACATGTTATTGGTGGCTGCAGCTACCGTGCCGGCCACATGCGTACCATGAAAAGACCCACCGCCACCTGGATTGGCATTGTCGCCCGGATCATCGGGATTAGGGTCGATGCCGTCGCCGTCGTTGGCATTGAGCGGGTTGCTGATGAAATCGTAGCCGTCGATCAACTGGCCTTGTAAATCGGGATGGGCGAGCACCACTCCGGTATCCAGCACCGCAACGATAGCACCGGTGCCGGTAGTGAGATCCCAAGCTTGCGGTAAATTAATCAGCGGATAATGCCATTGCGCAGGAAACAGTTCGTCGTTGGGCACGAACAAAGCTTGGCGCAGATAATTCGGCGCGGCGGCCCGCACATCAGCGCGCAAATTTAGTGCTTTAACCGCCCGCAAGGTATCCAACTTGGTTTGTAGTTCGGAATCGGTGCTGCGTAAAGCAGATGTGGCCGCATTCAAAGACAAACCCAGCGCTTGAAACACACCGGCGCGTTGGACACCGTCCAAACTTAGCAACATATTCCGTCCTTCGTCCCCACCCCGCGCCGCTAAGCCCACAGATTGAGCACGCGCCGCTACGCCTAGTCCGCTGGTGGCAAGCTCGGGTTCGAAACGCACCACGATTTCGCCCGGCACGAAAGCATCGCTCAAGCGCATACCGGCGGCAGTCGATAGACCGGCTTGGCCGACGCTTAACCCATAAGTCGATGCGCCTTGAAATACTTCCACCAGCAGCAGATAGTCTCCCGGTTGATCAATCGTCAACGATTCAAGGCGGCTTTGACTAGCAGCGGCATTGAGCAGATTACCCGCGGTATCGAACAACCCCAAATCCAGATCGTTGAGCATTCCATCTTCGGCGATGAACAAAGTGACGGTCTGCCCAGCCGTGAGCGAGACCCGATACCAGTCGCGGATATCGCCGGCTGCTTGCGACGCTCCGCTAGGACCGGCACCGGGGCGATTGGCATAACCGCCTAAAGTGACCGGATTGGGGATGGGTTGCGCGCTGGCGGGGTCGTTATTGGGTTGAGATTGGGCATTGATGTCATTGACATCGCTATCGACGGCATTACCGGCAGCAGCTTGTATCGTGCCACTCAGGGTAACGTTGGGGATGGGCTCGGGTGCGGATTCGCCATTATTGCTTCCGCCGCCACCGCCGCCGCAGCCGAACAACGCCAGCAATCCGAACCAGGGAACAATAAGCAGAAATCGCATCATGCTAGTCTCGGTGTGCCTCAGCTTATAAAAACTCACCGACATTGGCCCGCCGCCATTTGGCTTGAATCACTTCCCAATCTCCCCCACC
>JAZBPA010000008.1:0-34024 GCA_036351435.1 Candidatus Competibacteraceae bacterium
AGTATTGCCGCACAGTCTGCGGCATTGGGTTCTCAAACCAAGACCGACTGCGATTGACGACGCCAACCAGCAATAACATCACCGGCACTTCCACCAGCACGCCAACCACGGTTGCCAGTGCAGCCCCTGAATTCAGCCCGAACAAGCTGATCGCTACCGCCACCGCCAGTTCGAAGAAATTAGAGGTACCGATTAAGGCCGCCGGTCCGGCGATAGCAACCGGTACTCGCCAAGCGCGGCCCCATAGATAAGCCACGGCGAAGATACCCACGCTTTGCAGAATGAGTGGAATGGCAATCAACAAGATAATTAGGGGTTGTTGCAGAATCGTCCCGCCCTGAAATCCGAACAGCAGCACCACCGTCGCCAACAGGCCGATAATAGTCCAAGGTTTACAATGTTTATTAAAGGCATCGAGCCGGGTTTCACCACCTTGCGCGAGCAAAGTACGTCGAGTGAACCAACCCACAGCCAGCGGAATGACCACGTACAACACAACCGACAGCAACAATGTTTCCCAAGGCACGATGACATCGGCCATACCCAGCAGCAGGGCCACAATAGGAGCAAAGGCGAAAATCATGATGATGTCGTTCAACGCCACCTGAACCAAAGTATAAGTGGCATCGCCACGGGTTAGCTGGCTCCACACGAACACCATTGCAGTGCAGGGCGCCGCGCCCAACAAAATCATCCCAGCGATATAAGACTTAGCGTCCTGCGGATTAACCCAATCACGGAAGAAAAACTCGAAAAACAGCAGTCCCAACCCGGCCATAGTGAAGGGCTTGATCAACCAGTTCACCACCACTGTGATCACGATACCCTTGGGCCGCTCGCCGATATGTCGAAGCGAGGCCAAATCCACGTTTACCATCATCGGGTAAATCATCACCCAAATCAGCACCGCCACGACTAGATTGACGCTGGCGACTTCCAACTGACTCAATGCGGCAAACAAACCCGGCGTTACATTGCCGAGTATGATGCCCGCCAGGATGCACAGCGCCACCCAGACGGTAAGATAGCGCTCGAATATCCCCATGCTAGCGCCGGCCGCTTGCTTACCAACGACTTCACATTGCGCACTCATGCGTGTTTACCGATTTCATCCAGGCGCTGTTGCAATTTGATCTTATCCAGTGAGCGGAGCGGTAAACTGGTAAACACCTTGATGCGGTTTTCCAGCACCCGAAACGCATCGCGGAACGCCTGAATGCGTTCCCGTTCCGGACCTTCTACCGCAGCGGGATCGGGTATGCCCCAATGGGCCGTCATTGGTTGACCGGGCCAAATCGGACAGACTTCATTGGCCGCGTTGTCGCACACGGTGAAAACGAAATCCAGTTTTGGGGAATCCGGCGTAGCGAATTCGTCCCAGGATTTGCTCCGCAATCCATCGGTAGTGAAGTTCTGGCGTTTTAATATCTCAATGGCCAGCGGATTGACCTTTCCGGTGGGGAAACTGCCGGCGCTAAAGCCATGAAATCGGCCATTGCCGTAACGGTTAAGCAACGCCTCCGCCAGAATGCTGCGGGCGGAGTTGCCCGTACAAAGAAACAAAACGTTGAGAACAGACGGCTCTGTAACGCTCATCGGGTATTGGACCTCTTAAAGTTAATTGAAGTGTCTTGCAAGGAACTCTCCGTTTCACAGCGCGGTATTGCGCAAACCTGCGACTGCCCGGCGCAGCAGTTCTCAGTCAAGTAACCCAGCAAATCGTTCATGGCGGCAAAGCGGACCGAATAGATCAGCGAGCGGCTTTGTCGTTGGCGTTCCAGTAAACCGGCTTGTTGCAGGGTTTTCAGATGGAATGACAAGGTCGGCAGCGGCAGACCGAAATGCGCGCCGATTTGCCCGGCTGAAGCGCCTGCTGGCCCTTTCTGAACTAGAAAACGAAAAATATCCAGACGCGTTTCTTGCGCCAGAGCACTTAGGGCTGTCAATACAGAATTTTTTTCCATATTTCTAATATTATGGAAATATTGATTAACGTCAAGCCAAAAAAATATTTTTTATCGCCCGCATCCGTTGAACACACCACTTACGCAATAGGGATAAGTGCTGGCCAGCATGTTATTCCATGTTCAACAATCACGGGAGTTAATCGATGAAAAAACCGACTTATTCATTACTGACAGCGTTGCTGGTGGCACTACCCCTGGGAGCATCTCAAGCCGCTAACCACCGCGAAGCACCGCTGACGGCCCTAGACCACAAAGCGGATATTACCGACTTTTTCGCCTTTGTCAGTTACGACGATCCCACCAAGGTCACCATGATCCTGGACGTCGATCCGTTGCAGGAACCGTCTAACGGTCCGAATTATTCCCCCTTCGATCCGGAAATTCTCTACGAAATCAAGGTTGACAATGATCATGACGCCAGAGAAGACATCACCTTCCAGTTTCGCTTCAAGACCGAAATCCGGCTGCCCGGAGTATTCACCAGCTTCGTGGGGGCCGGCAACGGGATCACTGCGCCGGACAATTCACCGGCGCCGGTTGCTCCCGGCACCTTAGTGATTCCGCCCGCGATTACAGCTTTGGATGGCCCCGGTTCCGAGGGTTTGAGTTTACGACAAAGCTATACGGTGACCATGGTCAGGGACAAACATAACAAAGTCCGCTTGGACGGTGAACAACCGTTATTTGCGGTACCAACCAATGTCGGGCCACGGACCATGCCCGATTACCCATCTTTAGCGCAACAGGGGATTTATGAACTGGATGACGGTATCCGGGTTTTTGCCGGCACGGTGGATGACCCGTTCTGGATCGATCTCGGAGCTGCTTTCGATTCGCTTAATTTCCGCACATCGGCGTTTGGCACCGGCGTGCCGGGCGTGCTCGACGACATCCAAGATGCCGATGACATGCAGAATTTCGCCGCCGACGATGTGTCCGGTTTCAATGTCAACGCTATTGCAATCGAAGTGCCCATTACGATGCTGACCTCGGATGGTCAATTGCACTCAGCCAACGATATCCAGGCTACCATCGGCTCCTGGGGAACCACTTCGCGACCACGAACAAAGATCTTCCGGGGCCCCGGCAAAGACCCCTTGTTGTCACGGGGCGTTGTACAGATCCAACGGATGGCTAATCCATTGTTCAATGAACTCATTATCGGCACCGGTTTCAAGGACAAATTCAGCATGAGTCAACCCCGCTTCGACTCCCAATTCGCGGATTTCGCGCTTGATCCGCCCTTGGCGCGGGTACTGAACGCTATCTATGCTGATGCTCTACCCATTCCTACCCCGCCACGGACTGATCTGCTGCCGCTGGTGCAATACCTGCCGCCGATTGCCGCTCCCGATACCCCGACCGGTCCGATCGCCGATTTGTTGCGCTTGAACACCGGCGTGCCACCAACCAACCTGATGGATCGGAGTCGGTTAGGTCTGTTGGCCGGCGATCAGGCCGGTTTCCCGAACGGACGGCGGGTTTCCGACGATGTGACCGACATTGCAGCCCGGGTCGTAGTCGGTGTGCTAGCCGGGGGACCCTTTGCCGGCTTTCCCCACAATCGGATCGGCGACGGGGTCAACACTAACGACGTAGATTATCCGGAAACCTTCCCCTACGTCGGTTACGCCAACTCCGGGCGTAACAGTAGTCACGAAGATCCGGGTGAAGTCGGATGCACCGGGACCTGTCCGGTGGATTAATAGACTAATCGGGTGCCCCCTGATGGGGGCACTTTTGCCCTAAGACAGATTTCGGATACCGACACATGAAAGCATTCGCCGCACTACTTGTTCCTGGCATACTGATGACCAGTTCCTGGTCGATAGTCGCCGCACCTTTCGTGCCCCAGGAAGACAGCCAGGTATTGGAACGCCTGCTGTACCCAGCCGACACTCCTGAAGTACGCGAATTACGTCAATGGCGCGCCGAATTGTCCCGCCAACCTCATAATCTGGACTTGGCGCTGCGCCTGGCTTGGGGCTATGTCGCTCAGGGACGCGCCGAAGCCGATCCCCGCTATTACGGATATGCGCAAGCCGTACTGGAACCGTGGTGGCAACAACCGCCGGTTCCGGTGCTGTTGTTGCGCGCCACGCTGCGCCAGAATCGACATGATTTTCAGGGTGCGCTGAATGATTTCGCCGCCGTGTTGGAAATCCAGCCCCGCAATGCCCAAGCCTGGCTGAATCGAGCCGTGATTCTGGGCGTACAAGGCGATTACCGGAGTGCACTGCGCAGTTGTCTACCGCTGTCACGGTTGAGCACGCAGTTACTGGCCAGCGCCTGTGCGGGGAGTATTCTCAGCGTCAATGGCCAAGCGCAAACCGGCTACCGGTTGTTGCAGGACGCCTTGGACAACAGTGCCTCAGCAGATAAGAGGGAACAGCTCTGGGCAATCACCATTCTGGCAGAAACCGCTGCCCGACTCGGTCGGGTACGCGCCGCTGAACAGCATTTTCAGGAAGCCTTCCGGTTGGATTTACGCGACGCTTATTTGTTGAACGCTTACGCGGATTTTCTGCTGGATCAGAATCGCCCGGAAGAGGTTCGCAACTTATTCCAAAACGACACCCGCCCGGATGCTTTTTTGCTGCGTTTAGCCTTGGCCGAACAACGCATCGGCTCGCCCGAGACCAAGGCCTATCAGCAGCAACTTGCGGATCGAATTCAGGCTATCCGCATGCGGGGCGATTCCACGCATTTGAACACCGAGGCGCGTTTTACCTTGCATCTGCTGGATCGACCGGCTGAAGCGCTACAACTGGCCTTGCGCAATTGGACGGTACAACGCGAACCAACCGATGCGCGTTTGGTCCTGGAAGCCGCGCTGGCTGCCGATGACCCAAAAGCGGCTCGACCTGTGCTCGACTGGCTCGCGGAAACCGGTTTGGAAGACGTTCACCTGGCACAACTCAAGCAACGCTTGACGGGAGTGCAATCATGAAAAAGCTAGCATTCGCGTTCTTGCTTGGGATGGTGCTGATGGTGCCTGTGTCCGGCTTGGCGCACAAACCCAGCGACAGCTATTTGACCCTGCGATTCACCCAGGACAACACCCTGGCGGTCCGTTGGGACGTCGCCTTGAGGGATCTGGAATACGCCTTGGGCCTGGATACAAACGGCGATGGAGAAATTACTTGGGGTGAGCTGCGCATCCGGCACGCTGCTATCGGTAGCTACGCGTTGGCGCATCTGAAAATAGTGAACGGCGGCGAATCTTGTGATCCGAGTTCACTCCGGCAAGCGGTAGAAAACCACAGCGATGGCGCATACACGGTATTGACCTTTGAGCTGGGTTGCCCATACACACATTCACCGCTGACGCTGGATTATCGCCTGTTCTTCGATCTGGATCCTTCCCACCGGGGGTTGCTGCGGGTTGACTATCCAACGGGTACGCAAACAGCTGTGTTGTCGCCGGAACAACCGCAACTCATCCTGCAACCAACCGCTCATAGCCGCTGGCGGCAATTCCTCGACTACTGGCGGGAGGGGGGTTGGCATATCTGGTTAGGCTTCGATCACCTGTTGTTTTTGATCACTCTGCTATTGCCCGCCGTGCTGCGCCGTGAGGATGGACACTGGCGGCAAGTCGATGGTTTCCGAACGGTAATGACCGAAGTCGTCGGCGTCGTTACGGCGTTCACCATAGCCCATTCGTTGACCTTGAGCGCTGCCGTGCTCGGCTGGATCAGCCTGCCTTCGCGTTGGGTAGAGTCGGTGATCGCCGCCACGGTGTTGGTGGCCGCGTTGAACAATCTATATCCCGTCGTACGGACACGGCTTTGGGTGCTGGCTTTCAGTTTGGGATTAATCCATGGCTTCGGCTTTGCCAGCGTATTAGTTGATCTAGGGTTGCCCAGCTCAGCCGTCGCGCTGGCGCTCGGTGGCTTCAACCTCGGCGTGGAAACCGGACAACTCGCTGTGGTTATCGCTCTTTTACCGCTGGCTTATGTTTTACGCAATTCCTGGTTCTACCGACGGGCCTTATTGCAGATGGGCTCGGCAGGTATTGCCGTGATTGCGGTGACGTGGCTACTGGAGCGGAGTTTGGAAGTGCCATTGTTACCCTTTTAAATGGGACGGTTACCGGCCATGTTATGTAGCCCGATACCACGCAGCGCCGAATTCAGGCATAATTCCTGTCAAAAAAACCCATTCGTTGGTGGTGGTCAGACAGGGGACCTGATGGACGCTTCATCCGGTAACAATGCAGGTCAACAATCCGGCAATACCGAATTGCTGTCTCTCGTATACGCTATCGTCGAACGCGACGATAGCGCACTTTCCCGTCTTTACGATCTGACTGTGGAACGGGTGTTTGGGTTAGCGTTGGCGATTACACGGAACCATGCGGATGCCGAAGAGGTCGTTTGTGATGTCTATCTGCAAATTTGGCAGCGCGCATCTCGCTATTCGGAAAGCCGTGGTAGCGTGCTTGCCTGGCTGATGATCAACTGTCGCAGTCTCGCGCTTGATTTATTGCGGCGGCGACGATCTCAGGAAAGAGGCACGGAAAAACTGGCGGCTGAGCCCCTGCAGGAAGCCAACGAGCTCGGTACAGAGGACATTCTTAATCAGGTACAAGAAGGCACAGCGGTGCACCGGGCACTCAACCAACTCTCGGAGGCGCAGCGGCAAACTATTTCGCTGGCGTTTTTCCAGGACTTGAGTCACCAAGAGATCGCAACAACGCTAAACCTTCCGTTGGGCACGGTGAAATCACATATTCGCCGGGGTTTAACGACTCTGCGAGCCCATTTGGAACTATAGGTAATAGCATGGCTAAACATCAGGCAACGCCGGATAATGAGCTGGATTCAACTAGCGCCAAGGCCATTTCAGAGGCGGTTAAACCACATCCCTTGACCGCGGAACGCAAAGAATCCATGCGTTCTCGTATTCTGAACCGGATTGCTACCACACCGGCTCCAGCTCCTGCGGGTACGCTTACAGTTCGCGCCGATGAGAGGGGCTGGATCGCCATTACACCCCAGATTGAAATCAAGGTGCTACATCGGGACCTTGAACAAAATGTCCAAACGACCCTGTGGCGGGTACAACCCGGAGCATTCGTTCCCCCGCATTATCATCAATTGAACGAGGAGTGTCTGGTACTTGAGGGCGAGATCAAAGTCGGTGACCACATCGTTCGACAGGGCGACATGCATATCGCTTTGGCAGGCCACACGCACCCAAAGGTTGAATCGACCACCGGCGCGCTATTGTTGTTGCGGGCAGAAATTCAAGATTGGCCAAGCGCGACGGCTTGAGAAACAATTGAAACCTAAATCCTGAGTCTGGAAATTTTATAGAAACGCAATAGCGTCATAGTAATCCTCACAGCCTGTATTTACCCGTGAGGAGAGTAATGATGAAGCGTTCAGAGAATAACTACCTGTCATCTGTCGGTAACGAATCATTGCGTTTCGACGACTACCAACCTCAATGTGGCATCGACAAAGCCCATGATCTGCGTGCGCAGTTTTGGGCTGGCCATTTGCGCAAAACCATACGTTCTTTGACGAGCTGGATTGGCAACGGTATTAGGGATGAACAACGCGCTGTTGCAAAGCAACCTGCTCAACTACGCAACAGCATTTATTTTGACAGTACCGCATGAGTTCGGAAGAGGCTTACTTCGTTGAAGAACATGCAGATCGCTGGGATGTGGTCAGCCCAGCCGGCTATGTGGCCATAACGTGCCGAGATCGGCACAGCGCCGATCATTACGCTGAATTAATGAACACCGCTTATCGGGTGGGTTACAAGGCCGGCTATCGGGCTGGCAAGCGGAGTGAACCTTAGCCACCCAGATAAGCTTTACTCACTTCTTCGTTAGTCAATAGATTATCGCCGGTATCGGCCAAAACAATCACCCCGTTTTCTAACACATAACCCCGGTCGGCTAGCTGCAAGGCACGATGTGCATTTTGCTCGACCAGAAAGATGGTGACCCCGTCGCGGCGAATCTCTTCGAGAATCTGGAAAATCTGCGCAATTATCAACGGCGCCAGTCCTAGCGACGGCTCATCGAGAAGCAGCAAACGCGGTTGGCTCATCAACGCCCGGCCAATCGACAACATCTGTTGCTCCCCGCCCGACAGAGTGCCGCCGCGTTGATGACGCCGTTCTTTGAGGCGCGGAAATAAGCCGAACACCCGTTCGATGTCCTGCCCCAGCCGAACCTTATCAGAGAAAAAACCGCCCATATGTAGATTCTCGGTTACCGTCAAACCGGGAAAAATACGCCTTCCCTCGGGCACGATGGCTAAACCACCGCGCATGATCACGTGGGTCGGCAGATGAGTGATGTCTTCGCCTTCGAAGCTGACGGTGCCTTGCCGGGCACGCGGTGAACCACAGATAGTCATCAGCAAAGTGCTTTTGCCGGCACCATTAGCACCGATCAGGGTGACGATTTCGCCCTGTTCGACCTGCAGCGAAACCCCTTTGAGGGCTTCGATCGCGCCGTAAAAAGTGTGCACCTCATCCAGCGTCAGCATCATTCCTCTCCCAGATAGGCTTTGATCACCCGCGGATTGGCGCGAATCTGCTCAGGTGTGCCCAAAGCAATGGGACGCCCATTCTCCATCACTAGAATCTGCTCGGAAATCCCCATGACCAGACTCATGTCATGTTCGATCAACAGCACCGACACGCCATGTTCAGTACGTAGCCCTTTGATTAACATATCCAATTCGCGGGTTTCCTGGGGATTGAGGCCCGCTGCCGGTTCGTCCAGCAACAATAGTTTAGGTTGTGTAATCATGCAGCGGGCAATCTCTAGACGTCGCTGCTGGCCATAGGCTAGATTACCGGCTTCACGATTAGCGAACGACAACAGCCCGACCTGATCCAACCAAAAAGCCGCTCTTTCCAGGGCCTGTTTTTCCGCCTTACGGTACTTGGGAATTTGGAATAACCCTTGC
The DNA here is from genome assembly GCA_036351435.1 of Candidatus Competibacteraceae bacterium. Taxonomy (GTDB): domain Bacteria; phylum Pseudomonadota; class Gammaproteobacteria; order Competibacterales; family Competibacteraceae; genus JAAUQA01. The sequence continues at coordinate 8,906 of JAZBPA010000008.1, forward strand.
CATAAGCCGGTCACCAGCTGCGTATGCTGCGATACCAACAGATTTTCCACCACCGTCATGTTCTTGAACAGGCGCATATTCTGAAATGTCCGCACCAAGCCATGGCGAGCGATCTGATGACTAGTCAAACGATGAATGGGACGCCCGTCTAACAGGGCCTGCCCGTCGGTGGGTTGGTAGAAACCGCTGACACAGTTAAACACCGTGGTCTTGCCCGCACCATTGGGCCCGATAACAGCGAAAATCTGCCCCTGTTCGACGTTGAAGCTCACCCCGTCTACCGCCAACAGACCGCCAAACCGCATGCTTAAACCGGTAACTTGCAGCAACGCACTCATTGCGGCAATTCCATCCGCCGACGAGTGGCCGGTAATAATCCCTGCGGTCGCCAAATCATCATCAACACCATCACCAACCCAAACAGCAACATCCGGTATTCGTCGAATTGGCGGGCAATTTCCGGTAAGGCGGTTAGCATAATAGCTGCCAGAATCACTCCTACCTGCGAACCCATGCCGCCCAGCACCACGATGGCTAACACGATGGCGGATTCAATAAAGGTAAACGATTCGGGGTTAATAAAGCCCTGCCGAGCGGCGAAAAAGGCCCCGGCCATACCGCCGAAAGACGCGCCCAGCGTGAACGCTGATAATTTGATAGTAGTAGGATTAAGGCCCAAGGAACGACAAGCGATTTCGTCCTCTCGCAACGCTTCCCAAGCCCGACCCAGCGGCATACGCAGCAAGCGGTTGCTGACGAACAAGGCTATCAGCACCAGTACCAATGCGATCAAGTATAAAAAGATCACAGTATCAGCACCGCTATACTGCAAGCCGAAAAAGTCGTGGAAGGTGGTAGCGGTTTCAGAACTGGGACGGCGGGAGAACTCCAATCCGAATAGGGTGGGCTTAGGAATATTGCCGATACCGTCGGGCCCGCCGGTAAGATCGTCCAGATTGTTTAACAGCAGGCGAATAATTTCGCCGAAACCCAAGGTCACGATAGCGAGATAATCGCCGCGCAAGCGTAATACTGGAAACCCGAGCAAACAGCCCATCAGCGCCGCCAAACCAATGGAGATCGGCAAACATTCCCAGAACGGCAGCCCGTAATTGTGACTCAGCAATGCGTAGCTGTAAGCCCCTACCGCATAAAAGGCCACGTAACCTAGATCCAGCAACCCGGCAAACCCCACCACAATATTCAGGCCGAGGCCAAGCATGACGTAAATCAGTACCAACGTTGCAATATCCACCGCCCCACGAGAGGCCACAAACGGCCAGAACACAGCGACGATGATCAGGACAACCAATAGTTGCAAACGATAACGGGCAATTAACCGCGCATCGGGCATAACCCGCTTGATTTTGAATAACCCTGCGACTTCTTGTATCGGCACCTTAAACAACCGAACCAGAAAAACCAGCCCCATCGCTACCAACACCGGTGTAGCATCACCTTCCAAGCCAACCTTAACTCCCTCAACTTGGATGCGTACCCCGAGAATGGGGATGGTCAACACAGCAGTCAGCAGCGCCATAATGACGGATTCGGGTAATTGTCGCCTGAGTGCGTGCATGGTCAGACCTTCTCCACGTCCGGTTTACCCAGCAAGCCGGTGGGGCGAAATAACAACACGAATACCAGCAAAGAGAAGGCGACGACATCTTTATATTCGGTACTGAGATACGCCGAAGTGAAGCTTTCCGCCAGTCCTAAAATCAGGCCACCCAACATCGCCCCTGGGATACTGCCGATACCACCTAGGACTGCTGCTGTGAATGCCTTGATACCGGCGATGAATCCCATGAAAGGGTTAATCAACCCATAGTACAGACCCACTAATACACCGGCCACAGCAGCTAATGCAGCACCTAACACGAAAGTGAGCGAAATAACTCTATCCGTATCAATGCCTAATAGGTTAGCCATGTCACGATCCTGTGAACAAGCCCGACAGGCCCGCCCCATCCGCGACCGGGAGATGAATAAAGTCAGTGAAGCCATGAACGCGACAGTGGTCACTGCAATAATCACTTGCATATAGGACAGATAGACCTGAAACCCATCAACTGGGCCGAATCGCCAACCCCCACTGATTAAAGGACGCATCGCCACGTCACGCGCGCCTTGACCGATTTGTACGTAATTCTGCAAGAAAATCGACATGCCGATAGCGGAAATCAGCGCCACCAACCGGGGACTACTTCTTAAAGGGCGGTACGCAATCCGTTCCAAGGTCCAGCCGTAGGCACTAGTGACGAAAATACAGATGACTAGGGTCAACAATAACACCAGCGGAATGACGTGTAGGCCCAGCAGACCTAAGGCGGTGATCACTAACAGCGCAACGTAAGCACCGATCATGTAGATCTCGCCATGGGCGAAATTAATCATGCCGATGATGCCGTACACCATAGTGTAACCAATGGCAATCAGGGCATAGATGCTGCCCAGGGTGAGTCCATTGATAATTTGCTGAAAGAGAACAAGATAAGTATCGGACATGGCGCAAGCGTGGCCTTCTTATATAAAACAACGCTCCGTTGCGTTACACAACGGAGCGTTGTATGTGCCATAACAGATCAGGAAGAATCGCGTCTCCGCGCGAGGATAGCAATAAAACGTACGTCCTGGATCCTATTCAAGGTCGCCCGGATCACTCTACGGGGGTCTTGGAGCCGTCCGCATGCCAAGTGAAAACGACAAACTCGAATTCTTTGAGATCACCGTTTTCTTTGAACGCCACATCACCGATGGGTGTTTTGAAAGTGGTGCTGCGCATGGCCTCGGCAACCTTTTCAGTATCAGTACCGCCTGTCGCCTTGATTGAATCAGCAATAATCTGCACCGCGGCATAAGAGGGCATAACAAAAGGACCGCCAGGGTCTTTGCCTTGATCCTTGAATGCTTTGACCAATTCGGCATTCTCTGGATTCTGGGTGAAATCTGCCGGCAACGTTACTAACAACCCTTCGGAAGCCGCACCGGCAATCTTGCTGATATCTGGATTGCCCACGCCTTCTGGTCCCATGTATTTGGCATCAAATCCCTGTTCCTTGGATTGGCGCAGAATGAGTCCTAATTCTGGGTGGTAGCCGCCATAATAAACGAAATCCACGCCGGCCTGTTTCAGCTTAGTAATCAGCGCAGAGAAATCGGTTTGTCCCTTGCTGACGCCTTCGAATAGCACCACTGAAATACCGGCAGCTTCGACGGTCTTCTTCACCTCTTCGGCGATACCTTGGCCATACTGCTGTTTATCGTGGATGATGGCCATCTTTTCGGGTTTGATGGTTTCGGCAATATAATTACCTGCCACCGGTCCTTGCTGATCGTCGGTACCGATGGTCCGGAATACCATTGTCAAACCGCGCTGAGTGATGGCCGGATTGGTAGACGCCGGGCTGATCATCACTACCCCTTCGTCTTCGTAAATATCAGAAGCGGGTTGCGTAGAGCCGGAACACAGGTGGCCAACCACAAATTGGATGCCCTGATTGATGACCTGATTAGCGACCGCAACCGCTTGTTTAGGCTCGCAAACATCGTCCATCGGCACATATTCCAGTTGTTTCCCGTCGACGCCGCCCTGCGCATTGATCTGTTCAATGGCCATTTCGGCACCGATCATTTGCATTTCGCCGTATTGAGCAACCGGGCCGGTAATGGGGCCGACCACAGCGATTTTGATGGTATCTTCAGCTTGGGCCAACCCTACGGCAGCCAGCAATCCCAATGTCACACCGAATGCGTTACGGCTGAATGTCTTCATACATCGCTCCTCGATAGATTGTTGTCGAACGTTCAGGAGTTTTACGGAAAAACCAGCTAATTAGCAAGGGTTAGTGATTTTTTGAACAAAAACAATTGATCACCGCGCACATCACTCACTTCTGGGCTGGAACAAACCCCTCCGGTGGCGCCGAACCCTCGCCGAAGAAGAATTGTTCCATCTGTTCTTCTAAGAACTGTCGGGCTTTAGGCTCAATCGGCGTTAGCCGGTATTCGTTGATTAACATGGTCTGGTGCTTGAGCCATTGTTGCCACGCCGCTTTGGAAACATGCAGATAAATACGCTTGCCCAACTCGCCGGGATAGGGCGGGCGATCCAGCCCCTCCCCTTCGGTGCCTAATTTAACGCAATTGACCATACGGGTCATAACCCTCTCCTCATCGGTTGGTTGTTAATAGTGCTAATAGTCGCGTGACGGGCGCAGCTAATCCGCGCTCATCCGGTTGTCGGGTGTTATACCAAACAAACCGCCCTGCTTCCATCACAGTGTTCGTGGGGTTTTTAACGGTCACTCGGATAGGCTGGATGTGCAACTGGAAATGACTAAAGGTATGGCGCAGCATCGCCCAAGGCTCAACCGCAGTGACAGTAAGCCCTAACGAATCCCGACACCACGTTGCAATATCAGCGTCTTGAGCACACTCAGGAAACCCCCACAAACCGCCCCAAATGCCGGTTGGTGGACGTTGCTCTAACAACACCTCATCGTTTTCATTGCATAATAGCAACATACTCGTGTGCCGCTGTGGCAGTGCCCGGCGCGGTGCCGGTTCGGGAAACTCCATCTCTCGCCCTTGTTGATGGGCTTCGCAGGCAGCCTCAAAGGGGCAAGCAGCGCACAGCGGACGACGGCGGGTACAGACCAACGCGCCTAAATCCATCATGGCCTGAGTGTAATCGCCAACCCGTTGCGCAGGCGTATTTCGCTCGGCAAGTCGCCAAAGTTCGTCAGCCACCGAGGAGCGCCCCGGCCAGCCCGGTACTGCGTGAAATCGAGCCAATACTCGTTTGACATTCCCGTCCAGAATAGGCTGGCGTTGCCCTGCGCTCAATGCCAGAATGGCACCAGCTGTCGAGCGGCCAATACCGGGGAGCTGGCAGAGTGCCGCCAAATCAAGCGGAACCTGTCCGCCATGCTGTTGACAGATCTGCTCTGCAGCACGGTGTAGATTACGGGCACGCGCGTAATAGCCGAGGCCAGACCAATGATGCAACACTTCATCAAGATCCGCTGCCGCCAAGGTTTGCTCATCTGGGAACCGTGTTATAAATCGTTGGTAGTATGGAATGACTGTGGCTGCTTGAGTTTGCTGCAACATGATTTCCGATACCCAAACCCGGTATGGAGTCGGCTGCTCTTGCCAAGGTAAATGCTTGCGGCCATGGGTATCAAACCAGTCCAATAGTCGCTGACTGAATTGCTCGGGACTCATTGATATTTTTCCGCGAATCGATACAGGGGGCACAGGCTGATCATGGCACATATTCTAATCGCAGGTTGCGGTGACGTGGGCATGACCTTAGGTCTGGATTTAGCCAAGGCCGGACATCAAGTGTGGGGTTTGCGGCGAAATCCCAGCGCCTTACCGGTTGGTATCCATCCACTGGTTGCTGATTTGGCCGATCCTGCTAGCTTGCGAGCGCTACCGCAGGCACTGGACTATGTGTTCTACACCGCAGCACCGGACAGTTTCAACGAAGTATCGTATCAAGCCGTTTATCAGGATGGAGTACATTGTTTGCTGACGGCATTACAAGAAGCTGCGCAAAATCCCCGTCGGGTTTTTCTGACTTCCAGCACATCGGTTTATGCCCAACAGCAGGGTGAGTGGGTCGACGAAGAGTCGCCAGCCGAAGCGGCACATTTCTCAGCGCGGTCGATTCGCGCCGGCGAAGATTTACTTTGGCAGGGCCCCTATCCGGCCACCGTGATCCGTTTCGGCGGCATCTACGGTCCCGGTCGTACCCGGCTATTGGACAGTATCCGGCAAGGTTCCGCAACTTGTGTGGAATCTCTGTTCACTAATCGTATTCACCGGGATGATGCTGCCGCCGTCTTGCATCATTTGCTGAAGGTGGCTGAGCCGGCAGCGCTATATGTGGGCGTAGACGACCAACCAGCGCCCCAATGCCAAGTCATGCGTTGGTTGGCGAGGCAACTGGGTGTATCAGAGCCTTTGGTCACAGCGGCGGCGGGAGAAACTGAGGCGCGAATGCGGGCGAATAAGCGTTGCCGCAATACCCGCTTACGTGCGAGCGGGTTTCGATTCCGCTACCGCGATTATCAGGAAGGGTATAAAGCGCTGCTGAAGAATTTTGCAAAAATCGATGAATCTTCCAACAAACCCGCTTAAAACGTACCATCCTTGAAATCGTAGGTCATTTCCTCATACGGTTGTTGCAAGAAAAAACCTTGCACATAGTTAATGCCTAATGACCACAGGATAGGCAACGCTCGCATGTCTTCAATGCCGCTGACAATCGTTGCTGTTTCCAAGGTCTCAAGACGCACAATCAGGTCCTGAAGTTGTTCCTGTTTGCTGGCGTCATTACCTACATCGCGCGAGAAAAACAGATCCAGCTTGACGCAATCAGCTGGCAATGTTTTCAGTAGCCCCAACGAATCCGGGCCTCGCCCAAAAGCTTCCAGAGAAAACCCACAACCCAGCCGTCTGATAGCGGTAAAAAATTCCAATGTTTCACGCACATTGCGTTCAGCAACTCGCTCTGATAGCTGAAAAACCAAATGATCAGCACCAAGCTGGGCAGTACTTAATTGTTCTTGCAACCACACAGGTAACTCTTTGTCTGCCAAGCTTATCGCTGACAGTTTGATAAATAGGGTCGTAGCGACTCCCCGCGCCCGACGCACGGCCAATAATCGGATCGCTTCAGCAATAATCCATCGATCCAAATGCCGGCCGAGAGGGTGATTTTGTACTGCATTAAACACCGTTTTGATGGGCATTTCTTGATCATTGGGATTGTAAATGCGCAGTAAAACCTCGTAGCGTTCCGCCTGGTCACCTTGCAGACTGACAATCGGCTGGAACAGCAGCTTAAGACGCTGCAGGTTTAACGCTTCTTCAATATCGCTCATCAATTGCTGCTGCTGATTATCGGTTTTGTCCCAATCAGCATAGAGATATTTCTGAATATAAATGCGTTCCTTTTTTAATTCCCTCGCTCGGGTGCAAGCGGCGTCTGCGCTGCGAATTAAACTCAGCACGTCTTGTTCGGGCTCTGATGCGACGCTAACACCGATACAAGTGCGTAACCGGAGACTGTATTCGATGAGTTCATAGGCGGTGTTTTCCAAAGTATCTCGCACAGCCCGACTAAGTTCCAGCAGGGCATCCTGAGGTATATCGGTAAGCAGGATGGCAAAGATAGCATCACTAAAGCGGGCTACCCAGCGACGCGGTCCTACGACCCGACGCATTCGTTTGGCCACATGCTCTACTAATTCGTCAACCACGGTCACGCTGGTGGCATCGCGCAATGCGCGGTAGTTTTCCACCATAACAAACACAACAGACAGCGTTTTAGTGCTGACCCCTAAACTGGCTAGATTATGCTCTAGTTGCGAGAGGAAGTAGCGGCGGTTGTAAAGTCCGGTTGCGGCATCCTTATCGGTTAGGGTACTCAGTTTGGCACTTAGAATCCGGCCACGACTTAAGCGTTGTTGGACAATCCAATACAGATACTCAGGTATCACCGGTTTGAGGAGCAAATCTACCCAAGCGTTCCCCATCTGCAACCGGCTCAGATGGACACTAAAATCAGCAGCGGAAGACAACAGAATGATAGGAATGACGTCAAAAACTTTATGCTGCGCAAGCACACCAGCCAACTCCAGACCACTGACATGCTTGACATCCAAATCCAGTAGCAACAAATCAGGCTGAAAACGGTAGATTTCTTGAATAACCTGCAAAGCATTATTTACCGTTCGGGTACCGATGTTGCGACTCTCAAGAAGATCAACAAATTCTTGCGCTTCGTCGGGCGTATTGTTAACGATTAATACCCGGCGATGGCGTTCTTCCGATTGCTGCGCTAATTCATTGCGCAACCCCTCCAGCAATTCAGCGACATCGACCGGCTTGGTTAGGTAGCCGGTCCCTCCTGCCCGGAAGGCTTCCAGGCGAGCCTCCATATCGTCACGTTCGGAGATGAAAAACACCGGAGTCGTCAGGAAATCCTCGCGCGCACGTAATTCGGCAATCATCTCGACACCGGCCAGCGGCCCCTTGGTAGAGTCTATGTCCACGATGACGGCTGTCGGTGTAGTCTGTCCCAACATGGTTTCTATTTCGGCGGCCACCGCCAGATAATGAACCTCATAACCCGCATCCCCCAACTTGGATAACAAAGTCAGGGGCTTTTCTGACGCGACGACCAGGACGTCAGCCTTGCTACTCAGCAGCGGATTAGTGGTAACAGCAGTGATTTCGTCGGGAGAACGCAGCAAATGATTAAGCTGCTTAAACAGCGCACGCAACCGCTCCCGGTCTGATTCTTGGGGAAGATGGCCCGCACCCACACAGGCATTAAGATGCTGACTTAATTGCTGTGCCAGTGCACCCAACTCTCTTGAACTGCTCTGTTCTTGGGTGAACTGCGCCATTTCTTGGCCTAGACGTGCAAGCAACGCAAAAGACTCTTGGCTCCAGCGGACATAAACCAACTTCTGCCAAAGATCTTCCATCAATCTTAGGTGATTGGCTAATTTGCTAAGCTGCATATTCGGAGGAGCAGTGATTTGTCCCATGATACAAATCCTAATTCAGTGGCGAAGCGCGCTATACGCGTTATCCCGGTAAATGCTAATTATCTTGGTTAAGCGCTCATCGGTTCCTCGATAAGCGGTCTTTCTGAACCTTGAGCCCATACCGGAAGCGGCCTAAGGCAATACTAGTTGCTGATCAGTGACGTCGCTTTGGGAGATTGCTGCATACGACCTGAGTGAAGGCGGAACGCCTTAATGAAACACCCGATTCAGGCTGGTCGGACTGAATTATACCGCTCTTGCCCCAGTCGTCCTGTAGAATAAGCCAAGATTATTCTGGCACAATAAACTTTTTGCCGCAGTACCCCACCCAACAACAACGAGTATTGATTGTGCAACCGAGAGGGCAAAATGAAAACCATTAACTGCTGGAACCTTGTCAGTATAGGGATGTTGTTCGCCACAATGAGCGTCGCCCAAGCGGCTGGTGATCCCGCTGCCGGCGAGTACAAATTCAAGACTTGCGCAGGCTGCCACGCCATCGCCGGCTACACTAATGTTTATCCGTCCTATCATGTGCCCCGCTTGGGAGGACAACACCCTGAGTACATCATTGCTGCGCTCAAAGCTTATCAAGCCGGTGATCGCCAACATCCGACCATGCATGCCAATGCCTACTCGTTAAGCGAGCAAGACATGGCGGATATAGCAGCGTATGTTGCGAACTTTGGACCTGCCGAGGATGCGCCTCCGGTTCAGGGAAATGCTGCTGCGGGTAAGAAAATAGCCGCCAATTGCGTCGCCTGTCACGGTCAAGACGGCAACGGACCTGATCCAAATTTTCCTCGTTTGGCCGGTCAGCATGAGGATTACCTGCTCAAAGTATTACAAGAATACCATCAGGGAACCCGCAATAACGCTATCATGAAGGGTATGGTAGCGACCCTATCAGAGCAGGATTTGGCTGATTTGGCAGCCTTTTATGCTAGTCAGCCACAGGGGTTGACTGCTGTTCACGAGTGAGACTGCCATCGTTGTTAGGCGGCACTCATCCTCCCTCCTTCTTCAAGAGGGAGGATCGCGTTTGTTTCAACATTGTCTTGGCTTGACAAGAGGGAATTATGAGAGCCTTCATCCGCCACCCTACCGATATTCCCATCGCGATTGAGGCGAGTGAGCGCATCACGCACGCGATTCGCCGGCTCAAAGACGTCAGCATCGGCGGATTATGCTGTCAATCCAAAGTATTCCTGGAGAACGGGTTGCTGGTGACGGTTAAAATTGATCTGGTTAAGCCCCCTTTCGAGGCGACTGGTCGGGTGGTTTGGTGTAAGAAAATCCATGACGATCTGTTTGATGTCGGCATTCAATTCCTAGAAGCCGAAGATGTGTTTAACGCACGGATGGTCGAACAAGTCTGCCACATCGAAAACTACAAAAGGAAGATTATGCGCGAAGAGGGCAGAACCCTGGATGGCCAAAGCGCCGCTTTGGAGTGGATAAGTCATTACGCTGCCGATTTTCCCGGCGAGGTCCCGCCGAACAACACCTGATTGAGACACCTTTAATGTCTACACAAGCCAGTCATCAGCTGGAAACCTTTCCTAATCCGCAAGCGCAGCGCGACTATACGGTCCGTATGCGGGTACCCGAATTCACCTGCCTGTGTCCTAAAACCGGTCAGCCCGATTTTGCCACCTTAACGATCGATTATGTTCCAGACGACCTGTGCATTGAGTTAAAAGCGCTCAAATTGTACATCTGGTCTTATCGTAATGTGGGCGCCTTTCATGAAGCAGTAACCAATCGCATTCTTGATGATGTGGTTGCTGCCTGCCAACCGCGTTTTGTCCGTATCACCGGCGAATTCAATGTGCGTGGTGGAATCTATACCACCGTCATTGCCGAGCATCGTAATCCACATTGGACACCGCCCACTCTTGTTACTCTTCCAGTGACTTCACCATGATAGATGTCTTTCTTAAAGGCGCTCGTTATCCGTTAGTCGGACTCCAGTGGTTACCTCGACCACGCTTGCGCCGTTTCGTCATTTTACCGTTATTGATCAACACGCTGATGTTCGGCGCACTGATCGCGTGGAGCGCACAAGAATTCGGCGTTTTCATGGATTGGTTGCTCAGTTATCTGCCGTCCTGGTTAGATTGGTTGCGCTGGTTGATTTGGCCCCTGTTTGCGGTCGCCGCCTTGTTGGTGATGTTTTATACCTTCACGTTAGCGGCTAATATCATCGCGTCACCGTTCAACGGCTTGCTGGCAGAACAAGTGGAGACCCTGAGTCGGCCTCACGTTGAACTGCCTGCCGGTCGCCCGTTGTGGAAAGAGGCCGTCTTGGCTCCACTCGCGGAACTGGTCAAGCTGGGGTATTTCCTGGTCCGTGCGATACCCTTGCTGGTACTGTTTATTATTCCTGGCATTAACGCCATCGCGCCGGTGCTGTGGTTAGTATTCGGTGCTTGGATGTTGGTATTGCAATACGCCGATTTCCCGATGGGCAATCATGGCATTCGTTTTCGGGACCAACGGCGGTTACTGGGCGAAAAGAAAACATTGGCGTTGGGTTTCGGAACGGCGGTGCTGGGGCTGACGTTGATACCGGTGGTCAATTTCCTGGTCATGCCGGCAGCAGTCATCGGGGCGACCCTGATGTGGGTAGAACATTTTGCTCCAAAATCGCCAGCTTCCGCCGAGGAACAAGAGCCAACCCCTACGACTGAGTCGCCAACGCCTGCCGAAGACGTTTGACTCCTTCAGCTAAATTGTCCAGCGAATTGGTATAAGCAAACCGAACGTGCCGCTCCGGTTGATGGCTACCGAAATCGATCCCGGGGGTAATGGCGACACCCGCTTGTTCCAGCAAATTCATGGCGAACTCGTAGCTGTTATCGGTAAACCGGCTGCAATTCGCGTAGAGATAAAACGCCCCTGCTGGGGTCACAGGAATGGTAAAGCCTAGCTCGCGCAAAGCCGGTAATAGAAAATCCTGTCGCGCTTTGAATTCCTGACGCCGCGCCTCGTAAATAGCCATCGCAGCCGGACTGAAAGCCGCTAAAGCAGCGTATTGCGCTGGAGTTGACGGTGCTAAGAAGAGATTCTGGGCCAGCTTTTCAGCTTCTCGCACATAGTCACGCGGGGCCACTAACCAACCCAGCCGCCAACCAGTCATGCCAAAGTATTTTGAGAAACTGTTGACGACGAACACCTCGTCGGAAACCGTCAATGCGCTGGAGCTGTCCGTTCCGTAAATCAACCCGTGGTAGATTTCGTCCATGACCACTCGCCCTCCCTGGGCTTCTACCCAGTTCACGATGCCTTCCAACACTGGCGGTGCGACCAAAGTGCCAGTCGGGTTGGCAGGCGAGGCCAGTAATACTGCGACAGTGCGCTCAGTCCAATACTGTTGCACTAACTCGACATTGAGTTGATATGCTTCTGACGGCCCGACCGGAATACCCACTGCTTCGCCTTCCACAAGGCGCACGAAGTGCCGATTGCAAGGATAACCGGGATCGGTTAATAAGACCTGATCGCCGGGATTGACCAGCACTGCCGTAGCAAGTTGCAAGGCCCCCGAGGCACCCGGCGTTACTAAAATACGCTCAGTGGGTACCGTCACTCCCTCATGGGTACGGTAATACTCGGCAATCGCTTGGCGTAATTCCGGGATACCCACAGCAGAGGTATAGCGGGTTCGTCCTTCCTGAAGTGCCTGCTGGGCGGCGACCATCACTGGTTCGGCAGTGGGAAAATCAGGCTCACCCACTTCCATATGAATAATTGAACGACCTTCAGCCTCCAACACGTGAGCACGGGCCAATAATTCCATGACATGAAAGGGCGCAATACCCGCCATCCGGCGAGCTAACGGCCCGGTGGTATGATTGCGCATAGCGACGGCTTAGAGCATCATGCCTCTGCTGTTTTCATCATCCTTAATCGCAAATTCCTCACTGGTTTTACTCGCCGCCACCCCTTCGTGCAAGCGAATCTTGAGACCCACATTATTCCGCGAATCTGCGTTCTTGATCGCCTCATCCTTGGAAATCCTGCCTGCGACATAGAGATCGAACAAGGCCTGGTCAAATGTCACCATGCCGCCTTCGGAGCCCTGTTCCATGGCATCTTTGACATAATCGATCTTTCCTTTCTGAATCAAATCGGCAATGTATGGGGTATTGAGCAGCACTTCCACCGCCGGCACCAAACCACCGTCCGTGCTGCGGATCAGGCGTTGGGAAACGATGGCCCGCAGGTTTAGAGACAAATCCATCAATAATTGCGCACGTGCGTCTTCAGGGAAGAAATTGACGATGCGTTCCAACGCACCATTGGCGTTATTAGAGTGCAAAGTAGACAGGCACAAATGGCCAGTTTCAGCGTAGGACATGGCGTATTTCATGACATCGCGGCTACGAATCTCACCGATCAGAATGACATCAGGTGCCTCACGCATAGCACTTTTCAGGGCATTCTCGAAGTCATGCGTATCAATACCAATCTCGCGTTGGCCGATAATGGATTTCTTGTGCTGATGAGTAAATTCGATGGGATCTTCAATGGTCAGGATATGGCCGGGTGAACTGGAGTTGCGATGATCAATCATCGCCGCCAGGGTGGTCGATTTACCGGAGCCGGTTGAACCGACCATGAGGACCAGTCCGCGCTTTTCCATGACCAGTTTTCGCAATAGCGACGGCAGACCCAATTCCTCCACCTGCGGAATATCACCTTTGATATACCGCACCACCATAGAAACCTCGCCCCGTTGTTTGAAAACATTGGCGCGGAACCGGCCGACCCCCGCTAAGGGAATCGCAAAGTTCAATTCCCACTCGCTCTCGAATTCCTTGATCTGATCGTCTTTCATCACTGAATAAGCAATTTCGCGAGGTTGCCCGGTAGTCAACGGTTTATTACCGACCGCGCGGACCACGCCATCGATCTTGATATGAACCGGCGCGCCCACATAGAAAAATAAATCAGACGCTTCTTTATCCACCATCAATTTGAGATAAGGGGTAATATCCATTAGGTTCTCCTGTAATCTATGGGTGGGACACGCGATCCCTCTCCAAATGACAAGTTATAGGTTGTGATATTAGAAATAGTTATCGGCTGGGCGCTGGGCTTTAATTATGCAGAATTAAATTAGCAAGATTAATACCCCATGCTTATCTGATCCGATTCAATCCATTAAGCGCCGCAACCCGGTAGGCTTCCGCCATGGTCGGGTAGTTAAAGGTGGTATTGGCGAAGTATAACAAGGTATTAGCTTCCCCTTTCTGCGCCATAATTGCCTGACCAATATGCACAATTTCCGACGCTTGGTTGCCGAAACAGTGAATACCCAGTAACTCTAGCGATTCCCGATGAAAGAGTATTTTCAGCATGCCCACGGTTTTTTGCGTGATCTGCGCCCGCGCTAAATTTCTGAACCAGGCATGCCCGACTTCGTAGGGAATGCTGGCTTCGGTCAATTCCTTTTCGTTGCGGCCTACCGAGCTGACCTCCGGAGAGGTATAAATGCCAGTCGGGATGCTCTCGACCAGTTCGTAATCACAACGACCTTCAATAATATGAATGCCGGCGAAACGACCCTGATCGTAAGCAGCACTGGCTAGGCTCGGATAGCCGATCACATCACCTACGGCGTAGATATGTGGCAACGTGGTTTGATAACTGGTGTTAATGCGCAACTGTCCACGCCCATCTGGAACGAGATCCAAGTTTTCTAGCCCCATATCCTGGGTATTACCGGTACGCCCATTGGCCCACAGCAAAATATCATTAGAGATAGTTTTGCCGGATTTGAGACGTACAGCGACCCGCTCTGCATTCCCTTCCACAGTCTCGTAGCTTTCATTATTGCGAATGATGACGCCTTGATCCCGCAAATGGTAGCTGAGCGCATGGGCTATTTCATCGTCCAAAAAAGATAACAGTTGGGAGCGGGTATTGATGAGATCGACCTTACAGCCCATGCTGCCGAAAATGCTGGCGTATTCACAGCCGATGACCCCGGCCCCGTATATGGTTACAGAGCGTGGGGTCGCTGTCATACTGAGCACCGTATCGCTGTCGAAAATACGCGGATGAGTGAAATCCACATCTTCGGGGCGGTAGGGCCGCGAACCGGTGGCAATAACGAAAGCGGTCGCTTCAAGGCGGGTGATAGCCCGCCCGTCAATGGGTTGAATTTCAAGGGTATGCGCATCTAAGAACCGAGCATGACCGTGCAGGACTGATACCCGGTTACGGTCATAAGCATCCTGGCGCATAGTGACCTGTTGATTGATCACTGCCTCGGCGGTCCGTAATAAATCAGGGAAAGCGGGGCGAATGAAATCCCCAGACCGTCGTACTAGGGGGTTACGGTTGACTTCCAGCAGCTGCCCGATCGCTTGACGCAGCGCCTTGGATGGAATCGTCCCCCAATGGGTACACCCCCCGCCTACCCGGTCATTGCGCTCAATCACGGCAACACGTTTGCCCGCTTTGGCGACATTCATTGCGGCACCTTCTCCACCGGGTCCGGTGCCGATGACGATCACATCGTACTGGTTCTCATTCATACAGTGTCTCCGGATGGTGGTACCGCGATATTATGTTTTTTTAAGCCAAAACGTTATACCCGACCTTTGATATAACCGAGGCTTTCCAACTTCAGAATGATGCGATGGGCACTTTCATCCGGGGTAAACTCAGTGGTATCGGCGCGCACTTCCGGATTCTCCGGCGCTTCATAGGGGTCGCTGATCCCGGTAAATTCCTGAATAAGCCCAGCCCGTGCTTTAGCGTACAATCCTTTGCGATCACGTGCCTCACAAATTTCCAGTGAGGTAGCCACATGCACTTCAATGAATCCGCCTAGCGGTGCAATCATATCACGCACTTCACGCCGGGTTGCCGCATACGGCGCGATAGGCGCACAGATGGCAATACCGCCGTTTTTGGTGATTTCACTAGCCACGAAACCGATACGCAAAATATTGATATTGCGATGCTCTTTCGAAAAACCCAGTTCACTCGACAAGTGTTTGCGGACGATGTCGCCATCCAACAAAGTGACTGAACGACCGCCGATTTCCATCAGCTTGACCACCAAGGCATTAGCAATCGTCGATTTACCGGCACCGGATAAGCCGGTAAAAAATACCGTGAAGCCTTGTCGATGGCGGGGCGGATGGGTTCTTCGCAATTCCTCGGAAACTTCCGGGTAGGAAAACCAACTCGGAATGTCTAAACCTTCCTGCAGACGCCGTCGAAATTCAGTGCCAGAGATGGATAATACGGTTTCCTCGGCGTGGACCTCGTTGGCCGGAATGTACTCGGCCCGCTCGCGCACATAGACCATTTCTTGGAAGGGCACCATGGCAATACCCAACTCCTCTTGATGGCGACCGACCAGTTCTTGCGCTTCATATGGTCCGTAAAAATCCTGCCCTTGGCTATCCTTGCCGGGTCCAGCGTGGTCGCGCCCGACAATGAAGTGTGTGCAACCGTGGTTTTTGCGAATAATCGCATGCCAAAGCGCTTCACGAGGTCCGGCCATGCGCATGGCTAGGTGCAATAAACTCAAGGTCGTAGTCTGTTCAGGAAACCGTTTGAGCAGATGCTCGTAACAACGAACCCGAGAAAAATGATCAATGTCACCCGGCTTAGTCAGACCGACGACCGGGTGGATCAACAAATTGGCTTCGGCTAATTGCGCAGCGCGAAAAGTGAGCTCTTGATGGGCGCGGTGCATGGGATTGCGTGTTTGAAACGCCACCACGCGACGCCACCCGAATTTTGCAAATTGATCGCGCAGCTCCCGAGGAGAGTGGCGCAAGTGTTTGAAATCGTAGTGTAGTGGGGACTCAAGCCCATGCAGACGACCACCCAGATAAACCGGATGTGCTTTGCGAAATAAATAATCTACCCCCGGATGGGTGGGATCGGCGCTACCGAATACCGCCAGTGCCTCACGGTGTTTGTCAGGTCGCCACACATCGGTGACTTCCAATATGGCCAGCAACACCCCCTCCGGATCGAACAATGCTACCCGACTTGCTACGCCAACTTTCTCGGCAAAAGATTCGGTCACATCCAGAGTAATGGGCATCGGCCATAATGTACCGTCGGTCAGGCGCATCTTTTCAAGAACCGACTCATAATCAGCACAGCTTAAGAATCCCTCTAACGGAGAAAACGCACCGTTCAACAACAGTTCAACGTCACACAATTGGCGGTGAGTCAAATCCCAGGCCGGATATTCACGTGCCTGATGTTGTTCATGTTCGACGTCGGCGTGAGAAAGGTAGAGTTCTTTGAGAACACCACCATGTGGTTGAATCAATTGGGTCATGCTGTACTCGCTGTCCTGAGGCTTAATGTCAAGAAAAAAAGATGGTTAATGAGTGTCAGTTGGCTCGGCAAATCCCACGGCTTAACCGCAATGACACCACATTGGCACAATAAATTTATTGGAATAGTAGTTGATTATTCAAATAACCTTTAGGCATGTCGATATACAAAAGCCCAGCAGGATGAACGTTTAACTACCGTTTGGATACATCGTGCCGTACTGGAAATCGCATAACATGTACAGTCAGCGACCGGGGTTACTTGTCACTCCTGCATGAGCAAGGTCCGCAATTGCTCTGTGCATCGGCTGAGCAATTCCTCGTCTCCACGCGTCTCCACGTTGAGGCGCAGCAACGGTTCGGTATTGGAACCACGCAGATTGAAGCGCCATTGCGGGAACTCGACACTCACGCCATCGGTATAATCCAGCTTGGGTTGCAGAGGTGTGTAAGTCTCCAACACTGATTGAATCGTGGCAGCAACGTCGGCGACGCGAAAATTAATCTCGCCGCTGCAAGGGAATGCCTGCATAGCCTCGTCCACCAGTGTGGATAATCGAGCACCGCGACATAAACGTTCGCTCACTAGCAGCCAGGGAATCATGCCACTGTCACAGTATGCGAAAGTCCGGAAATAATGATGCGCGCTCATTTCACCGCCGTAGACCGCATCTTCCGCGCGCATGCGCTCTTTGATAAAAGCATGGCCGGTTTTACTTTGCACGGCAGTCCCTCCTGCCGCAAGAACTCGCTCCACGGTATTCCAAGTCAAACGGGGATCATGAATAACACAGTCGCCCGGTTGTCGCTGCAGGAAAATCTCCGCCAATAGGCCCACTAAATAGTAGCCTTCGATGAATCGACCCTGCTCATCGAAAAAAAAGCATCGATCAAAATCGCCGTCCCAAGCCAAACCCAGATCGGCGCCGTGGTCCAGTACCGCTTGGCGGGTTACCTCTCGACATTCGGGTAACAAAGGATTAGGTATGCCATTAGGAAAATGCCCGTCGGGCATATGCTGGATCTTGATAAACCGGAAGGGGAGGTGCGACTCCAGTTGATCAATCACCAATCCTGCCCCACCGTTACCGGCGTTGACTACCACGGTAAGCGGTTGGAGCACATCGTGGTCAACATAACCGAGTAGATGTTGGATGTAAGCCGATTTATCCTCTTGTACCAACCGCTTTCCCTGGCGCTGCACAGCAGCAAACACGTTGTGTTCAGCTAATTCCCGGATACGATTTAGCCCGCTGTCCCCGCTGATCGGACGGGATTGCTCACGCACCAATTTCATGCCATTGAAATCACTGGGGTTGTGGCTGGCAGTAACCATGATGCCACCGTCAGTTTGCTGTGCAAAAGTAGCGAAATAGACTTCTTCGGTACCACATAAACCGATATCCACCACATCCACGCCACTGTCCATCAGCCCTTGCATCAAGCCCTTGCATAGCTCTGGGCTGCTGAGCCTTACATCGTGGCCGACGATTACCCGGCGGGGTTGCAAGAACGTCGCATAGGCACGACCAATTCGATAAGCGATCTCTGGGTTGAGTTGCTCCGGGATTCGGCCACGGATATCGTAAGCTTTGAAACAGGTTAAGGAAGACATCAGTACCCTCTGAAAGGCTCACTTTTAAGATGAAGATTGGCGACCGTAGACGTCATCAAAACGCAGGATATCATCTTCTTCCAGATAACTGCCGGACTGTACTTCAATGAGCTCTAGCGGAATTTTGCCGGGATTTGCCAAGCGATGCCGAGTACCTAGCGGAATATAAGTCGATTGATTCTCGGATAACAGAAACTCCTCGTCGCCGCGCGTTACCAGAGCTGTACCGCTGACTATCGTCCAATGCTCTGCTCGGTGATGATGCATTTGTAAGGATAGCTGGGCGCCCGGATTAACAGTAATGTGCTTGACTTGAAAACGCGTTGCTTCATCAATGGACTCATAACTTCCCCAAGGTCGATAAACCTTACGGTGCGAATGGCATTCTCGGCGTTGCTCAGTCTGCAATCGATCGACAATCCGCTTGATATCCTGCCCATGAGCTTTGTGTGCAACCAGCACCGCATCGCCGGTTTCGACGATGATCAAGTTATCGACCCCCACAGTGGCAATCAAGCGATCTTGCGCGTGAATATAAGAATTCTGGGTAGCCTCGGCGATAACATCCCCTTTGCACACATTGCCATTCTGATCTTGGCCCCCCACCGCCCACAATGCAGACCAGGAACCAATATCGCTCCACCCTACATCCAAAGGTTTGACTACGGCGTTAGTGGTCTTTTCCATAATAGCGTAGTCGATCGAGTCGCTGGGACAGGCGGCAAAGGCTGTAGCATCTATACGGAGAAAATCCAAATCCTGGTGTTTGGCGGCGTAAGCTTTACGACAAGCCGCTAGAATTTCAGGGGTAAAGCGCTCCAGTTCCGTTAAAAATTGCGCTGCCTGACACAAAAACATGCCACTGTTCCAATAATAATTCCCAGATTGACTATACTGTTGGGCTGTGACGAGATTTGGTTTCTCGACGAAGCACTCCACGCCATAGGCGTCACCCTGTGGCTGGCCGGCTTTAATGTATCCATAGCCAGTTTCTGGAGCGTTCGGCACGATACCGAATGTAATGAGTTGCCCCGCCTCAGCTTGTGGGACAACCTCCGCTACCGCCTGACGGAAGCCGCTTTCGTCAGTCATGATGTGATCAGCTGGCAAAATCAGCAAAACGGGATCAGAGTGCTTCTCTAAACAATGCAAAGCAGCGATAGTGACGGCCGGAGCGGTGTTACGACCCTCAGGTTCAAGGAGAATGGCCGATGGTGAGATACCCACGTCAAGCAATTGTTGGGCCACCAAAAAACGGTGTTCTTCATTACACACCACCACAGGCGCAGCTATATCGGCCATCCACTGCACGCGCAGCGCAGTGTTCTGCAGTAAACTACGCACATTCGCCAGGGGCAAAAACTGTTTGGGGTGGATTTTGCGGGACAAGGGCCATAAACGGCTTCCGGTACCACCGGATAAAATCACTGGAATGATCATGATGCATCAGAGCGAAACATGGTTTATAAAATCCTTAACTTGCTGAAGTATTGAATATTGAGCGAATATAAACCGAATGATACCCGCTGTAATCCGCTATTACGAATGATGATTTCTGCACCCATTAAGTGATCCTTGAGATACCAGAAACAACGTCATTCAGAGCAAAATTATGAAAACGCGCGAGCGAATCCTGCAGACCAGTTTAAGGTTGTTTAATGAGAATGGAGAACCCACTGTAACTACTAACCACATTGCAGATGAAATGGACATTAGCCCAGGCAATCTTTATTACCATTTTCGCAACAAAGACGATATCATTTACTTCTTGTTTATACAATTTGAGCAGGAAATCTCTGATGTATTAGAAGCTCCGCAAAGCCGGGCTTTGAATATGGAAGATATGTGGCTTTATCTACATTTGGTTTTTGAAAGTATCTGGCGGTATCGTTTTCTTTATCGTGATCTAGACAATATTTTAACGCGAAACAGAAAGATACGCTTGCGCTTCAGGCGCATTTTAGACAGGAAAGTTCGAACTGCGATTACGATATGTAAAGGATTAGTGGATGCCGGTATCATGGACGCCACGCTGGAAGAAATCGATGCGCTTTCCAATAATATTGCCGTAGTCGCTACTTATTGGCTTAATTTTCAGCGGGTTCGCATTGACAACCGGAACAATGACGGGGACATCGGGCAGGGTGTTTACCAAGTAATAACCTTAGTTTCTCCCTTCTTAGTCGAGGAGATGCGCGATTTACTCAACAAGCTTAGCCACGATTACCTGGATTGAATGTCATCCCCTCCCAGCCGATTCATGCCATGCATACATACTGGGAGGGACAGTTGATCGTCTAACGCAACCGCAGTTTACTTGTTCAGTGATTTGACAGTGGCATTCAGTTCTTCAACTCGCTTGGCTAAATCCTGCACATCGTCGTTGGTCGGAACACCGAGTCGATTTAAGACGCGGGCAACTCGATCTTCGAAGACTTGTTCCAAACCATCCCAAGTGTCGGTTGCTTTACCCCTAACTTGTTCGACCTTGCCTTTGACTTCTTCCATTTTGTCCTCAGCCACCTTGCGAGTATGCGCCTCAACCTTTTCGCCTTCTAGCACGAGGGCCTCGAACACCCTCCCCCCTTCTTCTTCAGCTTTTGCGAAAGCGCCCAACCCAGCAAGCCAAATTTGACGTGCCATGTCAACCATATTAAAGGTTTGTTTCTCGCTTGCTTTATCTTTCGACTTCTTCTGAGTCATCGGTTTGTCCCCTTAAATTTCTTAACCATCTGTATCTGTATATCCCGCCGGGATTTTAGTTGTGCATTGAATGAACCAACTTTTGTAGTTGATTCAATGTCTGCTCAAGATCCTGTGTGAACTCATTCTTCGGTTGTTCTAGGTCTTTCTCAATTGGAATACCTTGTTCATGTAAGCCGGTGCTGAAATGTCGATTCTTGTCTTCCAGGATGTCCATACGCATAGTAATGCCATGACGCGACAAAATGGGCTCAAGATCTTCATAACGGGCTAGCAAATCATTGCGTATCGTCTGGTAGGCATGCTCACAGACCCATTGTCGATGGGAAAAACTAAATACGTTAGCAAAGAACATCTTTTCATCGTCACGATCAGGCTCGAACAAAATAACGTCGGCATTCTCATATTGGGAATCATAAGCCGCCATGCTCACTTCCAAGCGTGAATGAATCAGTGAACGAAAGGTTTGCGAAAGCACGACCGGTAATCCGCCTTCCATCAATGTGTCGTGTTTTGGAATACCGGCTTGAGCTGCCAAATTAGCGTCGAAAGGTACAATCGGATTCAGACAGATGACTAGATCAGCTCCTTCATCCAAAGCCACTGAGGCATGCATGGTTTTTATCAAAGCACCATCAACGTAATAATGGCCATTGATCTCTACCGGCGGATAAAGCCCCGGTAATGCTGTGCTGGCTTGCAATGCTTTGGAGATAGGAATGTGATCGAAACCTTCGGCGCCGAACTTGACCGATTCACCAGTATCAATTTCTACCGCAATAACAAACAGTTTTTGCTGCAACTCACGAAAGTCATTGCTTCGCCCATCCTTGCTGTAAACCTGAGAGAAGAAACGACTGATAGGCTCATTGTCGAAGAAGCCGGTGGGCATAGCTTGACTTAGACCAGTCAACGACTCCATTAAGCCGAGATCGAAGGGATTTCGGGCAAACCGCCATAACGAGTCTAACAGGAGTTTCGGTATCGAACTGATTCTACGGAAGTACTCCCCAAAGGCAGGAGTAAGAAACATTTGGGGATTGAAAGGATGTTCGCCAGGCTCGTCCCGGATAAAAATGCGACACATGTCCGCGGTCGTCAATTGGTTGACTAAATTAGCGGCAATAACTGATCCTGCACTGACCCCGACATAAGTATGAAGATGATTAAAATCAATCCCCTCAAGCGCTTCGTCAAGCGCCCGCAAAGCACCGATTTCATAGATAACGCCTAGGGGACCACCTCCCGCCAACGCCAATCCGATACTTGACCCCTCGGTTGGATGGTGAGGCTCGGGCTGCTGGGCTCTCAACATATCGTCTCCTTAATAGTCGGCAGTTGGGTAAGTTTATGAATTATCTTGGCATACCCGCAAACAGGGAGCAAAGCGTTATCATGCAAAAGCATGGCCGCTTTTGCAATTTTTAATGTTTTTGCAGTGCTTTGATACTCTCGTTCAACGCTTCTACGCGACTGGACAGTTCCTCAATATCATTCGTGGTGGGCACACCAATACGATTTAGTGCGCGAGCTAACCGCTGTTCGAATACATCCTCTAACTTATCCCATGTACCAGACGCCATACTTTTAGCGTCTCCAAGCTTATCCATAATTTCTTCGATTCGGTCGCTCGCCACCTTGCGCGTGCTGCCTTCGAATTTTTCACCCTCCGTGACCAGATATTCGAACAGTTTCCCTCCCTCGGTTTCGGCTCTAGCAAAGGCCCCTAAACCAGCCAGCCAGATCTTGCGTGCGTAATCTACGGCAAAGAGGGAATGTTGTTTTTCGACTGTTTGAACCCTCAGTTTTTTGACCATACCGTACTCCCGTTAGAAGACCTTGAATAACTCTAAATACATAAGAATTTTTTAAATAAACAACAAGTTGCCTTGCTAAAGTTTTGTGGTTAGAACTTCATCCAACATCAAAGGGCTTTAAGCACTATAGCATACGATAGCAGCTTCAATTAGTATAAACACACTAACCAACAACCCATACAGCGCATCACGAGCAATCAATTATTATAAATATCTCTTGTGGTTACAGTAAAACCGCATGTATTCACAGTCTATTAGATTGCGAGAAACTGGTTGCTTGAGGATTAAAACCGGCCAAGCGCTCCACTAGATTATGTAAACCATTTCTCTCAACAAGTATAGTTTACTCGCATCCCACTCGCCTTATTCCACTAAACTGCTATTGCAAGCAGACGCTTAACCATTTGCAGTCTCTCCCCAAGACTCCATCATGGTCGCTAATAACACTTGTTCAAATTCAGCACCAAATCGATTGATGATTAATTTCGGATCAGGAACCATATTTTTATCAGTGACTAAGCCAAATTGAACAAGACCATCGTACGATAAAATACTAACTCCCATTCCAATACTACCCGACTGGGGCACCCAAAACATCATTTCCTTTATCCTGTCACCAGCATAGTAAAGTGGCATTTGCGGGCCGGGAACATTGGTCATTACCGCAGTGGCTTTTTTACTAAGCACTTTGATGGCGGAAGCTTGGACGATTTTTGGGCCGAAGCCTAACGTGCCCAACAAACCTAATGCCAAAATAGCCTGATAAGAACCCTTAAGTCGCTCCATGCGTTTGCGGACTTCATAGATACGTGTCACAGGGTCTGCAATACCAATAGGGAGCTCCAGAAACACTAAGCCAAAATAATTCCCCAAGTTTTGCACTTGATCCAATGGTCGCAAGTTGACTGGCACTGTGGCGCGGATCTCCAAACCATCAACACATTCACCCTTTTCCACCAGATAGCTGCGGAGCGCTCCCGCCACGCAAGACAACAACACATCGTTGATGGAACAACCCAGCGCCTTACCAACAACCTTGATATCTGCCTGAGGAAGCGGGTCGATCCAAGCAACCCGCTTAATCACTCCGGGTTTGCCTTTGAATCGGGTGGGGTTATCGTCCGGCATGATCAATAACTTAGCGGCTTCAGAAACAACGCCGACACCATGCGCAGCGTAACTCAGGAGATCAGGGGTATGCCGAACCACTTCCATACCTTCTTCCAGCAAGTGTTGTCCCGCCTTTACGGCATGATCAACGGCTTCGAAGGGGTGGAATAGGAGTTCAAAAATACCACCGTCATGATCGGTTTTGTGTTTGTGTTTATGCAGCGCTGTACGAATAGGTCTTTGCTTGATCTGTTCGGTTGGGGAAGTGGTCGTCATGGATAGCAGCACTTGGATTAGCGCAATGCCATCCGCATAGCAATGATGAATGCGGATGATTACGACGCTGCCACCCTCATAGCTATCTACTAAATGGTACTGCCATAAAGGCTTGGAAGGGTCCAAGGGGGTACTCATTAAATCACTGACCAACTCTTCTAGCGCTTCTTTATCCCCCTTACCCGCTAGACCTATGCGGCGAACGTGGCTGGCCAACTCAAAGTGGGGATCAGTTTCCCAGTAGTATCCGTTAGCGTGTGGCACCGGTTTTTGCTTAAACCGCTTATGGCTGAGAAACAGCGAAGATACTGTCCGCCGTAACTTCTCCAACTCCAGTTTATCTTCAAGCACCATCACCCCAGTGATCATCATCAGATTGTACGGGCGATCCATGCGCAACCAGGCGGTATCGATACTTGACATGTGCTCTCGTGCAGCAGCGGACATAAGCAAGACCTTTTCTTAGCAAGTAATTTTTAGTGTTTGGCTCCGGTATCGCGTTGATGCCTTATCCGGCATTGCAAGCGGTGCCTTATCGCCAGTAAACTTTTAGTTGGCAAGTGTAGCAAATCTAGCCTATTGTTTTTCCCTTCCAAACCATCACTATGCATTTTAGCCACCTAACTTGAGGAAGCACTATGTCTGATCTCGAAACCAGCTTCAAAACCGCGTCTGAAGAAGTATTGAAACTGAGCAAACGCCCCGAC
>JAZBPA010000009.1:0-29320 GCA_036351435.1 Candidatus Competibacteraceae bacterium
TCCCAGGGCGCGCGGTTCACCTTGGTGGCGAGCAGCCAGCCTTCATGATAGAGCGCGTACTGGCCCATCATCTCGAAGTACTGGGTCTTGTGCCGGGACGGCGCGTCGGCGTTCTCGGCGTCGAAGGTGTAGGCGAAGCTGGTGCCCTCGATGGGCGCCTGCTTGATCCCGTCAACGTACTCGGGGGCCTGGATGCCCGCGACTTCCAGGATGGTCGGCGTCACGTCGATCAGGTGCATGAACTGCTCGCGCAGACCGCCTTTGTCCTTGATCCCCGCGGGCCAGGAAACGGCCATGTTCTGGCGAATGCCGCCAAGCCTGGAGGCATTCTGCTTGAACCAGGTGAACGGCGTGTCGAACGCCCAGGACCAGTGGGCCGCCATGTGGTTGTAGGTCTCCTCGGTTCCCCAGACGTCGTACCACTTCATCTGGGTCTCCGCCGGCATCTTGGTGACGCCGTTGAAGTAGGCCACCTCGTTGGGCGTACCCAGCAGGCCACCCTCGGCACTGGTGCCGTTATCGCCGTTGATGTAGATGACCAGCGTGTTGTCCAGCTTGCCCATGTCATCGATGGCCTGGATGACCCGGCCGATCTCGTGGTCGGTGTAGGCCGCGTAGGCAGCAAAAATCTCCACCTGTTTGATGAACAGCTTCCGCTCCGTGTCCGTCAGCTCGTCCCAGGGCTTGAGGACATCCTTCGGCCAGGGCTCGAGCACGGCATCGGCGGGGATGACACCAAGCTTTTTCTGATTCGCGAAGATGCGCTCGCGCAGCTTCTCGTAACCGTCGTCGAACAGCTTCATGGCGCTGATCTTCTGCACCCACTCCCTGGTCGGATGGTGCGGCGCGTGGGTGGCGCCGGGCGCGTACTTGACGAAGAACGGCTTGTCCGGATCGACCTGGTTGAGGCGATTGATGTGTTCGATGGCGTCATCGGCCATGCCGGTGATGAGGTTCCACTCCGGATCACCCTTGAAGGGATAGATCTGGGTGGTGTTGCGAAACAGGTTCGGCTGCCACTGGTTGGCGTCGCCGCCGACGAAGCCGTAGAAGTACTCGAAGCCGAGACCGGTCGGCCACTTGTCGAACGGACCCGCCTGGCTGGCGGCGAAGGCCGGCGTATTGTGGTCCTTGCCGAACCACGACGTGGCGTAGCCGTTGTCCTTCAGGATGCGGCCGATGGTGGCCTTGTCCTCGGGAATGATGCTGTTGTAACCGGGAAAACCGGTGGATTGCTCGGAAATGACACCGAAACCGACCGAGTGGTGATTGCGACCGGTGATCAGCGCGGCGCGCGACGGCGAACACAAGGCGGTGGAATGGATATTGTTGTAGCGGAGTCCCTCGTTGGCCACCCGGTCCAGCGCCGGTGTCGGGATGACGCCACCGAAGGTGCTCGGCACGCCGAAACCGGAATCATCGGTGATGATCAGCAGCACGTTGGGTGCGTCTTTCGGCGGCACGATGCGCGGCGGCCACCAGGGCTTGGAATCCACGGCGTTGGGCTTGATCACGCCGCCGAAGGCCGGTGGAGGCGCTGGCAGCTCTTTGCCTTCAATGGTTGTGGTGGCGCTCGGCGAGCCCAGCGTGCCGGTGATCTGGGGGGGATTGGTTGATCCTTGTTCGGGATTGGCAGTGGCCATCACCAGTTTCTGGCCAACCTCAATCTTGTCTGACGACAGCTTGTTCTGCGACTTCAGCGTGTCCAAGGGAATCTCGAAGCGCTCGCTAATCGCGATCAGATCGTCGTTTTCAACCACCATGTAGGTGGCAGTGTCAGTATCGTACTGACCCTGCGCGTGATGGCGCGACCCGGTATCGGCAGCCTGGGCGCTGCTGGCAACGAGACCGAATGCCAGAATCAAGATATAACAGCCACTCCCCTCTGAGGGGAGGCATGTTCGCCATTGAAACCAATCAAAAATGGATTTAATCATAATGGGTTATCCTGTAAATGTTTGATTTTTTATGGTTAATTGCTTCAACAAGACTTCACCTCCGACTTCTCTTCCGCAAGGGAAGAAGGGCATGTTTAATCAGTTCTTTCTTGTTTGCTCTCAGCGATAAATTGCACCGCGGTAACCCCGTTGTTACGTTCGGTTTGTTCGGTGTGCGAGGCCAGCTTAGAAAGGCGGTTTCAACAAGAAACGTCGTGTCATCATCAGGTGAACCCCCTTTCAAGATGGACTATTCCAATTCTTTTGGAATTATCAACTTAGAGTTTCGTCATGACTTGACGACAGCGGGTACTTATTTTTGGCCTTTTATGCCTTTCAATTTATTATTATTAAGCAGAAAAAATTACCGCGCTTGATAAAATACGACAAAAAGTATGGTTTTTTGAAAAACAACAATGATGACTAATGCATTTGTGAGATGACTGCCCAAACGTTTGTACAAAAACAGCCTGTTCAGGAAGGTTATTTACGAGTTGGCCCACTCGTCTGCGTTCCGCAGATTCTACGGGAGCGAGGCGTCGATCCGGCTGAAATAGTCACTGGTACGGGTCTTGATTTGACCCTGTTTGACGACCCTGAAAAAATGTTGGAATTTGCAAATGTGGGTCGATTGTTGCGCTGGTGCGAGGTGCGATTGCAATGTCCCCATTTCGGATTGCTCATTGGGCGGAGGTCAGGGATAGAGTGTCTGGGAGTTTTAGGTGGCTTATTGCGATTCTTACCCAACATCGGCTCGGTATTGCACGCCTTGGTCAACCACCTACACATACATGATCGGGGTGCAGTACTAGAACTATCGGTCGAGCACAATGCGGCTGTACTGAGCTACTTGATTTACCAGCAGGGAGTGGAAGGCACTAACCACATTCACGACGGTGCCATTGCAATTGCCTTTAACATCCTGCGGGAACTGTGTGGTTCAACTTGGCTACCTACCGAGGTGCTGTTTTCCCGCCGACCGCCGCACGATATGCAACCCTACAAGCGTTTCTTTCAAGCACCACTCCGTTTCGATGTGGAGCGAACCGCACTGGTATTCCCAGCGAAGTGGCTTGATCAGCCCAGAGTAGATGTTGACTCCAGCCTGCGTCGTCAGCTTGAACACCAGATTACCGCATTGGAAAACACAGATGATTATGACCTGGTCGTTCAGATACGCCGAGTGTTACGAATCATTTTGATTGCCCACCGAAGTACTCTGGAACAGGTAGCAGAGCTTTTTTCGATACACAGTCGCACCTTGAATCGTCGATTGCTGGAACAAGGTTACACCTTCCGGGGACTAACTGATGAAGTTCGCTTCGAAATCGCCCGCCAGTTGTTAGAAAACAGCCGCATGCCCATAGGTCAAATTGCGGCGACGCTCCACTATAGTGAAACCTGCGCTTTCACCCGGGCATTCCGGCGTTGGTCCGGGGTGACACCGAAGGCATGGCGATCCAGAGCCAGACCAGGGAATTGAAGCCAATCTACAGCTGAAGACATCAGTTTTCCCGCGTTTAAGCAGTAATTTTGGCCCGATAGGAGAAATCCAAAAACAGAGCAACACAAGCCGCTCAACTATCGTCCTCACTCCTGGCGCTGACAGTTACCGCCCCATCCTCGTCGACATGAACGGTCAACGCGATTGGTCGACAGCACACTTCGCAGTCTTCAATGTAATTCTGTTCGATCAGACTGCAATCCACTACTAGTTCGATGAGTTCACCACAGTAGGGGCAATCGACAGAAACTGTTTCAAGGCCGTTCATCGGGATTTTGGATGCGGCGTTTTTTTCTACTGGACATCCAGCCAGAGGATCACGCCGCTAACACAGGATGATCAAGACAGCGGCTGGCATAACGTAGACAAGCTTGGATGTCCTCAGGCTCTAAATCGGGCATTTCCGCCAGAATCTGGTCAGCACTCAATCCGCTTGCGAACAAATCAAGCACATCCGTTACGCGAATACGCATACCGCGGACACAAGGACGTCCGCCGCACTGCTTTGGGTTATAAGTGATGCGTTGTTCTGATTTATCCATTGCTCTTCTCCAACTCTGGGACGCTAATACCAACGTCTATGCCACCCACTGACCACAACATCTTACAGGTTTCAAAGCATTGCTAGAGAGGGTTATGTTAGGAGATTCTGAGGCTGAAATTAACTGCAATTGGGCCTGCAGGCCTCGCCGAACCAACGGTTCATAGTTTGGCTAGGTTGATCTTGAGATGGCTCCCCGGGACGGACTCGAACCGCCGACAAGGTGGTTAACAGCCACCTGCTCTACCGACTGAGCTACCGGGGATTAGTGAAGAACAGGAATATTACTGGCTAAAAGCGATAGGGTCAATAAGCGCGTGACTCGTCCAGGGCGATCAGGGCGTGATTCAAAGTGATGCAAGCCGCATAATGCCGGATAACTGAGCGCTACTATCCCAGGGAGACGCTGATGTTAACCCTAAACCGAGATTGGGTATTAAGCGAGCGGCTAAATCGCCATCCGCAGTTGCGCAATGTTAATGGACACTTAGCCCATTTGTTCGCCAACGCATCGTCAAGCAGCAGCAACTGCAATTGAATCAGGTATGGCCCGACTAAATCTCGAACAGCTTAAGGCATTTCTCGCAGTCATCAGACTTGGCGGCATCAACAAAGCCTCTACAGCGCTGAACCTGACACAACCGGCAGTAAGCTCTCGGATCAGGAACCTGGAGGAAACCCTCGGCGCACAACTTTTCGAAAGATCAGCAACCGGTATTCGCCTGACGAAACGTGGCGAACTTCTGGTTCGCTATGCTGAGCAGATCGAGCGAACGGCAAGCCGGATTGAGAAGGACGTCATGGACCCTAAAGGGGTGGAAGGACTGCTCCGGATTGGCGTCTCCGAGACGATCGCCCAATGTTGGCTTCCGGATTTTATCTCAAGGTTGCATCAACGGTTCCCGAATCTCGAAATCGAGATCAACGTCGATATTTCGGTCAATCTCCGCGAGGATTTGCTCAATCGCGAGATTGATCTGGCCATCCTACTCGGTCCAATTTCCGAATACTCGGTGGACAACATTATGCTGCCGGTTTTCGATTTGGCATGGTATGTATCGAGCGGGACCGACCAACCCGAAGACGGCCCCTCCGGACATCTGCGCAATCCGATAATCACCTATGCACGCAATACTCGTCCGTATCGGGAGCTCAAGGCCGAGCTTTTTGATCGGATCGGTCCCTCAGCGAAGTTTCTCCCCTCTTCATCCCTCTCTGCCTGTTTTCGCTTAGTGGAAGCTGGGCTTGGTGTTGCCGCTCTCCCTCGTGTGCTTGGCAACGAGTTTGTCGATGTCGGCAGGCTTTTGGAATTCGATCCCGGTTGGGTTCCAAGTCCTCTCCGGTTCTCGGTTTCCTATCTTGGCGATCCCCCAAGCGACTTGGTTGCAACCGCTGCGCTGCTTGCTGAACAAACAGCGAAGGAGTTCTTAGAGATATAGATAATATTTATATGATAAAGCATATTTAATTAATTTGTTTTTATATTCAGGTGCGGCAATACTTGGGGAAACCTGAGGAGCATTATGAATATTAGCTACGAAACACTTTCATCCGGATCGCTGCCTGAGCTACGACAGGCCATTAGAACCGGACAGTACGGCTCGCATACGGCTGGCCTTGGTGTCGGCTACTTGCAAGCCAATCTTGCGATCATGCCGGAAGCCCACGCACTTGATTTTATGCGGTTCTGCCAGCGCAATCCGAAGCCTTGCCCATTGGTCGGGGTATCCGACACGGGTGATCCGATGCTGAGGACGCTGGGCCACGATATCGATATTCGCAGCGATGTGCCTGCCTATAACATCTACCGAGCAGGTGTTCTGGAAGGTAGCGTTGCCAACATAGATCATCTCTGGCAGAACGATTTGGTGACTTTCGCACTGGGGTGTTCGTTCACCTTTGAAAACGCCTTGCAGAAAGTAGGGATTCCGCTTTGGCATATCGAACACGACACAATCGTGCCCATGTTCCGCACCAACATTGCTACCGTTCCCGCAGGACCGTTCCGGGGCCCAATGGTCGTCAGCATGAGGTCTATCCCCCAGGATCGCATTGATCAGGTGATTGAGATCTCACGTAGGTATCCGCTCGCGCATGGGGCGCCGGTGCATGTCGGTGATCCGACGCAAATCGGCATAGTGGATATCGACAACCCGGATTGGGGCGATCCCGCGCCCGTCGCCAAAGGCGAGGTTCCTATTTTCTGGGCCTGTGGAGTAACCCCACAAGCTGCGATCGAACAAGCCAAGATTCCGCTTTGCATCACCCACAAGCCCGGACACATGCTGATCACCGATGTTCCGGAAGATGCAGAGGTTCCCGTGATCGCGAATGCAAGTGCGCCTCGCGCGTAATTAACCCAATCCCTGACCCAACAAGGAGTGCCCCAATGAAAAAAGCCGTCCTGCTGTTGTCCACAGCCCTGGCCGCCTCGCCGATATTGGCCGAAGATTTGTCGGTCGTCGGGAGTTGGTCGAGCCTTCCTCTGCACAAGGAGTTCGAAGCACCGTTCTGGTCAAACACCCTGCCCGATGCATCCGGCAGCACAATCAACGTCAACCTGACGACCCACGACCAGATGAACCTGGGAGTTGCCGACGTATATAGGCTGTTGGGACAAGGGGTCTATGACGTGGGCATGACTGTCGCGGACTATGCGGTGGCCGATGCGCCCGAGCTTGAGGGTCTAGACGTACCGCTGCTTGCCCTCAATGCGAAGGATGAGCGTGGGTTGGTCGATGCTGCAAAACCGATGGTCGCAGACATCTTCAAGACCCGCTTCAACAGCCATGTGCTCGCCATCGCGCCCTATCCGCCGCAGATCGTCTTTTGCAATCGCGATATTTCGGGGCTGGACGACCTGAAAGGCCTCAAGGTTAGAGCATCCGGTCGGATGACCGCGAAATTTCTTGAGGCGCTTGGCGCCGAGGGCGTGAATGTAAGCTTCGCCGAGGTGCCCGGTGCACTTCAGAAAGGCGTGGTCGACTGCGCCGTGACCGGGGCCGGATCGGGCTACAGCGCTGGTTGGTGGGAAGTGTCCACGCACTTGTTACCGATCCCGCTGGGTGGCTGGGACCCGGTTGTGACCGCGATTAACTTGGACAAGTGGAACAGCCTCCCGTCGGATACACAGCAACTGATCCAGACTGAGATCACCGCCAACTACGAGGACCCCGCGTGGGCAGCTGCGCAGGGTGCGCTCGAAAACGATATCGCCTGCCTGACCGGCAATGGCACCTGCACGTCCGGCGAGGCGCGCTCCATGAAGCAGGTCGCAGTGAGCGATGCCGATTTCGCTAAGGCGCGGGAGATTCTCCAAAGCCAAGTCCTCCCGGAGTGGGCCCAACGTGCAGGCCCGGAATGGACCGCGCGTTGGAACGCAACGGTCGGCAAGGCTGCCGGCATCAGCATTAGCGCTGAGTAATCAGCCTTGGAGGGGACCCAAATGGCACAACAACTTCTCGCCAACCTGAGATGGCTAAACAGGCTGGTTGCCATGCTGATCGGAGCGACTCTGTTCGCCTGTGCGGCTTTTGTCCTTGCAGACATCATTCTCAGGAAATTGGGATCCTCTCTCGGCGGGACCGACGAGATCAGCGGCTATGTGATGGCGATTGTGACCTCATGGGGTATGGGATTTGCCCTTCTGGAACTGAGCCACGTTCGCATTGACATACTCCGAGGGCGCGTTGGCGCCCTCGGTCACACCCTGTTCGATCTCTTCTCAATGACCGTCTTGTCAATGACAATCACGCTTATCGCGGTGCGTTGCTGGCCGGTACTGGAACGCTCCATTGCGAACAGCTCCCGCGCCAATACGCCGCTAGAAACCCCGCTTTGGATGGTCCAACTGCCCTGGTTCGCAGGCTGGGCTTGGTTCGGGATCGTCGCTTGGCTCACCCTGTTGGCGGCATTGCTTCTCGTCCTGCGCGGCGAATTCGAAGCCAGCGAAGCGACCATCGGTATCTTCAACGAACAGGACAGCTTGCAATGATTACCTACGTTTCGGTGGGCCTGCTTGCCCTGCTCGCACTTTCGATCCCGGTCGGCATCGTCCTGTTTCTGCTGGGCTTCGGCGTTGACCTGTTCTTCAGCCCGTTTCCGCTGATCAAGGGTCTGGGAAATCTAGTCTGGTCGACCTCGAATAACGCGACGTTGATCGCCATCCCTTTCTTTGTGCTGCTGGGCGAAATTCTCATCCGTAGTGGCATCGCGACCCGCACCTACTCTGCCCTTGACCGTTGGGTGTCCTGGCTGCCGGGCGGGCTCGTCCATGCCAACGTAGCGACCGCGACGATGTTCTCGGCCACATCCGGTTCGTCCGTGGCAACTGCAGCGACGGTGGCAACGGTAGCGATGCCTCAAGCCAAGCAACTGGGTTACGACCCGAAGCTGTTCTCCGGAGCAATCGCCGCCGGGGGAACCCTGGGCATCATGATCCCGCCTTCGATCAACTTGATCGTCTACGGCTTCCTCACCCAAACGTCGATCCCTCAGCTCTTCCTTGCCGGTCTCCTGCCGGGTCTGCTGCTGGCGCTTGGGTTCATGGCAATTACCGTTGCCATTTGTGTCGTTCGGCCGGAACTGGGCGGAACTCGACGTATCTTCCCGCTACCAGAGATGTTGTGGGCGCTGCTGCAACTCGTGCCGATCATCCTGCTTTTTTCGGTGATTATCGGGACGATCTACACGGGATGGGCGACCCCGACCGAGGCTGCCGCCGTGGGCGTTGCCGGCGCCATTGCGATTGCCGCCATGTTCGGCGGAATCTCGCTGGAGGCCATCGTGGAAAGCGTGATGGGCACGGTGAAGATCACATCAATGATCATGCTCGTTGTCATCGGCGCTTCTTTCCTAAACTTTACCCTGGCTTCCGCCGGAATTGGTCGCGAACTCAGCGGCTTTCTCGAAGGTCTCGGATTGTCACCGCTAATGATGATCCTGGTGGTGGTCTGCATCTATATCGTGCTCGGCTTCTTTATCGAGACGCTGTCGTTGATGGTGGTGACGATCCCGATCATCGTGCCATTAGTGGTCGGGCAGGGTTACGATCCGATCTGGTTTGGAATCCTCATGATCGTGCTGATTGAGATGGCGCTGATCACTCCACCCGTCGGCCTTAATCTCTACGTCGTGCAGGGCGCTCGCAAGAGCGGCACACTGAGCGAGGTTATGCTAGGCACCATCCCGTATGTTTTCGTAATGATTTTAATGGTGATTGTGCTGATCGCCTTCCCTCAGATGGTGTTTTTCCTGTCCCAAGCGCTTCAATAACGCCTGCAAGGCAGCCCTGAATATCTGAATACCTACTGCCGGCCCTGCTGCCGGCAAACAGAGGAGTTATGTCTCATGTGGCAGTTTTGGGTAGACCGCGGCGGTACCTTTACCGACATCGTCGCTCGCAGGCCGGACGGCTCTTTGCAATCGCACAAATTGCTTTCGGAGAACCCCGAGAGATATCAGGACGCCGCCGTTCAAGGCATCCGAGAGATCCTTGGGCTCAAGGCTGACGACGCTATCCCCGCAGGAACAATTGATGCGGTGAAGATGGGTACGACGGTAGCCACCAACGCGCTTCTCGAACGCAAGGGCGACCGCACCGTGCTGCTTATCACCCAGGGGATGCGCGATCTGCTGAGGATCGGCTACCAGAACCGACCCCGGCTGTTCGACCTTGAGATCATTCTGCCCGAGCTTCTTTATGAAGAGGTGATCGAGGTGGAGGAACGCTTGGACGCGGAAGGCAACCTGGTGACTCCGCTGAACCTGGAACAGGTCTGTGATGCACTGAGTGCGGCTTATGCTAAGGGATTCCGTTCCGTTGCGGTGGCGTTGATGCACGGCTATCGTTTCCCTGAACACGAGCGCAAGATTGGCGATATTGCCTGCCAACAGGGCTTTACGCAGGTCTCTCTCAGCCATGAGGTCAGCCCGCTGATCAAGTTGGTTTCACGCGGCGACACCACAGTGGTAGACGCCTATCTCTCCCCCATCTTGCGCCGGTATGTGGGCCAAGTCAGCGATGCACTCGGCGCCGATCAGGGTGGTTGTCAAGCGCTGATGTTCATGCAGTCGAATGGCGGTCTGACCGACGCAACACTCTTCCAAGGCAAGGACGCGATCCTCTCCGGCCCTGCGGGAGGCGTCGTCGGCATGGTGCGCACGGCCGAAGATGCCGGGTTCGACAAGCTGATCGGCTTCGACATGGGCGGCACTTCGACCGATGTCTGCCACTATGCCGGAACCTATGAACGCTCCTTTGAGACAGAAGTAGCCGGCGTTCGCATGCGTGCACCGATGATGAGTATTCACACGGTCGCTGCCGGTGGCGGGTCAATTTTGACTTTCCGGCAAAGTCGAATGCAGGTCGGCCCGGAAAGCGCCGGGGCTAACCCTGGCCCGGCCAGCTATCGCCGGGGCGGACCGCTCACCGTAACCGACTGCAACGTGGTGCTGGGCAAGCTTCAGCCCGACCAGTTCCCATCCGTGTTCGGACCGAACGGCGATGAACCGCTGGACGTCGACGTCCCACGGCAAAAATTCGAGGTGCTGGCCGACAAGATCGCCGCCGAGACCGGCGAGGCTAAATTAAGCGTCGAGGCTCTGGCCGAGGGCTTCCTGCGCATCGCGGTCGAGAACATGGCCAACGCGATCAAGAAGATCTCCGTGCAGCGCGGCTATGATGTGACCCAATACACCATGAACTGCTTCGGCGGCGCGGGCGGACAGCACGCCTGCCAAGTAGCCGATGTGCTGGGAATGGAAAGCATTTATATCCATCCCTTCGCCGGGGTGCTGTCGGCCTTCGGCATCGGGCTGGCGGACATTCGCGCCATTAGAGAATATCAGTTCGCTGCGTCCCTGTCGGAGGTCGTACAGGCACAAGCGGTGTTAGATCGCATTGGAGACGACGCCCGGCGAGAGGTCGTCGGCCAAGGAATACCTGAGCAACAGGTCGGCATAATCATGACAGCCCATATTCGAACCCCCGGATCGCACCAGACTTTGCCCGTCCCCTTCGGCCCACAACCCCGGATGCAGGTGGGATTCGACGAGGCGCACAAGCAACGTTTTGGCTTCGTTCCGGACTATGATGATTTGATCATTGACCTGTTGACCGCCGAAGCAGTCGGTGCGTCTGGTGAAGGCGTCACCCTTACGCAAGACGCAGCCGACCAACCTGGGAAGCAGGCCGCGCGGATGTTCACAGCGGGCCAATGGCACGATGTGCCGCTGGTAAAACGCGAAACGCTACTGCCCGGCACCAAGGTCAGCGGCCCTGCGATCATCGTAGAGCCGACCGGCACCAATATTGTCGAGTTCGGCTGGGAGGCCGAAGGGCTGCCGGATGGCGGACTGGTGCTACGCCGCGTCGTGCCGGTCAACCGGCAGGAGGCCATCGGCACCAGTGTCGATCCGGTGATGCTGGAGGTGTTCAACAACCTATTCATGTCGATCGCTGATCAGATGGGCGCGACGCTTGCCAACACCGCCTATTCGGTCAACATCAAGGAACGTTATGATTTTTCCTGTGCGATCTTCGATGCCAGGGGCGATCTAGTCGCAAATGCCCCACATGTGCCGGTACATCTGGGTTCCATGAGCGAGAGCGTGCGCACCATTCTGAAGGAGAATGTAGGGCGTATTCGTCCGGGCGACGTGTTCATGATGAACAACCCCTATAACGGCGGCACCCACCTGCCCGACGTGACCGTTATCTCGCCGGTCTTTGATGATGCTGGCGAAACAATCATCTTTCTCGCCGCATCGCGCGGCCACCATGCGGATATTGGCGGCAAGACCCCCGGCTCCTCTCCGCCCGACAGTTGCAATATCGAAGAAGAAGGCGTGCTGATCGATAACTTCCTGCTGGTTGAGCGCGGCATCCTGCGCGAGCCAGAGACTCGGGCGCTGCTGTCCTCAGGTCGTTATCCCTGCCGCAACATCAACGAGAATATGGCGGACATCGCGGCCCAAATCGCGGCGAACGCGACCGGGGCTCAGGAATTAACCCGGATTGTCGGGCAATTCGGTTTGGACGTGGTGCACGCCTACATGGGCCATGTTCAGGATAATGCCGAAGAAAGCGTGCGCCGGGTGTTGAACGTGCTGAAGGATTCTTCCTTCACCTACCCGCTCGACAGCGGGGCGCAGATCAAGGTGAACATTTCGGTCGATCACCCGGCCCGCACGGCGCTGGTGGATTTCAACGGAACTTCGGCTCAAGACAAGTTCAATTATAACGCTCCGTTCTCAATCTGCCGTGCGGTCGTGCTTTATGTGTTCCGCACCCTGGTTGGGGCCGATATCCCTATGAACGAGGGCTGTATGAAACCCATTGAGATCAGGGCGCCTAAGGGCTCCATGATCAACCCCGAATACCCAGCCGCAGTGATTTCGGGTAATACCGAGGTTAGCCAAGCTATTGCCGACACGCTCTATGGCGCACTCGGCGTGATAGCCGGGTCGCAAGGGACGATGAACAACTTCGTCTATGGCAACGCGCGTATCCAGAATTACGAAACGATCTGCGGTGGAACCGGCGCCGGTGACGGGTTCAATGGGACAAGTGCCGTGCACAGCCACATGACCAACACCCGCATGACCGACCCGGAGGTGCTGGAAACCCGCTTCCCCGTCAGGGTAGAAGAATTCTCGATCCGCCGCGGATCGGGCGGTGATGGTAGATGGCGCGGTGGCGACGGCATCACCCGGCGGTTGCGCTTCCTTGAGGAGATGACGGCAACCGTCCTGTCCTCGCATCGGGAAGTACCGCCTCCTGGCGCAGCCGGTGGTTCGCCTGGGCGGACTGGAGAAAACCACGTCGAACGCAAGGACGGCAGCATCGTAACCCTCAAGGGCAATGACGAGGCACTGATGACACCGGGCGACATCTTCGTCATGCTCACTCCAGGGGGGGGCGGATACGGTTCAGCGTTGGAGGAAGAGACTTCGGGATGAGCAGTTTCTTCCCCGAGTACGGACTGTCCAATTCCAGAACAAACGCGGTTTGTGGTAGGGTTCGTTCGGCTGCCGGTCTTTCATTAGCCACTCTCGCAGGTCAAATGGCATGTCAGTTGTGAAAAAACCAGTTATTTATATGCGGTCGCCCTGATCTCCCAGTAACTCGTCTTGCCGCTATCGCATCACCCTCAGCCACTGCATCGCTGTCGAAGCTATCCGGCAGTACCCCATCTCTTCGGCAGCAGCCGGGTTAGAAGGGACTCTCGAAAAAAGCGGTATTTTTTCGTTTAGCGACTAAACTAATCAACGATAACAAAAAGGGCATATGCCTTCTGGCCGTGTGCCTACGTCGCAATCTTTTCGGCAAATAGGGCCGTTGATATTGGGTGTTGGGCAAACCACTACTTCATCTTAGAGGAGCTTACATGAATTACGAAACGATGCATCGTCGGTCGGTTGAAGATCCCGAGGGCTTTTGGGGCGAGGAATCAAAACGGATTCATTGGAACAAACCCTGGGAAAAGGTTCTGGATTATTCCAACCCGCCGTTCTGCAAATGGTTTGTGGGTGGCGAAACTAATCTGTGCTACAACGCTATAGACCGTCATCTTGCAGATCGCGCTGATCAATTAGCGCTGGCTTATATCTCTACCGAGACCAACGAAACCAAAAACTATACCTTCGCCGAGCTACATCGGGAGGTCAATCGCTTCGCAGCCATCCTGCAATCCTTGGGGCTCGGCAAGGGCGATCGGGCGGTAATCTACATGCCCATGATCGCAGAAGCATTATTCGCCATGCTCGCTTGTGCCCGTTTGGGGGTGATTCATTCCGTGGTGTTCGGTGGGTTTGCAGCACATAATCTGGCGGTTCGCATCAACGATGCTCAGCCTAAAGTATTGATTACTGCTGATGCCGGTATGCGCAACGGTAAACCCGTGCCCTACAAACACCTGGTAGACGAAGCCTGTCGGTTGGCTGAATCGCCTCCCGCGCATGTCCTAATCTGTAACCGTGGACTGGATAAAAACATGGCCATCACCGACGGCCGTGATCTGGATTATGCGACCTTGCGCGAACAACACATGGATGCCGAAGTGCCGGTTACCTGGGTGGAATCCAGCGATCCCAGCTACATCCTCTATACCTCCGGCACCACCGGCAAACCCAAGGGTGTGCAACGTGACACCGGTGGCTATACAGTCGCTTTGGCCGCCTCCATGGATTATGTCTACGCGGGCAAACCCGGCGAAACCATGTTTACCACTTCCGATATCGGTTGGGTGGTCGGTCATTCCTATATCGTCTATGGTCCGTTGATCCATGGCATGGCGACCATCGTTTACGAGGGTTTGCCGACCCATCCCGACGCCGGCATTTGGTGGAAAATCGTGGAGGACTACAAGGTCACTACCATGTTTTCCTCGCCCACAGCGGCTCGCGTGTTGAAGAAACAGGACCCCGAATACCTCAAGAAATATGACCTCAGCACCCTACGTTATTTATTCCTAGCCGGGGAACCGCTTGATGAGCCCACTTCGCGCTGGATCACCGACGGCATCGGGGTGCGGGTGGTTGATCATTACTGGCAGACCGAAACCGGTTGGGCCATTCTGACTTATCTGCCGGGCGTTGATCTTAAGCCCAATAAATTCGGTTCTCCCGGTTTCGCTAATATCGGTTTCAACCTCAAGCTGGTCGACGAATCCACCAACCAAACAGTCGGACCTAATGAGAAGGGTGTACTAGTTTCTACGCCGCCACTTCCGCCGGGCTGCCTGACCACGGTTTGGGGCGACGACCAACGGTTTATCAAGAGCTACTTCTCGGACTTCAAGGAACTGCTCTACACCACGTCTGACTGGGCAGTCTGTGACGATGAAGGCTATTACTTCATCATGGGCCGCACCGACGACGTGATTAATGTAGCCGGTCACCGTCTGGGTACGCGGGAAATTGAGGAAGCCGTTAGTTCGCATTCGGCAGTTGCAGAGGTTGCTGTGGTGGGTGTGGCTGATCAACTCAAGGGACAGGTTGCCCATGTGTTCATCACCCTCAAAGATCCGAGCCTGGTGCAGACTGACGAGCAACGGGTGAGTCTTGAGAAGGAGATGTTCAAAGTGGTCACTGATCGCTTAGGCCCAGTGGCTCGACCCGCCAAGGTGTATTTCGTCAACGCGTTGCCCAAAACCCGCTCCGGCAAATTGTTGCGTCGGAGTATTCAGGCTGTGGCAGAAGGGCGTGACCCCGGTGATTTATCCACGTTGGACGATCCCAATTCTCTGGAAGCAGTGCGGGACGCTGTGCAGAGTTAATCCACTGTTCACCGCCCGGGCTAAGCTTGGAAATCACCAGCCCGGGCGACTAAATCCCCTCATATTGAACCGATTCCGCCGCTTTTGCGGCGGAACGATTAGGTTAAGCCTGCACCTTGTTCCACTGTTCCTCCAATCGTTTGAGCGATACCGGCATTGCGGTTTTAAGCTCCTGAGCGAACATCGAAACCCGTAACTCTTCCAACTGCCAACGGAATCGTTCCAGTTCAGGATCAATCATGCCGCGTGTGCTGTTTTGCTTCCAGTGCGTTTTGCACCGTTCCCAGAGCCGGCTGATGTCGACACGCCGTTGTTGATCTTTATCGGGGGCTTGTTTGATTTTGCGCAGCCGTGCAGCGATCGCTTTCAAATAGCGCGGCAGATGCTGCCGCCATTCAGGTGGCGTCTGGGTTACGAAGCCGGGGTATATCAACCAAGCCAATTGCTCATGGATGTCTTCAATGGCTTCAAACCAGCCTGGCGGTAAATTCCCGTTTAGAATTTTACGTACCTCATGATAAGCCGCCAGCGTGTCTTGGGTGCTGGCACAAAGCGCGTTAGCTTCGCTCTGTAGGCGCGGCTTACCTTGATTTAGGCAGGCGATGAAGGCTTCCCGGGTACGCGGTAGCGGGGCGGTATTCAAGAATGTTTGATCTAAAATGGCAGTCAATAAATCTTCGCGCAAATCCTCTTGTGTCCCTACGCCCACGTAATACAGACTCATGGTTTGCAGGCCCGGCAAATCGCGCTTCAAACGCCGTATCGGCTCGCGCAATTGTAAGGTCAGCAACCGCCGAATACCGCTGCGTAACAGCGTTTCCGCCTGCTCCGGCGCATCGACTAAACGCAACGCTAAGCTGCCGTCGGGTTGTGCGCACAGGGTTGGATAGCCTTTCAGGTTAATACTATTGCGCACGAATTCCACCTGGGGCGGTAATTCGCCAAAATCCCAGTCGCGGACATTGTCCCGTTCGAATTCCGGAGTCGGCAATGCCGCGAAGCTATCCTCAGCTTTCCCCTTGAGACCTGCTTTGATGCGTTCCAAATCCC
This sequence comes from Candidatus Competibacteraceae bacterium, assembly GCA_036351435.1. Taxonomy (GTDB): domain Bacteria; phylum Pseudomonadota; class Gammaproteobacteria; order Competibacterales; family Competibacteraceae; genus JAAUQA01. Next base: position 16,312 of record JAZBPA010000009.1, read on the forward strand.
GACCCTGCACCAGCACCTTGCCGTCCGCATCCAGCACCCGTAACCGCATACGTAAATGATCTGTCAGCGCGTCGGGCCGCCAAGCATCGGACGGAATCTCGACACCAGTCATTTTATGCAACGCGGTTGCCATGGCTTCGGTCAGCGCGCGCTTGCCGGGTTGCAGGACTTCCTGCAACACTTTTACATAGTTAGGCACCGGAACGAAATGCCGACGCAAGGCTTTGGGCAAGGACTTCAATAAAGCCCCCATGCGCGGTTCCAGTAGGCCCGGCACCAGCCATTCTAAGCGGCGGGCATCCACTTGATTCAGCGCCGCTAATGGCACAGTCAGCGTGACTCCGTCATCCTCTTCCCCCGGCGCGAAGCGATAACTAAGCGGTAACCGCAATCCGTCCTGTTCCAGAAAATCCGGGAACTGGTCCGGGACGGCAGTATTGGCGTCTGGATTGAGCAAGGTTTCACGCGATACAAACAGTGCGCGGGGATTGTCTCGCTCGACTTGTTTCCGCCATTTTTCGAAGCGAGGGCCGTTGCTGATACTGGGTGGAATTCGCTCGTCGTAAAACCGGAATAAGTCCTGCTCATCGACCAATAGATCACGACGGCGGGTCTTCGCCTCCTGCTGTTCGATTTCCGCAACCAAATCGCGCTGATGGTGAAAAAATGGTGCGCGGCAATCGAATTCCTGCCTGACTAACGCATGACGAATAAATATCGCTCGCGCCTCGGTCGGGTCGATTGGGCCGTAGTTGACTCGGCGTGCCGCCACAATCGGCAGACCGTACAGGGTGACTCGTTCGGTGGCGGCCACTTGGGCAGGCCGTTTTTCCCAATGCGGATCGGCATAGCTGCGCTTAACCAGATGACGAGCCGCAGGCTCGATCCACTCGGGTTGAATTTTGGCTACCGTGCGGGCGTACACTTTGCTGGTTTCCACCAGCTCGGCGGCCATCAGCCAGCGTGGTCCCTTTTTGAACAGACCGGACCCTGGAAAGATATAAAACTTGCGGCCGCGCGCGCCCAACCAACTGTGGTCTTCCTGTTTTAATCCCAAGTTGCCCAGCAAGCCGGTTAACAGAGCGCGGTGCAAGCTATTGTAGTCGGCCGGTTCTTGGTTGGGGCGCAAATCCATTTCGGTTACCAACCCATGCAATTCTTGCCGCAAATCGTGCCATTCTCGCATCCGCACAAAGGACAAAAACTCGCTCCGGCACAAACTTCGCAGTTTGCTTTTGGACAAGTGCCGCGCTTGTGCGTGGTAATAGTCCCAGAGCGTAAGCAGGGCCATGAAATCGGACTGCTCATCGCGAAAGCGGCGATGCTTCTCATCCGCTGCCTGACGATATTCCAAGGGACGTTCCCTTGGGTCCTGAACGGCCAGAGCTGCGGCGATGATGAGTACCTCGCGCAGGCAGCCGTGATGCTGTGCGGCCAGAATCATCCGCCCCAGGCGCGGATCAATGGGTAATTTAGCCAGTTGCCGACCCGGCTCGGTGACCCGGCGATGCTCGTCAACCGCCTGCAATTCGAACAAGAGTTTGAACCCGTCAGTGATTAGGCGGGTATCCGGTGGATCGACGAACGGGAAATCCGCCACTTCCCCCAAATTCAAAACGCTCATCTGCAAGATCACTGCCGCTAGATTGGTGCGCAGAATCTCCGGTTCGGTAAACGCGGGGCGGGCCTGAAAATCCTCTTCTGAATACAAGCGGATGCAGACCCCGGCACTGATTCGACCACAGCGCCCGGCACGTTGATTGGCGCTGGCCTGGGAAATTTTCTCTATCGGCAAACGTTGCAACTGACTGCGATGACTGTAACGGCTGATGCGGGCGGTGCCGGGATCAATGACGTAGCGAATACCCGGCACCGTGAGCGAAGTCTCCGCCACATTAGTCGCTAACACGATGCGGCGTTGTTGATGGGGTTGAAAAACCCGGTTCTGTTCACTCGCCGACAGTCGCGCGTAAAGCGGCACGATTTCGGTGGAAGGCGGGTGGTGTTTGCGCAAGCTTTCGGCGGTCTCGCGGATTTCCCGTTCACCGCTGAGAAAAATCAAAATGTCGCCCCGGTCGATGCGCGAAACCTCATCGACCGCATCAAGAATGGCTTGTTGCAGATCCCGATCCCGTTCGTCCTCATCATCGCTCAGCAAAGGCCGATAGCGCATTTCCACTGGATAAGTACGGCCTGAGACTTCGATGATCGGGGCATTATGAAAATGGTGGGAAAACCGCTCGGGGTCGATGGTGGCCGAGGTGATAATCAGCTTGAGATCAGGGCGGGCAGGTAATAGCCGGTGCAGATAGCCTAATAGAAAATCGATATTGAGACTGCGTTCATGCGCCTCATCAATGATGATAACTTCGTAACGCTCTAAATAGCGGTCGCTTTGGGTCTCCGCCAATAAGATACCGTCGGTCATCAGTTTGATAACGGTATCGGGACCCATTCGATCACTGAAGCGCACCTTATAACCGACCACTCCGCCTATCGAACCGTTGAGCTCTTCGGCAATGCGTGCCGCCACGCTGCGGGCAGCGATGCGGCGCGGTTGAGTATGGCCGATGGTGCCTGCTGCACCCAATCCCAGTTCTAAACAGAGCTTGGGCAGTTGGGTAGTTTTACCGGAGCCGGTCTCGCCACAGACAATGACCACTTGATGGTCCCGCAGGGCAGCTGCGATGGCGTCGCGGCGCTGATTGATAGGCAGGTTTTCATCGAAGCGGGGATTCGGCAACGTTGCTAAGCGTTGTTGCCGCTGTGAGATAGAGGCATGCACAGCAACCTCAAGCTGTTCCAAGCCCCGAGTAATCGGTTTGTCTGCTCGCAGCCGTTGTCGCAATTGTCGGAGCCGGCGATCTAGATTGCGTCGGTCCCGAGTTAGGCATTCGGCGAAACGGGTCTTTAACTGATCCAATGTGTTAAGCACTGCTATTCTTTCTCAATGAAGTCCTTGGCTTGGTCGGCTAGGATGAGTTATGCGATATGCCAACACACACCAGCCGGATCAATCAAATGCACTTCTCTGATACCCCAAGGAAACTCGGTGGGCTCACGGGCACGCACGTCGTCGAATTGGTTTAACACGCCACTGTTTTTCAGCTGCTGCCAAAACTCATCCAAATCAGTGACTGATAAATACATCATCAAGTTCTGTTGCAATTCTTCATTCTCAAAGTCTTGCAATAGAAAAACTGCTGCGCCCCATTGCAATTCAGCAATACCATCGCTCTCCCAATTGATTTGGAATCCTAATGCCTGGAAAAATTTTTTCGAGTAGTAAAAGTCTTTTCCACTGGGGATAAAGGGTCTTAGTTGAGTCGGCTCAATGTTCATCACAACGCTCATGTTATGGAATAGAGTGCTTAAGCATACCGATACGCCGTTACGAACGCATCCGTCGGCATAAAAGCGTAGGTTGTTCATTACCATAAAACACTTGCAAGCTGGACTACTTTAGCGTAGTGTCGCCTCGTTCGGCGGCGCGACAACCGCTGAATTTTCAAATGCCGATCCCCTTAAGGTATCCCAACATAAGTCGCGTTATGCACCGGAACTTTAGCGGAATCGACACAGCTGTAAACGTTGAATATTTTTGAGGTTTTTTTAATGCGTACGGGTACTGTGAAGTGGTTTAGCCAGACCAAGGGTTTCGGATTCATTACCCCAGAGGACGGTGGCAATGACGTTTTCGTTCATTATTCTTCTATTGATGGCAAAGGATTTCGCACCCTCGCCGAAAATCAAAGAGTTCAATTTGAATCCCAAGACGGTCCGAAAGGCCCTCAAGCAACTATGGTACAGCCGGTTGAATGAGATCACTACCGTCTACTCTCCGCTAATAGTCTTTTCCCACATCCCGCCAGTATCATTAAAGAGTTATCCGACTCTTTAAGTCATCGATTTCATCACCCTCTCCCGTTCTAGGGGGAGGGTTGTCCAGTTGATAACGACACAACCAGCGGCTAACTTTGATTCCGTTCGGGATATAGCGGCGCCAAAGGTGATTGAGCCTTAGGTTTGGGGCGTTGCAGTGGTAACCCTCGCTGAACAGCCTGCCATAATGACTGACCTTCCCAGGGCATAGTCGTAGGAGCATACAGAGCACGGTCCAACGCGTGTACCAAGCTGCCGGTTTGTGGCTCCAATTGAGTAGCTAATGCGCCTAAATGGCGTGGTGGATTGGGCCATAAAGCGCTTGCCCAAGCCAATAACGCTGTTGCGGCAGCAGCGGGATTATTGTCCGTACAAGCTTGCTTCACTGCACGTTTCGCTGCCCTGGCGGTGGGAGGAATATAAGTAGGTGTTTGCTCCACCGGCTCCGAGATGCGCTGGTTCTGGTTTGAGCGCCACCAAGCGAATAAGGTCGCTATCCAGGCTAGTAATAAACTCATTGCTGCACTGGGCCAAAAAACGCCTGTCGCACCTTCTCCAGCTTCAGTCTGAGCGGATGGTTGTTCAAGCACAGGCTGGACTGGAACTGGTGGTTGCTCTGAATTAAGCGCCGGTAACACCTCAATATCCATGGCCGGTATCACGGCTGTACGGGATTTATCTTGTTGGGTATCCCACCAATCCAGCTTAACTTCTGGAAAAGTAAACCGCCCGGCCCGGGTAGGGACCAAGGCGATGCTCTGTTCCCGTCGCCCTACCAACCATTGGCCGTCGATACTGTTTTCGGTCACCGCTTGATCAGGGTAGAGTCGCGCCCAATCGAATGTTGGCCAGGTTAATTCCGGCAGTTGAGATTTACTGAGTCCTTGAGCCACGATTTGCAATGTTCGGGTGATGGGTTCTCCAACCCGGAACTGCGGGGGTTGCTGCGACCAAGTGCCTTGCAGACTCACAGCGGTACCGGGTAGCCAGTAAGGCCCTGTCGCTGTTGCCGGGCGGGGGCGCACCTCCAGTGTAATCGGATCACTACTCCGCTTGATTCGCTGACCACGGGAAAACAGTGAGCGTCGATTATTGTCGGCAATACGTCCCTCGAAGTTGAGTTGCGGAATCGTTAGGGCACCGCTGCGTTGGGCAAACAATGCATAACGGCGTTCGATTACTCGATAACGCTGGCCATTATGCTGGGTATCATAGGTTGAATCTTCGCCCAGGCGTTCGACCATGGTATTCGGTGGGCTCGGAGCGCTTAAGCTGCCTTCCAGTAATGGCAGGGCGAAAAACAACCGCACGGTGTAATTAATCTGTGCCTGCACATAAGGATTAAGCGGTTCGGCTTGTACTTCAATAAATAGATCACTGGCGGGTTGCTTAGCAGCAGCCCCAGTAGGCGCTTGCACCAATAGAGACAGGGGTGCGGTTTTCTCACTACCTATCACTAGTGACGGTATTTGCAACAGCCCCTCACGCTTGGGTTCCAATTCGATAGTCCATTGGGTCTTAGCCGAGGGTTGGCCATTGATTAACTGCAGTTGCGTATTGACTTGTCTGCCGAGAATCGTGAAATCTTGTTCTAGGGGCTGCAAATTCGGTCCAGAATCATCAGCTTGAGCATCAATTTCGATCAGCAGTCTGACGGTTTCTCCCAAGGTGACCGTCGTACGATCAAAGCTGGCTTGAACAGTAGCGAATGCGCTGGGACTGGCTGCTAATGTCAGGATAAAAAGTATCCATAGTCGGATGATTGCCGTGCTCAATCTATCTCGACAACGCAATGAATAGTGATAAGCCATCAAACCGTCGTTTCCAAAGCCAGGGCGGCGGCGATCAAAGCCTGGGTATACTGTTCACGAGGCGCAGTGAAGATCTGGTGCGCCGAGCCTTTTTCCACCACTTGCCCGGCCTTCATGACCAGCACCTCGTTCGCTAACGCTTTCACGACCCGCAGATCGTGGCTGATAAACAGATAAGCTAGGCGGTAACGCTGTTGCAAATCACGCAACAAATCGACAATTTGTGCCTGTACCGAAACGTCTAATGCGCTGGTGGGTTCATCCAGCACCAGTACCCGAGGTTTCAGCGCCAAGGCCCTTGCGATGGCGATGCGTTGTCGCTGACCGCCGGAAAATTCGTGAGGATAACGGTCTTGACTAGCCGGGTCCAAGCCAACTTCTTCCAATGCTTTGGAAACTATCGCGCGGCGCTCGTCACGATTGCCACCCAAGCCGTGCACCAGCAGGCCTTCTTCAACAATCTGACTGACTGACAAGCGCGGGCTAAGCGACCCGTAAGGATCTTGGAAAACAATCTGCATTTCCCGCCGGAGCGGACGGACAGCTTTAGCGGATAAATTATCAATGCGGCGATCCTGAAACCGAATTGGACCTTTGCTGGCCAATAGTCGCAGCAGGGCTAGACCCAATGTCGTTTTGCCGGACCCGCTTTCCCCGACCACCCCTACAGTCTGGCCCTCGCGCAGACTCAAGCTGAGCCCGTCCACCGCTTTGACATAATCCACCGTGCGGCGAATGATGCCTTTTTTTATCGGAAACCAGACTTTTAAATCTGCACTGCCCATAACCTCAGGTGCACCCTCGACGACGGGAGGTGGTTCGCCTTTAGGTTCGGCAGCTAACAATTCACGGGTATAGGCGTGTTGAGGTGCGTTGAACAGCTCGGTGACGGAGCCGCGTTCTACAATTTCGCCTGCTTTCATGACGCAGACGGTATCGGCCATTTTACGGACGATGCTCAAATCATGGGTGATGAACAGCATCGCCATGTTGAAGCGCGCCTGCAAATCCTTGAGCAACTTCAAGATCTGCGCTTGAATCGTCACGTCCAACGCGGTGGTCGGCTCGTCGGCGATCAACAACGCCGGTTCATTAGCCAGCGCCATAGCAATCATGACTCGTTGACGTTGACCACCGGACAGCTCATGCGGCAAGGCTCCCAAGCGGTTTTCCGCTTCCGGCAAGCCCACCAATCCCAATAATTCCAAAATTCGCGCCTGGGCCGCTTGGCCGATTAAGCCCTTATGCACAGCCAACACTTCGCCAATCTGCTGTTCAATGGAATGCAGCGGATTCAGGGAGGTCATGGGTTCTTGAAAAACAATGGCGATCTGATTACCGCGTAGCCGCCGCAATCGGTCCGCTGGAGCGCCTAATAATTCCTCGCCGCGTAACCGAATGCTACCGCTGGGATGATGGGCGCTCGGATAAGGCAGCAATTGCAGGATGGATAGGGCCGAAACCGATTTGCCGGAACCGCTTTCCCCAACCAGAGCTAGAGTCTGCCCGGCCTTAACCTCAAAAGAAACCCGCTTTACCGCCGGAGTGTGACCAAAGTTGACCGACAGATCGCGCACTTCGAGCAACGTAGAGGATGCATCCGATTGCTTCACAGCTGGGATTTCCTTGGATCGAAGGCATCGCGTACTGCTTCGCCTACAAACACCAACAAACTTAACATCAGCGCCAAAGCAACGAAACCAGTTATGCCCAACCAGGGAGCCTGTAAATTCTCTTTGCCCTGGCGCAACAAGTCGCCCAACGAAGCTGATCCCGGCGGTAAGCCCAAGCCCAAGAAATCCAATGCGGTCAGCGCGACAATGGAACTGGACAGAATAAACGGCATGAAGGTCAGCGTCGCCACCATGGCATTGGGCAACACATGTTTGACGATAATCTGGGCATCGCCCATCCCCAGAGCACGGGCAGCACGGACGTAATCGAAATTACGGGCGCGCAAAAACTCGGCCCGCACTACGCCAACCAGGGCAGTCCAACTGAACAACATCAGGATCAACAACAAGGTCCAGAAACCGGGAACCACCACGCTGGCGACGATGATTAGGATGAACAACTGTGGCAATCCACCCCAGATCTCCAGCAGCCGCTGAGCAATAAGATCGAGCCAACCGCCAAAGTACCCTTGCACCGCCCCGGCTGCCACCCCCACCACAGAAGAAAATACTGTCAGCAATAAGCCGAACAGTACCGAGATGCGAAACCCGTAGATCAACCGCGCCACCACGTCGCGACCCTGATCATCGGTACCCAGCCAATTCTCCGCGGACGGTGGCGCTGGGGCGGGTACCGGTAGATCGTAATTGACCGTATCGTAGCTAAAGCGCACCGGTGGCCACAGCAGCCAGCCTTGTTCCTCTATCAGTTCGCGCAATACCGGGTCCCGGTAATTGGCGGCGCTGGGAAAAAAACCACCGAATTCAGTCTCCGCATATTCTTTGAATACCGGGGTATACAGGCCACCGTCGTAATACACCAACAGTGGCTGATCATTGGCGATAAACTCAGCACTCAGGCTCAAGAAGAACAACACCAAAAACACCCACAATGACCAGAAGCCCCGGCGATTGGCGCGGAATTTGGCTAAGCGACGCCGAGTCAGTGGAGTGAGCTTCGCATCCAGCTTGCCGAGCACCACGCGAACTGTCTTATCCAAAGCAATCCGCATCGGTCAGGCCGCTCGCGCTTCGAAATCGATGCGGGGATCGACCATGTGATAAGTCACATCACTGAGCAGATTGAGTAGCAATCCCAGCAAACTAAAAATGTACAGCGTACCGAACATGACCGGATAATCACGGTTGATTACTGCCTCAAAGCCCAATAGTCCCAACCCATCCAAGGAAAAAATCACCTCAATCAATAACGAACCGGTAAATAACATGCTGATTAACGTTGCCGGAAAGCCCGCGATCACAATTAGCATGGCGTTGCGGAATACGTGGCCATACAGCACCCGCCGTTCGGTCAGCCCTTTCGCGCGGGCGGTCACTACATACTGCTTGTGAATTTCTTCTAAAAACGAATTCTTGGTCAGCATGGTCAAGCTGGCGAAGCCGCCGACCACCAGCGCGGTGACCGGCAGGGTCAGATGCCAGAAATAATCACCGATGCGATCCGGCCAAGCGAGTTCCGACCAATTGTCCGACACCAGCCCCCGCAAGGGGAACCAGTCTAGATAGCGACCGCCGGCGAACACGATGATCAACAGGATTGCAAATAGAAAGGCTGGAATGGCGTAACCGACGATGATCGCTGAACTGGTGGCGATATCGAAGCGAGAACCGTCGCGTACCGCCTTAGCAATTCCTAGGGGCACGGAAACCACATAGATGATTAAGGTACTCCAGACTCCCAGCGAGACCGATACCGGCATTTTCTCTATGATCAATTCCATGACTCCTTGATCACGGAAATAGCTGGTTCCCAAATCGAACTTTAGATAATTACCGAGCATGATGAGAAAACGCTGGTGGGCCGGTTTATCGAATCCGAACTGCCGTTCGATGTCGGCGATAAACTCGGGGTCCAATCCCCGCGCGCCGCGATAATTTCCGCCTGTGTTGTCTAATGACTGCGCGGTTGCGCCTTGGGTTTCTTCCCCACCGCTGCCGGAAATGCGTGCAGTAGCCGCCACCGCGGTATCCTTGAGTTGCGCCAACAATTGCTCGACCGGTCCTCCCGGTGCGATTTGTACGATGACAAAATTGGTGGCGATGATTCCCAACAAGGTCAGCGGGATCAGCGCAAGACGCCGGACGATATAAGCAAACATCGGCTAATGATTAGGAGAGCAAGTGAGTCTGTAACATGGCTTAATGAATTGTTGGTTTGGAGGGGTATTATACTTAAAAAGCCATTAATCCTGACCCTCATCGAAACGTTTGTTGCCGCGAATCACCCCCTGGAACCAAGGCGGTCTTGCTTCTTCTTCTGGATCAATGACGTCTTCTATCGATTTGACGAGCTGTTTTTGTGCAATCTTCAAATACTCTTGCAGTAACTCTCTCAAATAGGAATGGGAGGAAAAGTCCATATTATTGATAATTTTCGCGATTTCCTGAGAAAAATACAGCTGCCGCTCCTCCTCGCCTTTGAGGAGCAAATTGAACATAATCAATTGCCCGGCACCCTGCGCTTCCACCATTTCTTGCAGTTGCTTAATAGATTGTGATTGTTTGCTGATTATTTTGAGATGCTCAGTCAGTGTCTTGACCAACTTGGCGATCATTATCATTTCCTGACTTTCTTCACTCATATCAACACTCTCGCTTAGTGGCAATCAGCCTAGCCTATCCTGTCATTATAGCGTTTAGCGGAACAATGACCGCAGTTCGTAACGTGCCCAGAGTCCACGCTGTTAGGTGTTACATTGACTAAACTCGGTCACACCCATTAAACTTATTTCCGTAGAAATTATCATGAATTCATACATTAAGAGGTCTACTCAAAAATGGGGAAGCTGACTGACAAAATTGCTCTGGTCACAGGGGGTTCACGGGGGATCGGCAAATCGATCGCTCTTGAGTTGGCTCGCGAAGGCGCAAAAGTGGCGCTGAATTACCGCTCCAGCGCTGCAGAAGCGCAAGCCACAGCCGATGAGATCAAGGCGCTGGGCAGTGACGCATTCGTCGCGCAAGGGGATGTCGGCGAGAGCGCCCAAGCGCGCAATTTGGTCAAGCAAGTGCTTGATCACTATGGCACCATCGATATTCTGGTCAACAATGCGGGTATTACCCGCGACATGTTTTTCAAGAAGCTTACTGACGAAGCCTGGCACGAGGTCATCAAAACCAATCTGGATAGTGTCTTCTACGTCACCAGCGCCACGTTGCCCAGTATGCTGGAGAAAAACTACGGACGCATCATCAGCATCAGTTCCTTCGTTGGCCAAAAAGGCAACCTCGCCCAGACCAACTACGCCGCAACCAAAGCCGGGCTGATTGGTTTCAGCAAGTCTCTGGCCTTGGAAACCGCTAAAAACAATGTGACGGTTAATACCATCAATCCGGGGTTCATCGCCACTGACATGGTGCTGAGTATCCGCGAAGACGTTCAGCAAAAGCTGATCGACCAAGTCCCCTTGCGGCGCTTTGGTACACCCGAAGAAGTCGCCAAAGCCGTCATATTCTTGGCTGCTGACGGGGACTATATCACCGGCCAGCAGATCAATGTCAACGGCGGGATTTACATGTAAGGCTACAGGGATTGTTGTCACGATCCCGCTAATCGAGTGGGGTGGCTCGATTTAAACCGCCCCACTGTCTTCATTTTAGAGTTCATATCCCATCCCGTTACACTCTCGGTTACAATCTCGGGCGGTAACTTGCAACGTACTGCCGCCTCATGCACTTCGAAGCCCTGTATTTTCCAGATCGACTTGAGCTGATCAACCCAGCTGGTGATATCGCCATCACCACGCTGTGGTCCCGTGTTGAGCAGGTCAAAAAAGTGTTGACCGAACTCGGCATCGACCTGGACCCGGCAACCTCACGTATTACGGTTATCGCCAACTTATATGGCAATGGTTTGCCACATATGTTGCGAAATTTATTGTGGAATCCGCAAATCAATCGGGTACTTGCGTTGGGGCAGAATCTATCCGGTTCACGCGAAGACCTGGCCGATTTTTTTGCGCAGGGACTCAAGGAAGATGAATTTCTCGGCGTACCGGTACACCGGATTATCGGTACCGAGCGCGTCATCGACGGATTGGTTCAGCCGGATCAATTTCGCAACGGCATTCGCATTGACACCCTGGAAACGCTGAGCAACCCCGCAACCCGGCAAGGCCTGGTGGATTTTTTCCAGCAGTTGCCACCCCAACAGTCATGCAATCTGGAACGGGTTAATATTCCGTTACCGGAAATCACCGTCCAGCGTTATCCGTCGGAGCCGCGCAATCACAGCATTCTGCGTGCAACGCCCTTGGATGCTTGGGAAGAGCTGATTTTCCGGCTGGTGCGGTTCGGTCATCGCAATCGGCTGAAAAAAGGCGAGCGCATTGAATTGCAAAACGTCAAAATCACCATCGAACAACCGCAAGAAGAAGCAGCGGAATATCTTGCTGAATACGGTTTTTCGCTGGAGGCGTTTCGGCGTTATCAGGCCAATATTCTGAATCCCGACAAGCCGGCTGACATCAGTTATACCTACGGCAATCGCTTGCGGGGCTATTTCCGTCATGATGACACCGTGGTGGATTCGCTGGATATTGCTGTGACGCGGCTGCGTGAAGACCCGGAATCGCGCCATGCCTATGCCGCGCTGTGGGATAACAGCCGCGATCTGCCGGAAGGCCATAGTTGTCCCTGTTTGGTGTCGATTTTCTTTCGGCGCTTCGACGGTAAATTGACCCTGACCGCTACGTTTCGATCTCACAATGCGCGTTCCGCCTGGCTGGAGAATTTTTACGGACTAATGGCTATTCAACGCTACGTGGCCGAGCGGGTCGATATGGAGACAGGACCGATCACCGTATTCAGCCACTCGATCAGTATCGACAGCGATGTCTTGGAACAGGCGCGGATGATCGCCGACAATAAGAAAACCGATGACGTGGTGGATCGCGCCACCGGTAAGCGGGAATTGCGTTTCGATTACAATGGCGACTTTACAGTGACCATTGATCGCGACACACAGGAAATCTTGGTACAACATTCCTACAACGGGATGGCCTTAGCCGAATACCGCGACCGCCGGGCGGACAGTCTGGAGCAACAATTAGCCCGCGATGGCGCGATTTCGGAAATCGGCCACGCCTTGTATCTGGGCCGGGAAATTGCGCGGGCGGAGATGCAACTCAAGCAATTGCGGCGTAAGGGCAACACGGAGTAAGTGCCGATGTGGGTTTTCTTCGACATCGGTTCTACCTTGGTCGACGGGCCGCCCTACGGACCGGGCAGACGTTTGGTGAATGCGCTCGGCTTGCCGGATGAGGCGGTGAGCATCGTCAATGATCGGCTGTTCAAAACGCCGTTGACCGATGCGGTGGAATTGGGGCGCTGGTTGGCCGGGCGGTTTACTATCGATCCTGAATCGGCTGTTCGGGAAGCGACTGCGCTGTGGCAGGCGCAAAGCGACGAAGCTTGGCTGGTGCCAGGCGCGACCGAGGCGCTGCGCACGTTGGCCGAGGCGGAAATACCCTGGGTATATGTGTCCAATATCTGGCCGCCGTTTTATCAGGGATTCTTACGGCATTTTCCGACCGAACATCAGCGTCCCAGTTTTTTGTCTTTCCAGTTGGGCGTATCCAAGCCACAGCCGGACATCTATCAGATGGCGTTGCGGACCTTGAA
>JAZBPA010000010.1:0-13297 GCA_036351435.1 Candidatus Competibacteraceae bacterium
AGTGACATTACTCGCGCCATTGAGAACGGTGTCTTCATCGGTGCCGAAAGCATCATCGACGGCATCCGGCGGGTCATTGACCGGATTAATGGTAATGTTGACCGTGGCGGTGGCGCACTCTACGGGGCTGCCATCGTCGCAGACTTGGTAGACAAAGCTGTCGCTGGTGGTCTCGCTGCCGTTGTGGGTGTAGCTGAAGGTGCCGTTGCCGGTGGCGTTCAACGTGAGCGTGCCGTGGCTGGGACCGCTGACCGGCGTGGTGGTCAGGGTCAAGGCGTTCGCTTCGGGGTCGCTGTCGTTGGCGAGCACGCTGGTGGCCGCCGCGGGCGTGGTCAGGGTGCTGACCGTACCGCCTTCGTCCACGCTGGCGGCGTCATCGAAGGCGTCTGGCGGGTCATTGACCGGGGTGATGGTGATGGTGACGGTTGCGCTGTCGCAGAGCGGTTCGGGGTCGCAAATTTCATACTCGAAGCTGTCGCTGGTGGTCTCACTGCCGTCGTGATCATAGCTGAACGTGCCGTCGGCGTTGAGCGTCAGGCTGCCGTGGGCGGGCGTGGTGAGCGGCGTGGTGGTGACGTTCAACTCGCCCAAGGTATTGTCGAGATCGGTGTCATTGGTACGCACGCTGCTGGCGGTGCTATCCAAGTTGGTTTGGGTACCGCCCTCAGCGACGCTGAGGCTATCAGCGTTGGCGGTCGGGCCGTCGTTGACACCGATAATGGTGATCGTCACGGTGGCGGTATCGGTACCGCCCTGACCGTCATCAATGGTGTAGTCGAAACTGTCTTGGTCCGGCTCATCCTGACCGAGTCCCTCAAACTGCCCATTGGGGTCGTACTCGAAACTGCCGTCATCGTTGAGAGTGAGTAAAGCCCCGGAGGGTAAGGTAATCTGGCTGCCGATATCAGCGGAATTGCCATTGAGTTCGGTGACGGTTAAGGGGTCGCTGTCGGGATCGCTGTCGTTGTCCAGTACGCCGTTGGCGGTGGTGACCACCAGGGGGGTGTCCTCGTCGGTGGTGTAAAGGGCTTCGTTACCGGCGGCAGGGTCGTCGTTGGCGACCGGTGGTTCATTGAGTTCTAGATGCAGGGCATCAATGGGCCGGGTGAAGCCGACGGAGGAACCGTCGAAGAAGACGCTGGCCGCAGTGCAGGCTGAGTTGGCCCCAAAGCTGGGCTGCTGGCAGAGCAGGAGGTCCTCATTGGTGCCGGTGACGCCGCCCTGGACCGAGAATCCGCCCTTGGTGCTCAGATAGAGATCATTGTTATTGGGATCAAACCACAGACCAGCGATATTTTCAGAAGAGCGGCTCAGCCCGATGTCTGAGCCATCCAGGTACAGTTCCCACGATCCGGCAGTGTTAGACCCAAAGCGTGATGCGTTGAAAATAAACAAGTCCTGCGGTAAGCCAAACAGAGAGTTGGCAAAGAACCACCCCCGGGTGCTGACGACTAAGCGACCGTCGGGGCTGAAACCGATGGCATCCAGGTATTCGAAGTACCAGTTTAAGCCGACGTCGGAGCCGTCAAAGAACCAGTCAAAACTACCGGCAGTTGTGGCCCCTAGACTAGTAGGAATGAAGCGGATGATGTCAGTGCCGTCTACCCAACCCAGTGCGCTGATGAATTGCGGGTTTTTCAGACTAAGCAGGAGATTGCCGTCGTCTTCGAGATGGAAAGCGTTGATGTCATTAAAACCCAGGCCGACATCGGAACCGTCGAAATATAGTGTCCAGGTGTCGGTGGTGTCATCGTAACGCAGAATGTCTTCGTTGCTGAAGGTTACACCGCCGACACTGCTTGGTTGATTGAAAAAGCCAAAGTTGTAGATCGAGCCGGGACTGATAAAAATGAGGTCTGCTCGCACCGGGTTGAGCACTGTGGCCAGCAACAGGCCAAAGAGGAGGGTTATGCGCTTCATAGTGGTTTCTCCCTGCGCTGCGAGCGGTTAGGGTTGGTGATCGTTAGTATTGAATTCGGCCAGCAGTTCCAGCGCCTGTTCTCTGACCATGGGATCCGCGTCGTGTAGTGCTCGGTTGAGCAGTCCCTGTGCATCGGTCTGGCCACTGGTGACGAGTAATTCCAGCGCTCTCAGGCGCAGCTCCGGTTGCGGATCGTTCAGCGCCATGGCGGTGACTGCCTCTAGTGGCGGCGGGTAGCGACTCGCAAATTCGTTGACGGTTTCCAATGCCATTCCCCGCACGTCTGGGTGCGCATCCCCCAGCGCTGTGGTGGCAGTGCCGATGAGGGTTTCGCTATGTGCCTTACTCAGCAACGCCAATTCCGTTTCCCTGGTCGCTGTCGATGACGTTTGCGCGAGGCTGTGGTATGCCTCCTGACCCAGTTCATTGAGTAACGCTAGAGCGTTCATGCGCACGACCGGGTCGGGATCGCTAGCAGCGACTTCGCTGAGCAGGCTTGACGGCAACCACTGAGCGAGTGCTGATAAATTCGCCAAAACAGCCTCACGGGTTTGGGGATCGGCGCTCTTGATAGCTTCGAGTAAGCCTACTAGATCGTGCTCGGCGATACGTTGCAGGGCAGCGGCACGCGCTTCGAGATTGGTGGTAGCCCACAAGGCGTGCAGTAACGCTTCGGCTCCAGAGGACATCGGATTGTCCAGGCTAGGGGTTGTCGTATCGTTTTGTTTAGGTGGGGCGGTGAAGTCCTGCTTCAGGACATGGATCGTGGCGATCCCAGAGCCGCCTTGCGCGCGTTGTTCATTAATCAATACGTAGCTGTGATCGTTCAGCAGGCGTTTAAGCGCTGCACGCAGGGGCAAATCGTCGAATTCTGCAGTAATCTCGGCGTCGGCGCTGGCCGGATGGACAAACATGGCGATACCGCTTTGGCGGCTGAGTTCGGTCAGTACCGCCGCCAGTGGAGTTCGTTCTAGGCGAGCACTAAGAGTGTTGGTGTCAGCCGAGTGGGTAATCGCAGGGATGGGTTGCGCTGCAACGCTAGCGGCTCCCGATAACAGGAGTAACACCGATAATATGCGGGTCATGATAGGGCGCATGGGAGTTTCCTTTGGTAAAGCAATTCTTCAGACTGGTTACCCGTTGATCCGTCGCTATAATCTGTTCCCAGTGCTAATGAGGCTAAGTAGCTGCTCTGACTCTATAATAAACCGTTGAATCAACCTTAGAACCTGTTTTGGGTTTTGTCCAAACATTCTTAAAATAATCTATCTGGTGATGCCGCTTATCCCAACACCGCCACCCCCTCATTCTCCAGCATGCATACCAACCGAATCAGCGGCAACCCAATCAAACTGTTAGGGTCATCCCCGCTCAAGCGGTCGAATAGCGCAATACCCAAGCCCTCGGCTTTAAAACTTCCGGCGCATTGGTATGGTTGTTCCCGGCGTAAATACGCTTCGATTTGATGCGGCTGCAATTGCCGAAAAACCACTTGGAACGGCACCGTATCAAGTTGGATTCGATCACTGTCGCTATCCAACAGGCAGAGCCCCGTTTGAAAGGTTACGGTGTGCCCAGCCGCGCGAGACAATTGTTCCACGGCGCGGTCATGGGTTCCCGGTTTTCCCAAAATATCATCGCCTAGTACCGCAACTTGGTCTGAGCCGATGATTAAGGCACCGGGTTGGTGGCGGGCAACCGCACGGGCTTTGCTTTCGGCAAGCCGAGCGACTAATGCCACGGCATCTTCTTCTGGTAAACGGCTTTCGTCCGTATCGGGGGCGCGGGTCTCAAACGGCACACCTAACCGGGTCAGTAACTCCCGACGGAAGGGAGAGGTAGATGCCAGTATCAACCGGCGTCCATCAGCTAAATGCTTAGA
Organism: Candidatus Competibacteraceae bacterium; assembly: GCA_036351435.1. Taxonomy (GTDB): domain Bacteria; phylum Pseudomonadota; class Gammaproteobacteria; order Competibacterales; family Competibacteraceae; genus JAAUQA01. The sequence goes on from JAZBPA010000010.1 coordinate 3,804, forward strand.
CATGGGGGAAACCTAAACTCGAAAAGCACCGGTCCACAGGGCATCTCATCGGATCCCTGTGTTCGAATGGCAAAATTTTGACATAACTATTAGGTAAATATATCATTCCGTCTCTTATGCAGGCGCGCCTATCAAACAGAATCGATCCGTGGAACTTGGCCGTTAAAGGCGCGCAGTGGCAAGGTGAATTACCTTTAGCCGATATGCAGCGTTTGAGCACTATGCTAAGTAGATCAAGCGGCGTGGTTACAGTTACTCTGCAAGGTGGCGTGGACGACCAGAAAGTGCATTTCATTGGCGGGCGTGTGCAAACGCGGATTGAATTGGTCTGTCAACGTTGCCTCGGTCCACTGCAGTTGCCCCTGACCATAGACCTGCGATTGGGGTTGGTAAGAAGCGTATCACAAGCCAGTAATTTGCCGTCTGAATATGACCCGTTAGTGGCGCCTGAGAAGGATATTGCGGTGTCCGAACTAATAGAAGATGAATTGATTCTGGCAGTGCCCTTTGCGCCCACGCACGATGAGACTCAAGCTTGTCGAAAGATAAATCCGGTGTCGCCTGGCGATGCCCCGGAAGACACTCGGCTGGAGAAGACAACCCAGCCTTTTGCAGCGCTTTCCGCGTTGTTGGAAAAAAAGCGTACTCTTAAGGAGTGACTGATTCATGGCTGTTCAACAAAATCGCAAAACTCGATCCAAACGCGGCATGCGCCGTTCTCACGATGGGCTTAAGACCCGAGCTCTATCGGTTGACCCTACCTCCGGTGAGACCCACTTGCGCCATCATATCACTCCAGATGGCTATTACCGGGGACGCCGGGTCATTGCTGCCCAGCAAGTGCCCGAAGAAGAATGAGCACACGCGCAGTAATCAACCCATCATAGCTAATCCACCCGCCCGGTAGCGATGGCGTCCGTCCCGACGCCAAGATAATCCTTCTAATAATTCTAATGACCAGTTCATCGAAGTGGCCGGTGACCATCGCGTTGGATGCGATGGGTGGAGACATCGGTCCTGATGCCGTTATCCCCGCTGCGCTCAGTGTTTTGGATGAGACTGATCTTAAGCTGATTTTGGTCGGTCAAGAGAACATCTTAGCCGCCAAACTGAAGGCGTCCGAAATCGACGATCATCCGCGGCTCTTCATCCATCACGCTGCGCAAACCGTGGATATGAACGATCTGCCCTCCCAGGCTTTGCGCTTCAAGAAAGACTCTTCAATGCGGGTCGCAATTAACCTGGTGAAAAGTGGTAAAGCCGACGCTTGTGTGAGTGCAGGGAATACCGGCGCGTTGATGGCAACAGCCCGGTTCGTGTTGAAAACCCTGCCCGGCATTGATCGACCAGCCATCTGCACTACCATTCCTTCTCGCCACGGCCACGCCCATGTATTGGATTTAGGCGCTAATGTGGACAGCAAAGCTGATCATTTACTGCAGTTCGCCGTCATGGGTTCCGTGCTGGCCAGCGCGGTAGATAACATCGAAGCGCCCCGGGTGGCGTTGCTGAATATCGGCGAGGAGGAGATCAAGGGTAATGAGCAAGTCAAGCAAGCTGCCTCTCTGCTCAGCGCCAGTAATCTCAATTATGTCGGGTTCGTGGAAGGGGATGGGATTTTTTTGGAAGATGTGGATGTCGTGGTTTGCGATGGCTTTGTAGGCAATGTCGCGTTGAAAACCAGCGAAGGCGTCGCCCAATTAATCAAACATTACATGACGCAAGAGTTCAAACGTAATGTGCTGACTAAGCTGGCTGGTTTGGCCGCTTTGCCTGTGTTACGGGCGTTGACCCGCAAAATCGACCCCAGGCGGTATAACGGCGCCAGTCTGCTAGGCTTACAAGGAACTGTCATTAAAAGCCACGGCGGCGCCGATGCATTAGCGTTTGCCAACGCGATCAAGATTGCCATGCTGGAAGTAGAGAAAGCCGTTCCCCAACGGATCGACAAGCATTTGACCGCCCTGCACACGCACAGGCAAGCACTTTGAAATTCGCACGCATCGTGGGCACCGGTGGTTATTTACCGGAAACGGTGTTGACCAACGCTGAGTTGGAACAGCGGGTTAACACTTCAACCCACTGGATACTTGAACGGACCGGGATCGAACAACGTCATGTCGCCGCGCCGGGGGAGACGACCAGCGATCTGGCCGAAACCGCCTCGCGGCGCGCCATTGAAGCTGCGGACATTGATCCCGCCACTATAGATTTGATTATCGTAGCAACCACCACTCCTGATCATGTTTTTCCCAGCGTCGCCAGCCAATTACAAGACCGTTTGGGCCATTACGGTAGCCCTGCTTTCGATGTGCAAGCGGTATGCACCGGGTTTGTCTATGCGCTGAGCATTGCCGATCAATTCATTCGCGCCGGTAATTCACGCTGCGCATTGGTGGTGGGCGCGGAAACCTTTACCCGAATTATCGACTGGCAGGACCGGGGTACGTGCATTTTATTCGGTGACGGTGCCGGCGCAGTAGTGGTGGAAGCCGCTGCCGAACCCGGTATTCTGTCATCACATTTGCACGCCGATGGTCGTCATAAGCACTTGCTTTGGGTGCCGGCCGGTGTGTCTACCGGATACGATCAAACTCGGCAGAATGCAGCTTATGTCGAAATGCGCGGCAGCGAAGTGTTTAAAGTGGCCGTCAACACCCTAGCCCGTAGCGTCCAAGAAGCTCTGGAAAGCAATCAGCTGACCATTGACGATATTGATTGGCTGGTTCCTCATCAAGCGAATGAGCGTATTCTCTTGGCGACAGCGAAAAAAATCGGATTGCCTTTGAACCGGGTCGTCATGACAGTGCAAACTCACGCCAACACCTCGGCAGCTTCGGTGCCCTTGGCTTTAGATGTGGCAGTACGTGACGGGCGGATTCAGCGTGGTCAGACTCTGTTGTTAGAAGCCTTTGGCGGCGGGTTCACCTGGGGTACTGTAGTGCTTCGTTATTGAAGGTGGGATTATGAATTTGCAAGAAAATATCGCGTTAGTTACTGGTGCCAGTCGCGGCATCGGTCAAGCTATTGCGCGAGAGCTGGGCCAACGCGGTGCGGTGGTAGTTGGCACGGCGACTACTGATGCTGGGGCGGAGGACATCAGCCAGGACCTGCAAGCCCAAGGTATTCGAGGTTGTGGGATGACTCTGGACGTGACGTTACCAGACTCAGTGAGCGCAGTCCTTAGCGCAGTCGCGAGTGAATTCGGCAACCCCAGTATATTGGTCAACAATGCCGGCATCACCCGCGATAATCTATTGCTACGCATCAAAGAAGACGATTGGGAACAGGTTATCAACGCTGATCTCAGCTCGGTTTATCGACTCAGCAAAGCGGTATTGCGCGGTATGATGAAGGCCCGCGGCGGGCGGATCATCAATATCACTTCGGTGATTGGCGCGATAGGCAACAGTGGCCAAACCAATTATGCGGCGGCCAAAGCTGGGATCATTGGGTTTACCAAATCGCTGGCACGAGAAATCGGGTCCCGGGGGATTACGGTCAATGCCGTCGCGCCGGGCTTTATCGATACCGACATGACCCGCGCCTTACCTGAGGCGCAACGCGCCGCATTAATTCAGCAAATTCCCCTGGAGCGACTGGGGGACATTCAGGATGTAGCCCATGCCGTTGCATTTTTGGCGTCCAAGCAGGCCGCTTACATTACCGGTGAAACTTTGCACGTCAACGGTGGGTTATATATGAGCTAAGCTGTACTCATGCTGAGCGCGCATCCATTCTCGTGCTCCGCATTGAGCATTGTTTAACAACGGTTTTTTAGCTCTTTGGTGATTTTTTACGGTGGAATACCGAGTGTGTTTTACATACAATAGTCGTGGCAGTGCCCGGCTTTACTTGCGAGGAATTAAACAATCATGAGCAATATCGAAGAACGCGTCAAAAAAATCATTATCGAACAATTGGGTGTCAAACCGGAGCAGGTCACCAATGACGCCTCTTTTGTCGAGGATCTCGGCGCCGATTCGCTGGACACTGTTGAATTGGTCATGGCGTTGGAAGAAGAATTCGAATGTGAAATACCCGATGAGGACGCCGAGAAAATCACCACGGTGCAACAGGCGATCGACTATATCACCAAGCATTTGAGTGACCAGAAATAGCCTGCATTCCCTCGCCGATCGGCAGACCGGCCGCGACTAGCCGGTTAACCGGCTAGTCGTGCCGAACAGTTAAAGAGGACATAGGTTTTGATCGGAAAACGCGTTGTCGTGACAGGGATGGGCCTCGTCTCGCCAGTGGGTAACGATCTGGAAACCGCATGGCGGGCGATTCTGGCTGGTCAAAGCGGGGCAGGGCCGATTACCGCCTTCGACGCGAGTCAATTTCCAGTGCGTTTTGCCGCCGCCGTCAAGGATTTCGACGTCGAACAGTACATACCGCGCAAGGAAGCTAAGAAAATGGATGCATTCATCCACTATGGCATTGCCGCTTCTGTGCAGGCGATCCAGGATGCCGGTTTAGAGATTAACGATAATAACGCCGACCGCATCGGCACCTTTATTGGTTCGGGTATCGGCGGATTACCGGGCATTGAAGACGGTCATGCCGCGTATATGAGAGGGGGGCCGCGCAAGATTACCCCCTTTTATGTTCCCCGCAGCATTATTAATATGATCTCCGGCAATTTGTCGATTATGTACGGTATCAAAGGACCCAACCTGGCGGTGGTCACCGCCTGCACCACAGGCACCCATTCCATTGGACTGGCCGCCCGTTTGATCGGTTACGGTGATGCTGATGTGATGCTGGCCGGCGGTGCGGAAATGTCGATTACCCCTACCGGCATCGGCGGTTTCGCTGCAGCGCGGGCGCTTTCCTCCCGCAATGACGATCCCGAGCGAGCCAGCCGGCCCTGGGATCGCGACCGGGATGGTTTCGTCCTGGGTGATGGAGCCGGCGTCGTGGTGCTGGAAGAGTATGAGCATGCCAAACGACGCGGCGCGCATATTCATGCGGAATTGGTCGGATTCGGCATGAGCGGAGACGCCTATCACATGACCTTACCTTGTGAGGACGGTGACGGCGCGCGACGTTGCATGGTTAACGCGCTACGGGATGCCGAACTGAATCCGACCGCGGTGGACTACATCAACGCACACGGCACCTCAACGCTATCCGGTGATCGAGCTGAGAGCGATGCCGTCAAAGCCACGTTTGGGGATCACGCCCGGCGGCTTGCGATGAGTTCCAGTAAATCCATGACCGGTCACCTGTTGGGCGCTGCCGGTGGCGTGGAAGCAATATTTTCTATCTTGTCGATTCGCGACCAAATCGCGCCCCCAACCATCAATTTGGATAACCCCGATCCGTCATGCGACCTGGATTATGTGCCTCATCAGGCGCGCGAAATGAACATCCAGGTAGCTCTATCCAACTCCTTCGGTTTTGGCGGCACCAACGGCACAGTCATCTTCCGCAAGCCGGATTAATCGCGCTTGCCGAACTGACCGGGGCGCGCTGCTTTGAAGGCACGCGGTTGGCTGTTCGCGATGCTGGCGATGGCCGTCACGGGCGCGGGTCTTTACCTGTATTGGGATTACCGCACCTTTCTCGATAACCCGCTGAACGTCACCGAGGAAGAGATTGTTTTCGAGGTCAATCCGGGCGATTCCGTTACTGTCGTTGCTGAGCGGCTCAAGCAACGCAATGTGTTGGAATCTGCCCGTGCTGTACTTTATCTGCAAGCTTATGCCCGGCTAACGCACGTAGCCCATCGCATCCAAGTTGGAGAATATGCACTCAAGCCGGGCATGAACCCACGCACGTTGTTGACAAAGTTGGTGGCCGGGGATGTCGTGCAATATGCGCTGACTATCGTGGAAGGATGGACCTTCCGACAGATGCTGGCGGCCATCGCCGATCATGAGAAGATCGAACAGACCTTGCAGGGACTCGGTGATGTTGAAATCATGACCCAGCTCGGTTATCCCGAGCTGCACCCCGAAGGTCGGTTTTTTCCCGAGACCTATCATTTTCCAGCACGCACCACGGATGTTGCTGTCCTGAAGCGTGCTTTCGATACCATGGAACGTCACTTACGGGAGGTTTGGGAGCAGCGAGTTGACGATCTCCCCATAAAAAACCCGTATCAAGTGCTGATCCTCGCCTCCATCATTGAGAGAGAAACCGCCCTGCCTCGCGAGTACCGGGAAGTCGCCGGTGTTTTCGTGCGGCGGTTGCGCAAAGGCATGTTATTGCAAACCGATCCCACCGTAATCTACGGCATGGGCGACACATTTGACGGAAATATACGCCGATCTGATTTAAGACGAGATACGCCTTACAACACTTATACCCGCTCCGGTTTGCCTCCCACACCGATTGCCCTACCGGGAAAGGGTGCGCTGATGGCAGCAGTGAATCCGGCACCAGGCAATACCTTTTATTTCGTTGCCCGCGGCGACGGTAGTCATGCCTTTTCCCGAACCTTGAAGGAACACAATCGTAATGTACGCCGCTATCAGCTCAACCAACCTTGAGCTCTGATCGCAGCAGGTCAGGTGTCCCATCGGTTTATCGCCAATTACACGCGCATGACTGATCCCAAATTCACGGAACCGCGCTTGGCCATCACACTGCGTGTTTTCTTGCCTTTTGCTTGCGGCTACTTTTTGTCGTATTTGTATCGCACGGTCAATGCGGTCATTTCGCCGGATTTAGTGTCCGATCTATCCCTGGACGCTACTGATCTCGGCTTATTGACCAGCATGTATTTCCTGACCTTTGCAGCATTCCAATTGCCATTGGGGATGTTATTAGATCGCTTCGGGCCGCGTCGGGTCGAGGCGGTGTTATTACTGTTCGCCGCCGCCGGTGCAGCATGTTTCGCCCTTAGCGCACGCTTGGAAGGACTGATTGTGGGCCGGGCGCTGATTGGTTTCGGGGTGTCTGCTTGTCTGATGGCGAGCTTCAAAGCATTTGTCGTGTGGTTTCCGCCACAGCGCTGGCCGGCTGTTAATGGCTGGGTGATGGCCGCTGGCGGACTCGGCGCACTGACCGCAACCGCGCCGGTTGAATTGGCGCTGGGCTTTACTGACTGGCGGGGTTTGTTTTTGGGGTTAAGTCTGGCGACGCTAGCAGTAGCTGCTTTGATTTTCCTGGTCGTACCAGAACACACCGGTCCTGTGCAGCGAGAAAGCTTTCGGGCGCAATGGCGCGGGGTGGGGGAAGTTTTTGCCAATCGCTATTTCTGGCGAGTAGCCCCGATAACGACTTTCTCACAAGCCGCTTATCTGTCTATTCAGGGATTGTGGGCGGGGCCGTGGCTGAGAGATGTGGCGGGTTTGGAGCGGGCAGTCGCCGCCAATCATCTATTAGCCATTGCGGCGGCGATGGTCGCTGGTTATCTGATCATGGGTAATCTTGCCTATCGATTGGCGCGGTTTGGAATTCAGCCGATCACAGTTGCGGTAACCGGGATGGCAATTTTCGTGTTGATCCAAGCGGCCATAATTTTAGGGTTCATCGTTTCGCCGCTGGTTATTTGGATAGCGTTCGGGTTTTTCGGTACTTCGGGCATCGTTGCCTATGCCGGGTTGTCTCAGGCATTCCCGACTCATCTGGCTGGACGGGTCAATACCGGCATTAATCTATTGGTTTTTGTAGTCGCGTTTGCTGGCCAATGGGGTATTGGTGCGATAATCAATCTGTGGTCAGTCGAAGCGGGCAGTTATCATCCCAGTGGTTTTCAGGCGGCTTTCGGGTTAGTTTTTATGCTACAGGCAGGCGCGTTAGCATGGTATTTGCTGAGTGGTTATCTCGCCCGGCATAGGCCATAACCCAAGCCAATATTTGTCCATCCATTGACCCATCCAAAGGGTCAACCTATGCTGAAGTGTGTTTTGATTGGCTCACTTAGTAATAAACGTAAAGCACGGTTTCACAATCCATTGTTTTCTTAACTGCTGTTGGAGGTTTTTCGATGACGACGTATGTGTTTGGCCACAAAAGCCCCGATTCGGACGCCATTTGTAGCGCCATCGCCCTGGCTAATTTGAAGTCCGGCCTGGGAACCGAAGCGGTACCGGTAACCCAAGGCAAGCCAAATCCAGAAACAGCCTATATTCTCGACCGGTATGGTTTTTCGGCTCCTGAAGTGATGAACTCATTCGCCGGTAAGGAGATCATGCTGGTTGATTTTTCTGACAAGTCTCAAGGGCCAGATGATTTGGATAAAGCTGACATCGTAGGGATCGTCGATCATCACAAGCTGGGTGATGTCACCACACCTAATCCGGTTGAATGTTGGATTTGGCCGGTAGGGTGTTCATCGACCGTGCTTAAATCCATGTACGATTTTTACGGTGTAGAGATTCCCAAGAATATAGCGGGAATGATGCTGTGTGCGATTCTGAGCGATACGGTGATTTTCAAATCGGCCACCTGTACGGATCGGGATAAGGAAGCCGCGCAAGCTTTGGCGAAAATCGCTGGAGAAACCGATTTGCAGGGGCTGGGCATGGAGATGTTCAAGGTTAAATCGGCGATTGCCGGTACCCCGACTCGCGAACTGGTGATGCGCGACTACAAAGATTTCAAGATGGGCGGCAATACCGTCGGCATCGGCCAGTTAGAAGTGGTTGATCTGTCATTGCTGGATGACGTTAAGGCCGATCTGGCTAATGATATTCAGGCTTTGAAAGCCGAGGGAAACCGGCACAGCGTGTTTTTATTGTTGACCGATATTATCAAGGAAGGCACCGAGATGCTGATTGCATCCGACGATCCATCGGTAGTGGAAAAGGCCTTCAGCCAACAACCGACGGCGGATAAAGTCTGGCTGGACGGCGTCATGAGCCGTAAAAAGCAAGTGGTGCCGCCGTTGGAAAAAGTATTCGCTAGCTGATTGCGGAGTTATCGACCTAGACATCGTTACCAAGACACGCCGTTAATACTTCCTTGTAGGCTCGACTGCGGCATCCTTGCCGCAGACGGTCTTGATAACGAAATCCAGGTCGATAACAGAAACGCCACCTTTCGGTGGCGTTTCCAGATTTCTACTAACCTATGTTATCTACGGGCAAGCCCCGCAATCCGCATCATCGGCGCAGTCCGGACCCGCTGAGACCACCCTCAGCGCGAAGGTTAACAGCGGATTATTGATGTTTTCGGCATTGCCCTGACTGTTGATTGCGGGGTTGTCGTTGTTGAATCCGCTGGGACACATCAGGGTGCCGGTGTTGCCGTCGATCCGATGCGGCTGATCAACGTGGGAAAGCCCGAACCGGGATGTTTCAGCGTCAACACATGACCCAACTCATCCGCCAGATGGGTGAGATCGGCCCCGAAATCAGCGTTCTCATCGCTGGAAATGATCTTAGTTGAAGCCGAGCCCCCCCCAGAACGTTGCACCACCCCCCCCAGTTAGCGCGGGTCGCAGCGGTCATATCATCGACAAAAAAGATTTCGACACAGTCATCCACATTCACCTCGGTTAGCAATGCTTCTGCTTCGGACTCACCAAACGTGCTGTA
>JAZBPA010000011.1:0-2173 GCA_036351435.1 Candidatus Competibacteraceae bacterium
AGTGCTCTATAACCCGATCAGGACCGGGCAATGGGTTCGAAGTGCTCAGGATCGAGCGGTAACGCTTGACCAACCGCATGCGCCTGCTGGCGACAGAGCGACAGTAAATGCGCTTCCCGGCCCTGGGCCTCCTGCACACCGGCCTTGACTTGGCGATACTGCGCACTGGCTTCGGCCTGTTCAGCTGGGTTAGTCGCCTTAACTCTGGCCGCTTCGACGAATTCCAAGTAGCGTTCCCACTGTGTTTTGTTGAGAAAAGCGCGTGCCCATTGCACGGCCGCGGCGTCGAGTGCTTCCAGGGCGTTAGTGGTCGTTGGCACAGTTCATTTCCTCAATGAGTTGTTGTTGAAGTTGTGCACGGCGCTCGGGCGGTAAGGTGTCGACCTCGCCAGCAAAGACGTTGCCGACAAAGCGCCGAAACCCTTCATTACCTTGACCGGCTAGACACTGAGCGACGAATGCCTTTTCGAGAGTCTGATGGGCGTCTGATGGGATACCCGCTAATAGATTCTCGCTGGTGGCTAACCAGACTTCACGGGCAGCGGTTTCAAGCTGGCTACGGGCTTGGGTCAGTTCCTGTTCAAGTGCCTTAAGTTGCCGGGTGATGTTGGCCGATAATGCCCGGGCGTTTTCCGCTTGAGTACGAGCAGTCTCTAACGCGGCGCCGGCCTGTTCCATCGCCGCGGTGTCCAGGGCTTGATCACGGCGCCGTTCACAGTCTTGTACTGTACGGTGGCGTTCCTGTAACGCGGTGGTGGCTTGCGCATACCGGTCGTTGAGGGTGACCAGCTGCTGTTCAATTTGCTTGATCCGGACTTCGGCTTGCTGTTTCTCAGCAAGAGCTACCGGCAAGCGGTGCGGTCCTTCAGTGCAATCCGCGATGACCTGTTGACACTGGGCAATGTCGTTTTCCAATTCAGCGATGCGGGCCTTATCCTCAGCCTCGGCGTGTCGCAGCTGCTCAAGCTGTTGAGTGACTGCGTTCAAGTCGTGTTGGCCTTGGTGGTCATTGGGGGCACGGGATAGCACGTTTTCACAGCCGATTTTCCGATTATGGGCTTCCCTGAATTCGGTGCTACGGCGGTCACAGCGACTCAGCAGGCTATCGCGTTCGTGCTGCAGCTGGGCGATGTTGTCTTGTTGCTCTTGTTTGGTGACTAGGCGTTGTTTGGGTGTCATGGATTAAACCTCTGGTGTTGAGCGTGGAGAAAGTCGACGGGGGCGATACCCATTACCCGGCAAATCCGTTGTTCGGTATTGTTGCTTAGCATGGAGAAAATCAGCGGGGGCGATACCCATTCCCCGGCAAATCTCTTGTTCAGCATCGCTTAGTAGGGCAGCGGCTGGATTAATGGCGTTAGCCGCAGTGGTGGTTTTATGCCGCCAGAAATCACCGGGATCGATGCCCATACGCTGACAGATGGCGGTCTCTGTTTCGGTTAAGGGCAAGATGGCCGGGAGCGGTGCCCGTTGATTCAGGGCGGTTAGGTGCAGGTTGGGTTGGTTGGTCAGGGCTACTGAGGTTAAGGCCGCAATGCGGCTGGTGCTTTTGTGGTAGAGAAAGGTCGGCGATAGAAAGCGGTATTCACGGTTACCGATTTGGTTGCGAGCGCGGGTAGTCCATTCGGCTTTACCCCAAATAGCGCCTAAGCGATTCTGTAAAGCTACCAACCAGCCCGCGGCAGGCGCTTCTTCGCCTTGCGGTGCGCGGCGTTCGGTGGCGTGTTCCCAGTCGATCACCAACGGGATACGCTGGTTCTGATAGGCGGTGACGATGGCGTCCGGTTGATCGTTGAGCCAGGATCGACCATCGCGGCCGATGATCGACGGGCCAGCCGGGATTAGTTCTACCCAGTCAGGCGCGGCGCCGTTAGGCGGTAGCTCGGGATTTAAGCCGGTACCGGTGTTGAGTGGGTTCATAGGGTCTCCTGCTTGCGGTTGTGGGGATGCCAGCCAACTGGCAGGCGGTAATGGGCTAGGCCGTTGCGGTTGTCCTGGTGGCTTTCGATGGGCCAGCCACGGCGCCGAAGGCGGTGGATCAGAGCGGCCAGACGCCAATAGCCGAATTCCATTCCGGCTTGTACAGCGGTGACGGTTTGGCCTTGGAGCAGGGCGTTTTGGATGGCTTGTGAGGGGCGGCTACGGTTGGTCATGCTCCGCTCCGGGTGCGCAT
>JAZBPA010000012.1:0-24649 GCA_036351435.1 Candidatus Competibacteraceae bacterium
TGTAGTTTCACAGTCAGGCTAGCGGCGCTTTTAGTGCGGAGCTGCAGTTCCAGGACGCGCGGCTGGTCAGTTTTCAGCGTTTGGTGCAAGCCGTTGAGGAAATCCTGGCTGTAGCCGGAGGCAAGAAACCCGGTGAAGGGTTTATCTAACATGTGACTACGGTTCTGTTCCAAGAAGTGCGCGGCGGTGAGGTTGATTTCCAGGATTTTGCCCTGATTATCCAGCGTCAGATAACCGACCGGGGCAAAGTCGTACAGGTCTGCGTACTTATCGCGGGCCAGCTCCAACTCCTGTTGTTTTTCGTGCAACTCGCGGTTTTGCATCTCCAGCTCGATTTGATGCACTTCCAGCTCATGGCGCAGGCGCGGGCCATCGCGGGAAGATGTGGCCGTGTCCTGCTTAGCTTGCAGCCGCTCCAACTCGTCAATCAATTGCTGCTTGCTGTAGTTGTTGTAGTCACTCATGCTTATTGTCACTCTGGGTCTTCCGCTGAGTCGGGTAGCAGTCGCTCGGTGGTTGCGAGCGCTGCCGGTTTACCGAGGTCATCTTTGAGCGCCGAGAGGGTCACCCATACCTTGAGTTTGACCCCATTCTTGGCCAATCGCCAGGTCTCGAACGGCTTGACGACGCCACCGGCCTGGAGGGTGGCAAGCTTGTCCTGCATATCCTGCTGGCAGTCGTCGGGAATAATCAGGCTGCTGTTGGAGTGCAACGCTTCGTCTTCGCTGTAGCCATACATCTTGGCGGCGGCTGGATTCCACGCCTGGATTCGCCCCTCGAAATCCTGCACCGTCACGGCATCGTTGGCATCCTCCACCACGGTGGCTAAGCGCCGCGCCCGAGCCAGTGTCTCGCGAAACGAGGTGGTATCGACAAACACGATCACCGCGCCGGCGATGCGGTTATCTGCAGTGCGGTAGGGCCGGATGCGCATGGAATACCAGTGGCCCTGCTGGCCCTGCACCTCCGTGGCGGTGGGGTTGAGGGTATCCATGACCTGGTGGACTTGTTCGGTAATATCGCCGGTGTCGATATTAGGCCGGATATCGCCGATGGGCCGGCCGATGTCGCTGTCGATCAGGTTCAGCAGCTTGTGTGCCTGCGGCGAGAAATAGCGCACGGTCAGGGACTCGTTGACCACAATCAGCGGCAGATCGGCGCTGTTGATCAGGTTGACGAAGTCGTTGTTCAAACTGCTTAGTTCAACATTGCGGTGCTCCAGTTCCTCGTTCACCGTGATCAGTTCTTCGTTAGTGGATTGCAGTTCTTCCTTGGTGGTTTCCAGTTCTTCGTTGGTACTCTGCAACTCCTCATTGGTGGACTGGATTTCTTCGTTGGCGGATTGCAGTTCCTCGTTAGAGGCTTCCAGATCCTCGATGATGGTCTGCATATAGGCTTTGGTGGCCTGCAGTTCCTGATCCAGCGCCTGAATACGCTGATCTTTGGCGGTGGCCGGCTCCTGCTCGGTGGCCGGGTCCGGCTGATTGTCGGTGGCGTTGGCCGGGTATTCGGCGAGTTTGCGAAACAGCACCAGGTAGTGTGGCTCGCCGGCTTCTCGCTCTACCAGCGGCATGACTTCGATGCTGACTTCCTCAATCGTGCCGTTACGCGGCAGCCGCGCGCCTGCCTTACGGGTCGGTTTCTTGTCGCGGAACGCGGCGTGGGTGGCGACCCGCAAATCGACGGTCAGATTCGGGTGGGCTAGTTTGATCAGGCTCAGGCTAGCCACACCGGGCGCGGGTTCGAGGTAGGGGCCGGTGTGGCCGATGAACAGCACGGCGTTCAGTTGTTCGTTGACGATCACCCCCGGTGGGCCATATTCATTGAGAATGATGGATTCGGCTAGGCGTTGCAGATGCTCCGGTTTGCGGTCGCTAACGCTCAAGGGTTCGACAGCGGTGCGCAACGGCGTCAGCGGGATGGGCATGGTCACCGCTTCGCCGCGCGGGCGGACCACGACGTCCTTTTTGCGATACAGCTTGTTGTCCTTATCGGCCAAGGCAAACAAGTCCGCCGCCGCGCCCACCGATTCTGAGTTGCCCAGAAACAGATAGCCGCCGCTGTTCAGCGCATAGTGGAAGGTGCGTAGCACCTTGCGTTGCAGGGCATTGCTCAGGTAGATCAGCAGGTTGCGGCAGACAATCAGATCCTGATGGGTGAATGGCGGGTCCTTGATGACATTTTGCGGGGCGAATACGCACATATCGCGGATCGGCTTGCTGATCTGATAGCCCTGCGGTATTTTGGAGAAAAACCGCCGCAGCCGCTCCCGGGATACATGGGCGGTGTTGCTTTCTTGATAGATGCCAGTGCGCGCCTTGGCAATCGCCCGTTCGTCGATGTCGGTCGCGAACACCTGGACTGTGGGGTTGCCGCCTTTGTCGCCCAGGTATTCCAAGATGACGATAACCAAGGAATACACTTCTTCGCCGCTGGCGCAGCCCGGCACCCAGATGCGGATGGGCTGATTGCTGGCGCGGTTCTGGGCGATGGCCGGCAGCGCGTTGACCTTGAGGGCCTCGAAGGCTTCGGGATTGCGAAAAAAGCCGGTGACGCTGATCAGAATATCGTGAAACAGCGCGTCCACTTCCGGGGGATGGGCATCCAGATAACGCACGTAGTCTTTGACCCGGTCGATCTTGTGCACCAGCATCCGGCGGCTGATGCGCCGCTGGATGGTATTTTGCTTGTAATAGGTGAAATCGTTGCCGGTGCGGTCGCGTAGCAGCAGCAGGATCTTTTCCATCTCGCTACGCAGCCGCGCCGAGTCTTCCTTGCCCGCCGCAATATCGGCCCGCAGCACTTCCGGGTGACGGGCGATTTGGGTGAGTTCCTGGGCAATGCCCTGGGGGTTCAGCACGAAATCCACGCAGCCGGTTGCCACGGCGTTGTTGGGCATGCTGTCGTAGCGCGCGGTGTCGCTGTCCTGGGCGAAGGTGATGCCGCCTTCGGCATGGATGGCCTTGAGTCCCTCGGTGCCGTCCGAGGCGCTGCCGGAGAGGATGATACCGATGGCCTTTTGGCCCTGGTCTTTGGCTAGCGATTGGAAGAAATAATCGATGGGCAGATGCCGTTTCTTAGCGTCGGGGTCGCGCGGCATCAAATGCAGCACGCCGTTGATGATGCCGAGATTGCTGTTGGGGGGAATCACGAACACTTGATTGGCGGCGACCGTCATGCCGTCGGTGATTTCCGCCACCGCGAGGGTGGTCTCGCGGGTCAGCAGTTCGGTCATCATGCTGTCGTGCCCGGGCGCCAGATGCTGGACCAGCACAAAGGCCATGCCGATGTCGGGGGGAAGGTGGTTGAGCATCTCGGTCACGGCTTCCAAGCCGCCGGCGGATGCGCCGACGCCGACCACGAACAACCCCGGCTTGGTGAGGAGCTCGGCGGGCTCGGCGGGTGTGGTTTTGCTGCGGGGAGCCGGCGCGGACTTGCGCGGCATCGCTTGAGCTGCGGCGGTACCGCGTTTACGGCCAGCCGCCGACGCTTTGGCAGCGGGGTCTTTGGCGGGCGGCTTGGTCTTTTTAGTGGGCATACTGATCACCGAATCAAGCAGTGCTGTCCTTGGGGCGCGTTATCGAAAGATTGTCAAAGCCTCCTCAATCAACAGGTGCAGCAGTCAGGCACAGAACGGCGGTGCACGTCTATTTTGTGGCGATGCGAAAACCGGCGCTTGAATGCAAAATAACAAATCGTAAGCGGTATTACACGCACGATTTTAAGCGTGATCTACCCTCTCTCCCAAAGGCAGTTGAACGCGGGCCACCGTGCCATGACCAAGCTCCGAGGTAAACGATAAGGCACCGCCGTGGGCTTTTACGAGCTTATAGGTAATGAATAAACCCAAGCCGGTTCCGCCTCGGTCAAGCCGGGTAGTGAAAAAGGGTTCGAAGATCCGCTGTAAATGTTCCCGCGGGATGCCGATGCCATTGTCTTCCACCCGCAGTTCCACACAGTTTGCGGGTTGGTCGAAGCGGGTGATTATTCGGACCGTATGGGTACGGTCGGGTAACGCATCCAAGGCATTGAGCACCAGATTGACAACGACCTGTTCAAGTTGTTGCGCGTTGCCGACGATTAGCGGCAAATCCTTATCCAGATCAGTCTCGATCCGTTCGGTTTTCTTCTTAATCGGGTGAACTAGCAAATCAAGCGCCTGCTGCACCGCATCATTGAGACTGAAGGTGGCTCCCAGTATTTCATCGTTGGGCCGCGCAAAGTCTTTCAGGTGCGTTACGATTTTCTCGATTCTTAGGGCACCGTCGGCAATGTCCTGCAGCAACAACGGAAAGGTTTCGCGAAGCTCTTCGTAAGACAGATTGCCTTCCCACAGTGTCTGACCGTCGTCAAGGCGCTCATCAATAAAATGGGTTAGATTGCCCCACTCGTCTAACAGTAACTGAGCATTCATTTGTATCAACTGATTAGGATTGTTGATTTCATGCGCCATGCCCGATACCAAGGTGCCCAGCGATACCAGTTTGTCGGCCTGGATAAGCTGCATTTCCTGCTGGCGCATCTGGGCTTCGATACGTTTGCGCTCGGTGATATCGCGGCACAGGACCTGAACGAGCGGTTTGCCATTAATCTCAATGGTGCGGCTGCTCATTAGCATGTCACGCGTTTCTCCCGCCTTGGTGCGGTGCTTGGTTTCAAAGTTGTCTGGGGCAGCTTCGCCCAATGTCTTCAAGTGTTGCGCCGCGTCCAGATTGTCAGAGTTTTCTATATCGGCAATGGACAGTCTGGCAAATTCCTCCCGGGTATAACCGAGATTTTCATAGGCTTTATCGTTAAAGCCCACAATTAGTGCTGTCGTGGGATCGACCAGTAACATGGAATCCGGGGCTTGTTCGAACAGCGCTCGGTAGCGGGCTTCGGATTCCCGTAATGCCAATTCAGTCTGTTTACGCACGGTGACATCCCGGATGATACTGTGCAGAAAGTATTTGCCTTGAATTTCTATGGATCGTGAGTTGACCTCTACAGGAAATAGACTGCCGTCCTGACGTCTGTGCACCGTTTCGAACAGCAGCCCGCCTTCTCGTATGACGTCGTGCATTTGTCCCTGGACAACACCCACTGTTTCCGGTGCTCTCAGGTCTTTGATATTGAGCCGCAGCAGTTCTTGATGGGTATAACCGTACGCTGAGACCGCACTATCGTTGGCTTCCAACAGGTGTCCCGACTGATCCATCAGTAGCACGATATCGCTACCGTACTTGGCCAGGTAATCGTAGTGCTTTACCAGCACTTGGCGATTTAACTCATTGCGGTAGTGGTCGGCTAAAAAGTGGGCGCGTTGCTGTTGCCACCAAAGACCCAGGCCAACCGCGGCTCCAGTAATAAATAGACCTACTAACAGCACCATCAGACCGGCGATCGTGTCGAGTGGGGCATGAACCTCTTGGGCGTCCACTTTCGCCACCAGGAACCAAGGCGAGTTCGGTACTGGGCTGACGACAGCGAGCACAGGAATCTGCCGGTAATCCAGTCCTTCGACGAAACCCTCTTGGCCGCGGGCGGCCAAAGCTGCGGGCAATGTTGCTTCGCTGAGGGGCAAGCTAAACGTCAGAGCGGTATCCTTGCGATGCCGCAATTCATTGAGGAAACGGATACTATTGCCTTCCCGGCGTACAATGAGCACCTCAGCGCTAGCGCTGGGCGTCGGCCAGGATTGCATCAACGGAAACAGGTACCGTTGCGGGTCAATTTGAAAATACAGCGCGGCGATCGGTGGCCTATTCGGGTGATTGTCCGAGCTAATGGGGGCGATGATATCCATGGCCACTGCTGCTACGGCATGACCGGTTTGGTAAAGATCAGAGAGTTCAATCCGGTTCGTGTTTAGGGCGCTTATGGCAAGCGCCTGCCTATCCCTATCGAGAACGTCACTGCCCGTAGTCAACCGCACCTGCCCCTGCCCATCCAGCAACGCCACGGTTGCGAAATCATAAGCTTCGTCAAGCGCAATTAGCCGGTTGCGCAGCAGGTTGGCGCGGTTGTCGGCGGGAGCCCCCTCAGTAAGCCAGTTGCCGACTTCTCGGACAAACAACGGATCATTAGCAAACACGTGGGCATCCTTTTTTCTTTCTGCCAGCCAATTGGCGATTTGCTCGGTTTTCGCGGTGGCGATGGCCGACAGTTCGTCCTGCCGTTCTTGAACCAGCGCGGCCTTTTGGTGAATGTAGCTGAAATAGCCGGCACTGCCGATGGCGCACGCTAAGAGTCCAAAGATCAGAATCGGGGTGCGCACACGTTGCAGTGCGTGGGGAAGAACCGTCGTTGTATGCGTATACGTCGCCAGGGTATTGTCTGGATCGGGGGATTTTCCCGACGCTGCTGCCAACGCACGGCTGATGAGCAGATACAATAACAGCGCGGTCACGGCGACAAAAATGAGGCCTTTGTAGAATTGCCATGTTGCCAACTGTTGCAAGTCCCCGGCAACCAGTTCGACGAGGGCGTCGGAAGCGTAAATCCAAAGACTCGCCAACAACCCATAAAGCCCGCTAATCCAGGCGGCTGTCATCCGGTATTGAGCATTCCGGGTCGATTTAGTCATGGTTCACGGGAACTGGGAAGGGTTTGGATGGGGTATTGACCGGCGTATTCCCTCGCCACCATGGGCCCGTGGTCCAGGCGAAGGCCTTGATCACTGGCGGCTTCTAACCAGGCGTTTGTTCAGCGCTTGGCGGGTCAGGCCCACCATGCTGGCTGCAATCCCTTGGTTGCCGTCGGCACGGCGCAGCGCCTCATCAACCAGATACTGTTCCACTTCCTTTAAGGTGGGCAACTGATCGGGAAACAACCTCTCCAACTCGGAAAGTTTGGCTTCCTGCTCAGTATCGAGTTCGGTCTGCTCGAAGCCCATGGCTTCTTTGAAGCTTATGAGTGACAGCACGTGTCCTTGGTGACGGGCCACAGCATCGTGGACCATTGCTTCCAATTCGCGCACATTGCCTGGAAAGGCGTATGTCTTGAGTAAACCGTAGAGGGCGGTTGGTACGGTCGGGACCGATTTGCCCAAGGACTGCGCTGATTTTTCCAAAAAATAATTGAGCAGCAAGGAAAGATCATCTTTACGTTCGCGCAGCGGTGGCAGGTGAATATGGTGCCCGCGCAATCGATAAAAAAGATCCTTGCGGAATTCACCCTTCTTCATCAGTTGGGTAAGGTCTCGATTGGTCGCCACCACGATACGCGCTGTGCTGGTTCTGGGTTGATCCGATCCCAACGGATAGTATTGCCGTTGCTGCAAAAGGCGGAGCAATTTCACCTGCGACGTCTCCTTGAGGTCACCAATCTCATCCAGAAACAGGGTGCCCCCGGCGGCCTTGGCAATGAGTCCTTGCCGGGCTCGCTCAGCACCGGTAAAAGCCCCTTTGCTGTGCCCGAACAGCGTATCCGTGAACACGTTATCGTCTAGTCCGGCCACATCAACGGCAATAAACTCAGCGTCGGGTTTGGATAGGGTATGCACAGCCTTGGCAATCAGCTCCTTACCGGTCCCGGTTTCGCCGGTGATCAGCACCGGCTGCTCGGATACGCTAATTGATTCCGTGTAGCGGAAGATGGCGTGCATGGCCGGGTTCTGGGTCATGATGTCGGCAAAATCGGCGGGGTGTTTAAGCGCATTACCCAACAGGAGTTCCTTGAGCGACCAGACTTCGTTGCGTAAGGTGCGCACCTCTAAGGCACGGGTGACCGAGGCGATCAATCGATTCCGGTCGACGGGTTTGACCAGATAATCGAAAGCGCCCATTTTCATGCAGTCGACGGCGGTACTCAGATTGTCGGTGGCCGTCATGATGATGACCGGAATATCCGGATAGTCGGCAACGATTCGTTCCAGCAAGGTCTGGCCAGAAAGGTGCGGCATAGTGAGGTCGAGAACCAATACGCCCAGTTCTGTCTCGGCCAATTGGGGTAACACCTGGCGGCTATCGTCCAGGGTGAGCACTGACCCAAACCCCGATGCCCGCAAACTTATACTGGCACTGCGGAGGATCGGTGGCTCATCATCGACCAGCAGAATGGGTAATTTGGCAGGAGGGGTTGCGGTGGTCATCATCTTGTTGTTATTCCGGTCTATGTCTAGCACCAAGACGGGAACCTGGCTGGTGCCAAATTCCCGTAAGCTGAGGTTATTCTACTTTGATGTTGTGCCGTTTGGTCGTCTCCGTCTTGGGCAGGCTCAATTCAAGTATGCCGTCCTTGAAAGCAGCCTTGGCCTTAGCGCCGTCCACCTCACCCGGCAGCGTCACCGTGCGGGCGAATGAACCCCGCGACATCTCGCTGCGGTAGTAGTCGCCCTTTTCTTCTTGCTGTTCTTGATAGGTGCTGCCCTTGATGGTGACGGTGTGGTCAGTCAAGGAGAGGTCCAGGTCTTTCTTGTCGACCCCAGGCAATTCGGCCCGCACCACAATTTCATCGTCACGGTCGATCACATCGACCCGGGGCAAGCGGTTCTCAAGCAACGTCGTGGCTTCGCCCAAGGACGGCCATTCCCAGTGAAACGGCCGGAACAGACGGCGCGACAAAAACCGTTCAAACAAGTGTTCCATTTCGTCGAATGGACTCAACGCCTTCGCGGGCGCGGGTTTTGGCGTTTGTTTAACCTGGATTCCCGGCGCTTTCTCGGACTCAGCGCTAGTTTGAACGTCGGCTTTTTTTTCAGCAACGGTAGTCATGGTTCTTCCTCCTTCTCAATGAAGAGAACAGGGTTGAAATTCGCAGGCGTCATCAATGCAATGCGCCTGCGCTTTGGGTGGCTTGCGCAACGAGAGCATCCAAGCCTCTACGGGTAACCGGATAGAGGACATCCATCAACACAGCCACACCGGTATCAAAGCTATGGGCGACCCGCCCATCAAGGCAAAATCGGGAATAGTCCTGATCGCCGGGCAGCGCGAATTGAACTTGCACGTACATGCCATACATGTCCTTAGCAAAAGTGCCGGTCGTTTCCAGAAACATACCGTGGATCCCAATGGAGCAGATTTTTCCGCTACCGGCATATTCACCCGCATGATATAACTGCGCCTCAACGGGGGGATCAATCGGTTCCCTGCTGAAACGGTAGTTAGGAATATCGGTAATTTCTTGAGCAATTTGTGCGGGCGTTTGCGCTCTCGTATCAGCAACGACAACCGACCCCGCAATCGGTTGTGCAGCCCTATAGCCTGTATTCAAAACGCTAATGCGTTTTGCGTTAGATGTGTCCCTTACTATGGTATTCATATCTATATCTCCTAGTTGATAAAAATCGATCGTGGGCAATGACAAATCACTTTTTTATGGCCGTTTCCCTTCCGTTGGCACTCGAATCGCTGACCCCAGGTTCAATTGAGCACGGGGTCAGCACCCGGGAATGTTATGGCAACCAATAGTCACCCAGTTGCTCCACTTCCTGTTCAGCCTCCAGCCAATCGTTTTCCTCTTGGCCAGCTTCAAAACCCCGTTGCTCGGCCTTCAGATAGGCTATTTCGGCAATCCGGCTGTTCCGTTCTTCAGGAGTGGCTTTATTCTGGGCGGATGCCGACTCAGCAGCAGTGGTTTTAGCTTTAGCGTTCATGTTTTTCTTTCAACCTCTCGTTTATCGAATAGAAACTGATGGCAGTTTCTATCCCGTTTTCAATCGAATTTTATTGATGTTCAATTTAGATAATTGCATAAGAGATGCCAGGGCTGTTTATCAGTCGAATATGGGTTAATAAACAATGAATTAATTAAAATAATTAGCTGCACAGATCGCGCATAAGGCTGCGACAAATGTCTGAGCGATGGGGTTGATAAAGTGAAAAAGCTATTGGCGGCAATGGGTTATTAGCCTAATACCGCAGCACGAGATGCGACTTTTGTCGCAGGGGTTAGCGCACGCTTGACAGCTGCCGGCCACTGATCCACATGCGCCGCCCATTATTTGCACTTCCCCCTGGAGAGGCTTAGGCTTTCAAACTCGTGCATTGTGATTTTTCTCTATCACAGGCTTGATGGCTCACAGGAGTTTCCATGATGCACTTCCATGTCAAACATCCACTGTCATCCCGGCAAAGCGATAGGATCTCCGGGTCCGAGTTGATTAGTGGTCACATTCACAATCCCAGGCCTGATCAGCTATCGCTAACCGTGCCTGGGGTTAGTCTTTAAATAAGGCTCACTATGGAAAAACGCTCTGTGTCCCTCGTGCTGGGGGCTGGCGGTGCCAGGGGCTACGCTCATATCGGCGTCATCAATTGGTTAGATGATCGTGGTTTCGACATCCGTTCCATCGCCGGCTCCTCCATGGGCGCACTAATCGGCGGTATTTATGCCGCCGGTCAACTAGATACCTATACGGAATGGGTCCGTGCGCTGGAACGCCACGATGTATTGCAATTGTTGGACTTGTCTTTTGGTAGCAGCGGCCTGTTCAAGGGGGAAAGGGTCATTCAGACACTGCGGGACCTGATTGGCGATTACAACATAGAAGACTTACCGCTCTCCTTCACTGCAGTGGCCACCGACCTGGATGCCGAGAAAGAAGTGTGGTTGAGTCGGGGATCGCTGTTCGATGCCCTGCGTGCCTCAATTGCCATTCCTACTCTTTTCATGCCTTTTCATTACCAGGGCAGACGTTTGGTGGATGGCGGTTTGGTGAACCCACTGCCTATAGCGCCTACCCTGCGAGATATGACCGACCTCACCATCGCCGTCAACCTGAACGGACGGGATGACCCCACGTTTGAACAATCCAACCCAGTAGGCGCGACCGGAACGGAAAACCGCTATAGACATATCTTCGGTAAATTCATCGAAGATCTGCTGGGCAAGCAACCTGAAGAGCATGAAATAACGGAATTGGGCCTGTTTGATATCATCTCTCAATCCCTTGATACCATGCAAAACAGCATCGCTCGGCTCAAGTTAGCCAGTTATTCGCCAGATATCATTATCGAAATTCCCAGGAACGCGTGCCGCTTCTATGAATTCCACCGGACCGATGAGATTATTGCTCTCGGTCGGCAACGGGCCGAGGCAGCCTTAACCTGATTCATTGTGCTTCAGATACCGGATTACCCTTGATGGCGAAGCGAAAGGCTGGCAGCGTCTCTTCACGCCAACGGGCGGAGGTCTGCGGGCGTTGCACGATATAAAAAGCTGCGTTCACTTCAATGGTAGTGAGCCGCTCTGTGCAGCAGCTCAACTAGGTTTTTGATTTGACCCCGGCTTAGAAATCATTCCTCCAGTGCCGGTGGTGTCAACGGCTGGCGCAGATCCTTTCAGTTTCAACTCAACAATCACCAGCTAAAGCTGGTGGTTGTTGAGTTTTAGAGCGGGAATTGTTGAATATATTTTCTAGGCCTCAGGTCCTCACCACACATAATCACCATAGAAGGTATTGAACCTGTTTGTGATATTGCAGATCAACCTACGTGAAACAAACACTTTTTCAACAAAAGGCATGCTCGAAGATCATCCCTACCGAACGCCTCCAAAAACTGACCACTGCGAACTTTGCGGCCGTATCATGGACACGCTGACCAAACATCATCTCATTCCTCGATCTCGACATCGCAAAAAGCGCAATAAGCGGTTATTCAATCGAGAGGAGGTGTGAACTCGTATTCTTTGGGTCTGTCGTCCTTGTCACAACCATATTCACGATGTGCTTACTGAAAAAGAACTGGAGTCTAGTTACAACACCCGGCAAGCACTGCTCTTTCACCCGGAAATCCGCCGGTTTGTGTGCGCATGGATTCTAGCTTTGAGGATAGACCTCGCTATACTCCCACTACCACCTTTGGAGCATTCCCTTTCCCAGAAGGCTTAACGCCCAACATTCCCGCCAAAGATTACGCCGCCGACCCACGAGCGCAATCCATTGCCAAAGCCGCCCGCCGCTTGAACGAGTTGCGTGAAAACTGGTTGAATCCGCCGGAATGGGTCAAGTGCGTTCCCGAAGTCGTGCCCGGCTATCCTGACCGCATCTTACCGATGGATGACAAGACCGCCGCTCTGCTCAAAAAACGCACTTTGACCAATTTGTACAACGAACGCCCGACTTGATTGGCCAATGCTCATCGTGATTTGGATACCGCCGTTGCCGCTGCATACGGTTGGCAGTCGGATATTACGGACGACGAAATTTTGAGTCAGTTGTTGGCGCTGAATAAGGCGTATTACGAGATCTGAGCTTTGCTGCTCAATGCTCATTTATGCAACGGTATTGGGGGCGGCGTTTATACATTGCTACAATCCTATTTTGCCACCTAGGCGTTCAGCTACATCACCATGCAAAAATCCCAGCAAATAAAGATCTTGATGGACGAGGATGACTTCCAGATCACGACCAAGCAAGTTAATACTCCCATAGGAGATTATCCCCTTAGTGATATTCAAGGCGTTGCCAGCCGCATCACCAAGCCCGTGTGGGGCCCTCTCCTATTGGCAATTCTAGGCACTATAAACCTAGCCATCGCCTTCCACGCCGGCTACTGGCTGGACTTTGTCACCGCGGGTATCATGCTCGGCGCTGGTCTGGTCTGGTGGACCCGAGGCACAAAATATGTGCTTATTCTGACTTTACCCAAGGGGGATGTGGATGCCTGGACTGCCCGTCATGAATCTCAGGTAAAGCAGGCACTGGACATGCTCCAGCAAAGTCTGCACAAACGCTAGCGCTGGACATGACTTCGCTACTCTCATTCGTTGACTCGCCGCAACGCACCGATCTCTCGAAGCATTAAGGGAAAGTTAGAAAGAGAAAAGAGCTAGCAAATCGATTCAGCGCATCGGCGGGTTGCGCAATTCGGCACAATCTGCAATTCGTTCGAGCACTTGCGAGTGCAATTCTGGATCGCGGGTAACCACAAGCTGGGGAATGCGGCCGAGGCTTACCTGGCTGAAAGCAGTGACGGGATTGCCAGCAAAGTCGGTCACAATCGCTCCAGCTAGCGAAGCAATAAAGGCAATCACGCCGCTGTCGAGGTAGCTACAGTTATATCCGAGAAAACCGCCAATAGCTCCAGTGAATACGCTGAATGTGGCGATTTCACAGCAAGCAGGATCGTAATCCTGTACAGCATCCAAGACATTGAAATCGTTGCCTAATGCCTGTTTGAGTTGTGGGCAATTGAGCGTAACCAGGGTCCCACCGCCGACCGGCACCTGCAAAGGACGATAAGCAACGCCTTGCATGACCTCTTGTTTGGAAACCGTATATGCTCCGTCATCTTTGAAGCCTAGATAGAAGGTTTCCGTACCGGGCACATAAGAGATTCCGGCAGCATATTCCCCGCGATAGTTCAGGCTGATAATGATGTCGAATAGGGGCAGCTGATCTTGGTAAAACCGCGTGCCGTTGATGGGGTCCAGAAACAGCTTGTAGTCTGCGTCACCGACAAAGTATTTGGCATTCAACGATTGTTCTTCTTCCTCCCCGTAAAACGCGATCTCGGGGAAGCGGGCCAGCGTGGCGATCTCAATGAAGTTCTGCACGCTCAAATCGGCATCGGTCAGTGCTTGAGAGAAGGCGTTTTCGCCCGCTTTATTGCGGTTTTCGATACGGCTCTGGATTTGTAGGGCGTAGTCTCCGGCTGTGACCATGAGGGGCAGATAATAGGAGCTGAACTCGTGAAGATTCATTGACCGATCCGCTTTTTTAACAGGGTGTGGTTGATAACTTTACGGAAAAAAATCGGGAAATAGGAATAGTAGTCAAGGACATCACCGAACGAGCATTTGTTCGTCTTGTTTGGACAACTTCAGTTCGTCGACGCCGACCCGCACTGCACCATGGACCAGGGCGGTGGTAAAGCTGGTAAACGGATTGATACCTAAACCAATCGGATCACCTAAAGCGACGTTCGTAACCCCTTTGACCGCGGTGGCAACCGTAAAGTGGGCTGCGGCAGTGCCGACAAACTTGGCCTGGGATTCGTTTAAATTCAGGCGTAGAGCAATACGATGCGCGAAGTGGTGCGCCAATTCACCGGCTACCAGACCGGCTGCGGAACCTAGGGGTTCCGCCAGTGGTAGGGACCAAGGCATGAACGATCTCCTAAATAATTGGGTGCCTTCCATTTCGGCACAGCGTTAGCTGGAGTCCTGATGTATCGCTGTCTTTGTTCCTAAGCCAAGCTCCGCATCATCCCAGCACGGCTAACCGAAAAGCTTCATTGAGTTTGTCGAAAAGTTCAGCTTTGGCGATTACATCCGGTCGGCCCTGACCGGAGAATTGGGGATTCTGCCGGTCAAGTTCAGCTTTGATGAATTCACCAATTTCAGGGATTGGGTCACCGAGTCCAAGTTCAGAGGTTTGACGTTTTGCTGCCAATAGCGCCGCAATTCCTGGGCGAATTTCCGGCGGAGCCACAGCTTCGACTAGACGTTCGAACTCGACGGGAGGAACGCCGTAACCCTGCTCAATATAGCGGATTGCCAGTAAAGGCCGCAGCACATAGAAGTACTTTTTGAGTCTGACCTTATCCTTGAATAAATACTCGCGAGCGTTGCCCCGCGCCATGTGGCTGTAGTGATAGCAAAGTGCGATGGAATTGGCGTACTGGGGAGCAATGTTTCTGAGCGTCTCCGCAAACTGACCCTGCTCAATATAGCGGATGGGGCTATTAAGCCATTCCAAAAGAGTGCCATTAGTGCGGGTGAGCAAATACAGCGCTTTGCGAATATCCCAGCCGCTGCAGTCGATTTCATCCGTGATCGGATATTCGATCACATCGCGCCGTTGCTCGATATCAAAGGACAAATACCAATTGACGTCACGCACATAGAGGAACCGGACGTCATAGTCCGAATCGGGCGAGGCGAAACCCCAAGCGCGGCTACCTGATTCACAGGCATAGACGATACGCATGCCATGTTCAGATTCAGCCGCACGCAGTCGTCTGAGAATCTCAGCGCGTGCTGAATCACCGACAGCTATGGGGGTGCTCACGTTGTTAGCTGGACTCTAAATCTCAGCGGCTAATCGGCAGCCTTGATCAATAGCCCGCTTGGCATCCAACTCCACCGCCAGGTCAGCTCCGCCAATCAAATGAACCGGTTTGCCAGTAACACCGTCGACCAACTCTCGCAGCGGTTCCTGGCCAGCACAGATAATCACCGTATCCACGTCCAACACTTGGGGTTCGCCTTGCACCGTCAGGTGTATGCCGGCATCGTCGATCTTTTGATACTCGCAACCCGGCACCATGTGGATACCTTTTTTCTCCAAGGTGGCCCGGTGAACCCACCCTGTGGTTTTACCTAACCCAGCCCCGACCTTGGAAACCTTTCGCTGCAACAGCCAAACCTCCCGGTCGGCCTTGTGGACGGGTTGAAGCTGTTCCGCCAAACCGCTGCGGTTCTGTAACGCCATATCGATACCCCATTCCGCCATGAACATGGGAATGTTTTGACTAGGCGATTCCCCGGCATGAGTGATGAATTCCGCCACGTCGAAGCCAATCCCGCCGGCCCCAATAATAGCCACCTTGTTACCGACCGGCGCGCCGTTGAACACATCCAGATAGCGGATGACCTTTTCGTGGTCGATTCCCTCAATACTGGGCAGCCGAGGTTTGATGCCGGCGGCGATGATGACCTCATCATAATCGCCCTGATTCAGCTCGGCTGCGCTGGCACGGGTATTCAACTTGAGCATGACGCCCGTCAATTCAATTTGCCGTTTGAAATACCGTAAGGTTTCATAAAACTCTTCCTTGCCGGGAATCCGCTTGGCGATATTGAACTGACCACCGATCTCGCTGGCTGACTCGAATAAGGTCACTTGATGACCCCGCAGCGCTGCTGTGGTTGCGAAGGCCAACCCCGCCGGTCCGGCGCCCACCACGGCCAGTTTCTTCGGTTGGTTGGTCGGTAAATAGTTGAGTTCCGTTTCGTAGCAGGCCCGGGGGTTGACCAGACAACTCGTCAATTTGCCTACGAAAACGTGATCAAGACACGCTTGATTACAGCCGATGCAGGTATTGATTTCATCGGTGCGCCCCTCGGCCGCTTTGTTGACAAATTCCGGGTCGGCGAGGAAGGGGCGAGCCATCGATACCATGTCGGCATCGCCACGTGCCAATACGGTTTCGGCGACTTGTGGCATATTGATCCGATTGGAGGTGATAACTGGCACACTGAGCGCTTTTTTGACTTTGGCCGTTACCCAGGTGAACGCAGCGCGTGGCACTGAAGTGGCAATCGTGGGAATCGGTGCTTCGTGCCAGCCGATGCCAGTGTTGATAATCGTAGCGCCGGCTTGTTCGATTGCCTTGCCCAAAGTGACGATTTCTTCAAATGTGCTACCGTCTTTCACTAGGTCCAGCATGGATAAACGGTAGATGAGGATGAAATCCTTACCGACCCGTTCGCGCACTCGCTCAACGACTGAAATCGGAAACCGAATCCGGTTTTCATAAGAACCGCCCCAGCGGTCAGTGCGCTGGTTGGTATGGGTGGCGATAAACTGATTGATGAAGTAGCCTTCCGAGCCCATAATCTCCACGCCGTCATAACCGGCTTCGCGGGCCAGTACCGCGCATTGGGCATAATCTTCTATTTGTTGTTGGACTTCTGCGTCTGTCAGTTCGTGCGGCTTGAAGCGAGTGATAGGCGATTGAATCGCGGAAGGAGCGACCAACTGCGGGTGAGCTGCGTAACGCCCGGCATGAAGTATCTGCAGACAAATCTTACCGTCCGCCTCATGAACTGCCTGGGTGATGATGCGGTGGTTAGCGACATCTTGGTCATTGGCCATCATGGCGGCGTCTTCGAATACTGCTGATTCCGGGTTAGGGGCTATACCGCCGGTGACAATAAGACCGACACCACCGCGTGCACGTTCAGCATAGAATGCGGCCATGCGTTCAAATCCCTGCGGCATTTCTTCCAAGTTGGTGTGCATGGAACCCATCAGAGTACGGTTTTTCAAGATAGTAAAACCGAGATCAAGCGGTGCCAACAGATGTGGATAAGGCGTGTTTGCAGTATCAACGGTCATTCACAACATCTCTCTTTGGGTGGATACGAATTTGTTTAACGGGACTTTATCACACACATGGCGACAAGCTGTGCACCAGTGTCAAGAATTGTAGCCGCATAGTTGCGCGGTGAAGCTCACAATTGTTTAGTCTCCAATAACGTCAATGGTTAAGCGAATCGACAAAGGTATCGAACTGCTTGCAGATAGTCCGGGGGCAGGACCAGCGGCTGAGAAAGGTGCCATGGTAACCTTCAATGCTCGTTGTTTTCTGCGCAGGGGAGATGAGGTGACCAGCGACTATCAATCGATTGCCGCTTACGGATCGCGCATCAACACTCGAAATGTCCAAGGCATTGAGCTCATCGACCATGTAGTGACACTGGGCAAACGTCATTGCATAGCAGGGATTGAGCGATCTCTATACGGCATGCAACCCGGCGGTTATCGTGAAATCTTGGTGAGCTCCCATCTGGCCTATCGTGAAGTAGGTGTTCCTAATCTAATCCCCGCCGACGCGCTGTTACGGATCCAGCTGTGGGTCCAAAAGGTGCAAAATGCGACATAACCGGGCTTGATCGCCAATAACCGAACGGTAATAGATCGATATTACAATAACAGCCTGTCGATTAGCTGTTTTGAACCACACGTATTGAGTGCGTTCTTATACTCCGGTTTAGGCAACGAAAGTGAACGATTTCTTGTGGTTAGCTCCGCACGGATAATCACAGCAGGCGTTTTCTGACCGACTTCTGGATAAAATCCTTATCCATGTTGCAGCGCGAAAGCTATGGTGCGAAACATGCATAATAGTTTCTAAGTCAATAATTTGAGGGTTTAAGTTTATGTGTACATCTATGCAGACCGGTAACCCGGGCATGCCTATTAAAATTGTATCGGTACCGATCGGGGTCATTCGTTCCCCGTTTACGGAACCGGGAAACATGCCGATTCAGCCGGCCAGCGCCAGCGGGGTGAAAGGCACGGTTGAGGTGTTTAAGGATTATCATTCAGGGTTAGAGGATTTGGACGGCTTCTCGCATGTTATTTTGCTATACCATTTCCACCTCAGCCATTCCTACGACCTCCATGTGGTGCCCTTCATGGACACCAAAAGTCGGGGCTTGTTTTCCACTCGCGCCCCCAAGCGCCCGAACCCTATTGGGATGTCTGTCGTTAAACTAGATAGGATCGAGAATGGCGTTTTACACATCCAAAACGTTGATATCCTCGACAATACCCCGCTGTTAGACATCAAGCCTTATGTGCCAGCGTTCGATGCCCAACAAGAGGTACAGACTGGATGGCTCGAAAAGTCCGGCAACAACATCTCAACTCAGCGGTCCGATGACCGGTTTTTATAGGATTAGCCTTAGTACGGCACAAAAGACGGTTCTGGTTGGTTCTAAGTAACACCAGCACAAAGCCAAGGTGAGTACGGCGACCAGCCGGGAGAGGCGTTCGGGGTCGGTGATGTAGGTCACTTCCAGATTGAACCCGTGCCGTTTCATCGCCGCAAACAGACATTCCCTTTCCCAGCTTTTTTTATACTCCGCCAAGGCGGTTGTGGGGGTATGTGTGGTAATGACGTTGACAGGCTCACCGCTGGGCGCGCGAGTGCTGAGTAAAAACAAGGTATGTCTACACTCTCTACCCGTCGCCTCAACCCGCTGTTCGCGCTTTGCCGCGCTCAGGCCATCAGCTGTTTCAGCATGACTAAGAACGAATGAATTCGCCAACAGTGTCAATATATTGCGGTCTACACAGGAATTCTGCTAGAGCCACCCTTTATTCTTTATCTCTAAAACCGCTCCGCATCGCAGGGCCGGTTATAAGTTGGCATTAAACGTTTGGAATGGATGAATCGCGCATCCAGTTTGCCAGCTCCTGCTCGTTGATCGTTCCAGCCGCAAGTTGTTGATACATCAGGACGGCTTCTGCCTCAGTCGCATTGAGTGAAAAACTATTCAGTTCAAGAAATACCGCCGCAACTGTTAGTGCAATTCGTTTATTACCGTCAAGGAAAGGATGGTTTCGAGCTAAACCAAAACTATATGAAGCCGCCAATTCGAAAATGGAAATATCGTCCGCGTAGGCAGCCTTCTGCTGAGGACGAGCTAATGCAGAATCAAGGAGTGTTTGATCACGAACGCCTGGTAACCCACCGTGCTCTGCGAGGAGCATTTGGTGAATGGAATGCACAGCTTCCGGCAATACCCAAACGGGCTCTTTCATTTCGCGAGTTCATGGAGCGCGTTGCGGTACTTTTTCATCACTTTCTCGGCTACACCCATCTGAGTTTCGAAGTCCTGCTGGTATGGGGTGAGCGTCAATCCTTCTGGAGTATCAACCAAATAAAGAACATCGCCTTTGTCAACTCGAAGTTTAGTAAGTGCTTCTTTCGGCAGCAGAATACCCATCGAATTGCCGATGGCGGTCACTTTCACTTTAAGCATGGCTACAATCCCAATCACGTTATAACTTAAGTAATAACAAGTGTAGTCACCCTTATAATGGAGGTCAAGCCGCTTGCGTTCGCTCGCTGGGACGCGCAGCAAGCTGAGTGCCCGTTACTGCGGCGTTATGATTGCCCATCAGCCGAATGCGTGAGATTGCCTCAGCCTGAGGCACCTAAGAGCGTGGTGCAAACTATGAATTGCAACAGTTCGGCAGACTTTCACCCAACCTCTATCTTTATAGCGAATGCTTTACGCAGCCACTGAGCAATCGGGAGTAGTCATTGGATCTGTTAACACTCGCCATCATCTCTGGTGGCTTGTTGCTGTATGCACTGGTTTCTGATCGGTTTACAGACACCATCATTACCGCACCAATGGTGTTCATCGCGTTTGGATTTGTCATCGGTGACGGTGGTCTCGGCATCGCTGACATAGCCGCTGAACATTCAGCGATTCACCTCATCGCCGAGTGCACGTTGATTCTGGTGCTGTTCTCCGACGCAGCACGCATTGATCTGAGTCGCGTGAAACGGGATCACAACTTGCCGGTACGCATGCTGGGTATGGGGTTACCACTGATCATTGTCGCAGGAACCCTAACTGCTGCTTTGCTCTTTCCCCAGATCACGATCTGGGAAGCGGCTCTGCTCGCCGCACTGCTCGCCCCAACCGATGCAGCACTGGGTCAATCAGTAGTTTCGGCACCCGCTGTACCGATCCGAATTCGTCAGGCGATCAACGTCGAAAGTGGCTTGAACGACGGTATTGCATTACCCGCAGTTTTATTACTCGCAACATTAGCCGGTGCCACGCACGAGTCCGTTGAGCCAAGCGATTGGCTGCATTTTGGCCTGATGCAAGTGACCCTGGGGCCGCTGATTGGACTTGTCGTAGGCTACTTGGGTGCTCGGCTGCTGGATATTGCCGCCGATCGGGCCTGGGCAAACGACGCGTATCAAGGTATCGGTATATTAGCCTTAGCGGTTTTCTTGTACGTCACCGCCGAACTGATCGGTGGTAACGGATTCATTGCGGCATTTATCGGCGGCATGGTGTTCGGCAACACCATTCGTCACCCTTGCACCTTTTTGTTCGAGTTTATGGAAACAGAAGGGACACTATTAATGCTGATCACGTTTTTGGTATTTGGAGCGGTGTTACTGCCCGAAGCTATTCCACACATCAGCCCAATTATTGTGCTGTATGCGATCTTGAGCCTGACCGTTATTCGGATGATCCCGATTGCTATCTCCCTGATCGGCAGTGATGTGCGATTACCCACACAACTTTTTTTGGGGTGGTTTGGTCCACGCGGACTCGCCTCAATCTTGTTTGTGTTGCTGATTCTTGAAGAATCCGCGGTGCCACATCGCCACGAGCTGCTCGCCATCACCGTCATTACCGTGCCATTGAGTGCGCTGTTACATGGGGCAAGTGCCGCACCGCTGGCCAACGCTTACGGTCGACTGGCTGCTCGCCTGGGCGAGTGCGAAGAAAACCAACCTACTACCGAATTACCTTTGCGCGAAGGTCATCTTTCAAACAAATAGGATTGGAAACATATGAAAAAGATTGTAATCGCTAACTGGAATACCCTTGAGGATCGAGCCCCGCTGCACGCATTGGTTGTCGATGTCGATCTAGTCATTGTTCGCTTTGACGATACGGTCAGCGTTTTGTACGGTCGCTGTGCCCACCGTGGCGCCTTGATGGCGGATGGCCATGTCGACGGGAACAACCTCATTTGCGGTGTGCATGCTTGGGATTACCGGCTTGATACCGGGGTAAGCGAATACAACAACTTGGAAACGCTGCCGAAGTTCAACGCTTGGATCGAAGCCGGTCAAGTTCTCGTCGATGAAGACGAAATTGCCGCCTGGGCGAAACAACATCCACAACCCTATAATCGCGATGCCTATCAGGGTGCGTATCAAGATCCTACCGGCACCGTGGATGAACCGCACGTTAAGTTCATCCGCAAACTAGCCGATGAAGGCTTGAGCAAATTAGGGCATCACGGTCCGTCTGCCGCTATGGGCGTACCGCGCAGTAGCCTGCCGCAATGGGATGATCTGCAGTTCGTCGTAGGCCAGCTGCATAAGCTCCCGCTGTTGGATGACGAGCCGGTCGGTACCGAACTCGTCATTGGACCGAAAGCGAAAAAACCGCTGCGCCTAGAGATACCGTTATTTGTATCCGACATGAGCTTCGGCGCCTTGTCAGAAGAGGCCAAGACGGCGCTCGCCAAAGGCGCGGAACTTGCCGGCACCGGTATTTGTTCAGGCGAAGGCGGCATGTTGCCTGAAGAACAAGCAGCCAATTCCCGCTACTTTTATGAACTGGCTTCAGCCCGCTTCGGCTTTTCCTGGGACAAAGTGCAAAAAACCCAGGCGTTTCACTTCAAGGGCGGACAAGGCGCGAAAACCGGCACCGGCGGTCATCTACCGGGCGTCAAAGTAAAAGGTAAGATTGCCGAGGTGCGGGAGTTGCCGGAAGGCCAGCCCGCCATTTCGCCATCCCGCTTCCCCGAATGGACTTCACTCAGCCAGTTTCGTGATTTTGCCGCCGAAGTCCGCGAAAATACCGGCGGCATTCCGGTCGGGTTCAAACTATCGGCACAGCACATTGAAAAAGACATCGATGCCGCACTCGAAGTTGGGGTCGATTACATCATCTTGGATGGTCGCGGCGGTGGCACCGGTGCAGCGCCACTGATCTTTCGCGATAACATCTCGGTGCCGACCATCCCGGCCTTAGCACGTGCCCGCCGTCATCTCGACCGCTCCGCTGCCGATGGTATAACGCTGATCATTACCGGTGGTTTGCGCCACCCCGCCGACTTTGCCAAAGCGCTGGCCTTGGGTGCCGATGGCATCGCAGTGTCGAATGCGGCCATTCAAGCTATCGGCTGTTTAGGGATGCGCGCTTGCCATACCAACAATTGCCCGGTCGGTATCGCCACCCAAAAACCGCATCTACGCAATCGTCTACCCGTCGATAGTGCCGCCGAGCGCTTGGCGCGATTTTTTTCAGCCTCAGTGGAATTGATGACCGTGTTAGCCCGCGCTGCTGGCCATCGTCATCTCAATGAATTCACCATTGATGACCTGACTACGTTCAAGTCAGATATGGCCCAACTCGCTGGCGTCGCCTATGGCGGTGTCGCGCCCAACTTCTGAGCGCATTTTTTACAGGATTCTTGCCAAGCCAGCTGCAGGAGGGAGCGCCGCTGCAGCGCTCAGATCACAATCAAACAGCATATCTTGACCCATACGAAATACCCGAACGTGTGGGCGAATGCCATCGGATAATGTGGTCACGCTGGGCAAACGGATTCCGGGCCGTCCTGAGCCAATCACTAACGGAGCCACTGTGATTTGTAAGCAGTCCAGCAGTCCGGCCTGGAGAAAATCAGATACGGTAACGCCTCCACCCTCCACAAAGAGCAGGTGTAGGCCCCGATCACGCAACGCAGCCAAAACTGACGATAGCTCCAATCGCCGACCACAAGTCGGCACTTTAACTACGGTAGCTTGCCCGTGAGTTGTTCGTGACGTTACGCTATCCTCGGCGCACACAACCAGAGTCTCTGCTACTCCATCGGTAAATATCCGATAATCATCACGTAATCGGAGCGCCGGATCAATCACCACGCGCACCGGGTTGTCGCCTGGTACTAGCCGGGTGGTTAATTGAGGATTATCCGCAGCTACTGTACCTGCTCCAACTATGATGACATCGCACAACGCACGTAACCGATGCAAGTGAAGGATATTTTCGGGTCCGTTGAGTTGGCCGGATTGGCCACTTTCAGTGGCTATATGCCCATCCAGACTTTGACCCAAATGACCGATGGTATAGGGTTGCTGACTGGTAACGTTTAGCTGAGGCAAATACAGTTCAAACAGGGCTTGCAAGGTAGGATTCAGCGCATCACATAGTCGCCATGTCTGCTGCTCATAAACAAGCACCGCCTCTTCAGTTAGCACCTGAGCCGGGATGCCTTGAGTGTCCAACCCAACAGCCCTTCCGGAATACTGATCTTGGGTTTTGCACAGGTGGCGGGTCAGCAAA
This sequence comes from Candidatus Competibacteraceae bacterium, assembly GCA_036351435.1. Taxonomy (GTDB): domain Bacteria; phylum Pseudomonadota; class Gammaproteobacteria; order Competibacterales; family Competibacteraceae; genus JAAUQA01. The sequence goes on from JAZBPA010000012.1 coordinate 23,503, forward strand.
ATAACCTGCCAAGCCTGTTCTGGGGTCATTCTGGCGATACGTGAGACTGCTTCAGCAGGCATTAGCGACCTCATCCTGTAGGTTGGTTGTTTTATTTATATAACATGTCGGATGACTAGTTATCATAACGGTTCAATGTTGATGAGATGAAGGGTGTAACGCTATGAGCGAAGCAGAACTTAATGATTCGGACGTTGAGCGGATGCATTCCGTTCCGGTGTGGGATTGGCCAGTCAGATTATTTCATTGGGCCATAGTGGTTTTGGTGGTGGTTTCGGTGGTTTCCGGCCGAACCGGCGGGAATGCGATGGTCTACCATATGTATTCCGGCTACACCCTGTTAGGTTTGGTGTTGTTTCGGTTGCTGTGGGGTATTGTCGGTAGCACCTATGCCCGCTTTTCTCATTTCGTACACGGTCCTCGCTCAATTTCGAAATACGCCAAAACGCTTTTTAAAAGAACTCCCTCTTATACTTTGGGCCATAATCCGCTGGGCGGTTTGATGGTAGTGGGATTGCTACTGGCATTGCTAGTTCAAGCAGGAACCGGTCTGTTTGCGAATGACGATATTTTTATTGAAGGTCCGCTGGCAAAACTGGTTAGCAAGGATATCAGTGACTGGCTGACCGGCATCCACGCAACCAATATCGATCTGTTGTTCATATTGATCGGGCTGCACGTATTGGCAGTGCTCTATTATTTGCTGTACAAACGCGAGAATTTAATCACGCCGATGGTTATCGGTAACAAGGATGTCCCGAACACTCCTGCAGAGATAGTCATTTTCCCTAGCCTATGGCGTGCGCTGATATTGGGCTTGATCATTGGTGGCATAATGTATCTGCTAGTCACTCAGATTTAATCGCTGGAATCAACGCTAAACAATTATGTATCCATAATACCGCGCAATACTCTACACCCATGGCTCAGATCGAGCTTACCGTCAACCTAGTTGTGTATTGCTTCAGTTGAAATTGGACAACCGCCCGTTCACGTTAAGAGACGCCTGAACTAAGGCGATTTCCCAGGGATTTTATACCATTGTATGATATAGTTTGGTCCACGACTTCAAGACATGGACCAAGCTGCATGAAACAGAATCAAACGGCCGTGACCAGCGTGCCCGGCACTGCCCATATTGCCGACA
>JAZBPA010000013.1:0-4368 GCA_036351435.1 Candidatus Competibacteraceae bacterium
GCAGTATGAACGCTGGTCGTTACCTCTGGTGGTCGTCACCGCAGTTCCATTTGCTGTATTCGGCGCTATCTTAGCAACCTGGTTGCGAGGATTGGACAATGATCTCTATTTCCAGATAGGTCTTATTACGCTAATCGGTCTATCCGCCAAAAACGCGATTCTGATCGTTGAATTTGCCATGCTCCATCGGCGCGAGGGGTTATCCCTTGTTGATGCGGCGATTGCAGCGGCGCGCCTGCGGTTTCGTCCGATCGTTATGACCTCTCTTGCCTTTACGCTTGGGGCCGTCCCTCTGGCCATCAGTTCCGGGGCAGGTTCGGCCAGCCGCCATGCCATCGGTACAGGCGTTATCGGTGGCATGCTGGCAGCCACGTTCATTGCGACATTCTTCATTCCGCTGTTTCTTTGCATGATTGGTCAATTCACTGATCGTCGGCGTGAAAAATCACTCTCCGCAACAACACCATACAAGGAACCCTCCGATGAGTAGACTCATTTTGCTGACAATAACCGGCTTGCTGATCGGCGGTTGTTCGTTCGCGCCCGAATATGAACAACCGCAGGTACCGCTGCCTGAACAGTGGAACGATCCCAGGCTGGATGATCACGAAACTCGAGCCGAACAATGGTGGCAGAGGTTTGGCGATCCGGCTCTCGCGAAGTTGGTGCAAGAATCCCTTGACGCTAACCTCGACCTTCAGATCGCAGCTGCTCGCGTCACCGAGGCTCGCGCGTTTCTCTTGGGTCAAGAAGCGGAACGTTACCCAATGCTGAGTATCGAAGGCAGCGGCACTCGTCAAGGGCCGAGCGAAGAAGCAGCGGGTTTTGGGCCCAATCAGGCTAAACCCTTTACAGACTTTCGAGTTGGCGGTCTACTGACCTATGAGTTTGATATTTGGGGACGACAGGCAAATGCCAGCGAGGCTGCACAATATAGGCTGCTGGCCAGCGCTGCTAATCACGAGACGGTGCGCCTGGCTATTATCTCAGAGGTGGCGACCGGCTATATCAATTTACTCGCGCTGAATCATCAGATAGATATAGCCGAAAACACCATAGCCACGCGACGTGAATCAGTTCAGTTGCAACGGGCCCGCTTTCAAGGTGGCGATATTGATGAGTTGGCACTGCGGCAGGCGGAAGCGGAGCTGGCGGCGGCACAGGCAGAGTTGCCCGCTTTACGTCTTCGACAAACCATTCAGATCCATGCAATTGCTGTTCTATTAGGAAAACCACCTCACGCAATGAAGCAAGATTCGCTTACAACTTACAGTTCAATCGAATCTCTCGAGGCACCTGCAACATTTCCTGCAGGGACACCTGCGGCGTTGATTGTGAGGAGGCCAGATATAAAAGCCGCTGAACAACTCTTAAAAGCGGCTAATGCCGAGATCGGTGTCGCCCGTTCTGCCTATTTGCCGACCATTTCATTTGCGGGGCTTATCGGTTTACAAAGCGCCCAAGTAGGTGATTTGTTTTCCAGTAATGCCGCAAATTGGCAGTTAGGAGGTTCCTTGCTTTCGCCACTGGTGGATTTCGGTCGCACCGAGGCACTTATCGCACAAGCCGAGTCACGACAACGTCAGGCCTATCTATCCTATGGGCGCGTTGTTCAAAATGCCTTTCGAGAAGTTTGGGATGCGTTAGAACAAGTCCAACGCACCGACGAGCGTTTACAATCAAAACATATTCAAGTCACTGCGCTAAAAAAATCGACTCATTTGGCGCGCGAACGCTTCGAAGGGGGATACTCAAGCTACTTGGAAGTGCTGGATGCCGAGAGAAACCTTTTTAACGCGGAGCTAGCCCTTGTCGAAATCAAGCGTGATCGATTGCTAGCGGCCATTAGTCTTTTTCGTGCCCTGGGTGGTGACTATTAATCGTCCCTGGGATGTAATTGGTTCACCCTTTGAACTTAATCAACAACCACAAGCCTCAACAATAAATGAATGGAATTTAAATGTGGCTGACGATCGGGCTGCATTGAATCGGCACTCGCTATGGAAAACATCAAACATATTCAGCTGTTATCCAGCACGGAAGTCGAAGAGCTATATGCTCGCCCTGAATTCAATGCCCATGAACAGTGCCTGTATTTTTCATTAAGCCCGGCAGAACTCGCCGCACTTGAGCAGTTTCGCAATACCCGGACCCGCATCCACTTTATTCTTCAATTGGGTTATTTCAAGGCCAAACAGCAGTTCTTCAACTTCTCATTCGACGAGGTCAGCAGCGATGTTCAGTATATCATTGCAACCTATTACAGCGATGCGGTTGCCACCCAGTTCAAAGGAAGCCTATCTCGAGGTCTCTCTACAGAAGCGGGGCCAGATTTCCCGCGATATAGCCTAATTGCCTGTTTTTATTGATATAGTTCTGAATGAAGAGTTAAAAGCTATATTCTCAGAAAAACGAAGAGCAAATTCTCAATGACTCAGCGGGTAACAGGGTTTTGTGGGAATCTGGCCCCGCTTTTGTAGAGATACCCATTTTTGCATCCGCCAAAAGAAAAAACAATAAAAACAACGCCATAGGAGCTGTTGGCGTACCCAAACCCGAGGAAGGCGACCATGACAGCCAATGAGCAGTTCCTGACGAATCAGCAGCGCTATCAACCTTTAACATTACCCCAGCGATTTTCCGATGAAGAGATGGTACGTGACTGGACGCTGAGCCGCCGGGATGGCCAAATGGTCAACCGGTACCGCAAACAGTATCGCTTAGGTCTCGCCATTCAACTTTGCGCCATGCGCCTGTATGGTCGGTTTCTGAACCAGCTCAATGACCTCTCGCCCAGGGTCATCAGCTACCTGAGCAATCAGTTGGAATTGCCGCCCACGTTGACGGTGGCAGTACCCGAGCGGGAGGCCACCTTACTCGAGCACCGGAATAATATCCTTCAATATTTGGGTTTTAAGCGGTTCGACGAGAAGGCCGAAGCGGCGCTTGATCGCTGGATCGAAGAGCATGCCCGTCAGGGACTGTTGCCGGACGAACTCTTTCACCGGGCGGAACGGCATCTGTTGCTGAAACGCATTGTACTGCCTGGCCCCACCACGATAGAGCGGCAGATTATTCGTGTTTGTAATCAGGTCCATGCCCAGCTCTATGAGCAGGTCTTCGAACAGATGTCGCCGGAACTGCGCGCCGCGATCGATGATCTGTTGCAAACCGCCGGCGGCAATCAACGGACCTATTTCAACCAATTGAAGGAATATCCGCCGGGCGCCAAAATCTCATCGCTGAAACGCTATTTGGAACGTTACGAAAATCTAGTGGCCACCGGGATTAACGCGTTCGAAGAAAAGATCATTGATAATGCTTTTCTTCACTATTTGTACCGTTTGACCAAACGCTACAGCGCCCACGATATGAAGCGGTTCAAGGATCATAAACGCTATGCCTTGATGGTGTGTTTTCTATTGGAGTCGCGCAAACTGTTGCTGGATCACTTGGTCAAAATGCACGATCAGTACATGACGGAACTGTGCCGGCAGACCAAAAACAGCCACGACAAAAAGCACAAAGAATTTCGTAAACGGCAAAAGAAAGCGATCGACGCGGTACTCGATACGACTCATGTACTGTTGGAATGGCCGGATGAACAACCGCTCTATAAGCAAGATTTATGGCAACGCATCGACGAAAAGCAGTTGCGTGCATCCATTGACGATTTGTATATCTTTAAACGACTGGAAGAACGTGGGTACTGCGATTTATTGCTGACCCGTTATCCCAGCTTGCGTAAGTATTTTGCTGATTTTATCCGGTTGCCTTTTGACGTTGCGAAAGGATCGGGCGCCTTATTGCGGGCCATTCGACTGGTTCGTCAGTTGGACGCCGGCGAAATAAAGAGGCTGCCCGAGAATGCACCGATTGCGTTTATTCCACGCGAATTACGGCGCAGCTTGAAGGATTCATCCGGGAATATCAATCGCAATGTGTGGGAAATGGGGTTGGCATTGGCGATGAAAGACGCTTTGCGTTCCGGAGACCTGTATTTGCCGCAGAGCAAGCAGCACGTGTCCTTCTGGGATCTCACACTCAACGAACCGAACTGGGATGAAACCCGACACACGGTCTATACCGAACTCCAACAACCATTCCCGCACCAAATCCGCTCGGCCATCTCTTCTCAGTTCCACGAAGCCGTATCCGAAGCCCAAAAGCGTTTTGGTCTGGATAACTTTGCCGAAATACATAATGGCCGATTAAAATTGAAGCGCGACGACAAGCTGGATGTACCGGATAAAGTCTCTCAGCTACAAAAAGTCATCGACGCCCATATGCCAACCATCCGCATCGAGCAGCTGTTGATGGAAGTGGATCAAATGACCCATTACAGTCGCCATTTTGTGCCTATCCAAC
>JAZBPA010000014.1:0-4245 GCA_036351435.1 Candidatus Competibacteraceae bacterium
CTGGATAAGCGCGGGCCTGGATCGCCTCCGCGCTCAGGGTTATTTTATGTTGTTGCATGAGTGTGGCCGGGTCCTGGAAACCGGGAACCGAAACCAGGTAGCTCTGCAATGCGTCCAAAGCGTTTGTTGGAATAGCGAGTCCGTTCACGCGCTCTCGGGCGCACAAGTACAGGTGAATGAGATTGTCGAGCGTGATGTAGTGTCGCAATGCCCCGACTTCCAGCACAAAAGGCCGACCCTGCTCATCCATGCCCCGATCGCGCATCGCGACCAAGGCTCGCACATAAGCCGTCAGCAAGCCAATCGCCTTGTCTTTCCAGGGACCGGAATCACCGCCGGCTTCGGCCATCTGTGCCACCAGCATCTGGGTAATGGCGTCGGCAGAGCCGTGCAGGAAGGGGTTGAAGGTGTTGGATAACCGTGTCTCGCCAGGTGCGTCCGGATCGACATCGGTGGACCCAGTCATGTAGTTCAGGACATACAGGTCATCCTCACGGCCACACGCCCGAGCCAAGGCAAAGATTTTGGTCCACAGCGCGGCATCACCCTTGCCGTCCACGTAGGTAAACCCCGAACCCCACAGTAAGGTTTGCGCAGCCAGGCTGGTCATCGCTTCGGTTTTACCGGAGCCGGTGCCCCCCAATACCAGGCAATGGGTGCGGGCATCGGCATCGCTGTGGTACAGCTCATCACCCGCGAAACGGTCATTGCCAAGAAATAACAGGCCACGCGCGGGTAATGGCTTGCCGGTACCCGGCATCAACTCATGGGGATCGCGTCCGGCATACCGATCCGGTAGTTTCAGCGGCAATACCGGGCGTTGCCACCAGGCGGTCACTCCCGCAACTAGGCCCACCACAATCACAACATCGATCAGTGCTGGATAAAACCAGGCCATACCCGCCGCCACTAGACAGACGATACCCAGTACCGGGGGCCGCCGCCAGGCAGCGGCAAACCGCTGGCCCAGCGTGCGGTAATCCCGTTGCAATTGCCGGGCACTGGCCGCCAGGTCCAGATCAAGGCCGTGGAGGGGTTCGTTAGCCATCGATTATTGCTGAGAGGTGGTGGGCAACCGTTCATCAAAGAGTGGCGGTTCGGATGCCCTTGACGCGGTGCGCGGCGTTGTCATAACCGCAGGATCATCGAACAATGCCGGTGGCGCAATCGCAGGGGCGGCAGGCATCCCGGCTGGTGGCCCACCCGGTGCAGGCGGCATCGCATCTAAACTACTCGGTACGCTCGCTGCAAGATAGGCGGGATCAACCGGCAAAAAGAACAGGAACCAGACCACAAATAGGATGACAGCGGCCAGCGAACCCCGACCCAACCAGTCCAGCCAACCCCAAGCATTCGAGTTTACGCCAAGGTGCGCCAATTGCCGTCGTGCCAATCGGCGGTTGGGATAGCTGGCGATGACTTCGGGTTGCTTCTCGCCGCTCTTCACTGTGACGGCATACCCGCCTTCCGGCAAACCCAGCAAGCCAAGTTCCACTGGATCGGTTTGCTGAACCAGAGGGAACAGGGTCACCTGATCACCTTGTCGTCGGGCGATGGCCCCCGAAACCAGTCGGAGTTGTGGTGAACGAGTACGGTGAATGGTCCACATGATGGCGTCCTCAAGGGTTGGTAATCGTTGATGGTCGGTGAGATGTGCGCAGCAGTTCAGCTTGCAGGGCTTCGACGGCGGCGTCTACACAGGGCGACGGCAGGGCATCGCCGAAGGCGCATTCGACTTGGTAATGGGCCATCGCGCCCAGCGCCTCCACGAAAGGAACCCGCCGGCCCAGCGATGACAGGGCAAACCACAATGACCGGTCTACCCCTTTGAGCCAGGTAAACAAGGCCGGTGGCAATCCCCCGCCTTGACGAGCCTCAAATAACAATCGCAGCAGCACGGTCTGCGTGTAGGCGTGCTGGCTAGTCAGAATCTCGGCGTCATGGAGCGCGTTTTTTGTCTCCTGAATTACATGCTGATAGGCCTTCGGTGGCGGAAGATAGCCACCGGCTTTATGCCGTGCGGCCGCGTGTGCCAAGTCGCGCAGCGCGGCAAAGGCGTTTTGTTTCAGCCGTTCAGCGTCCTTATCACGATCTACCGTTAAACTGGCGATCCGGAGCGCGAATATCCCGGCCAGTGCTTGGGCGTGAAGTGGGGCCTGTGCCCACGGCTCACCCAACTGCTCGGCGAGCACCCGGATCGTAGGTTCTGAACGCAAATTGATCGTCGCGCCCCGAGTCTCATTACGCTCCGGCGCGTCCTCCAACAATGCGTAGCGTTCAGCAAATTCTCGCGCGGATAACGCCATACCCCACTGTGGATCACCCAAGGCCAGATCCAGATTGCCCCGGCGCAGCGCGTGCAACGCAAACGGCCAATGCCCGCCTTGGGTTTCCGCTAAGCGGTGGAGATCGAAGTGCCGGCGAAACTGCTCCGCTGGATGGAAAGCCAGTAGATAGCCACTCAGTAGCAACAGCGCCAGGCATACCGGCAAGCGCAGATAGCGACCAACCGCATCCAGGCCGAAAGTGAACGCGGTAAAGCTTATCTGATCCGGTGCGGTCAGTGCGCCACGCAGGGCGCGGGCCAGTTCGACTCTCTCGGTATCACTTCCCCATACGGCCTCAACCAGCCAGAGTTGCGCCAGCTTGAGTCGGAACATCCCCATGACTAAGACATCGCTGCACAGCCACCAGAGCACAAACGGTGCTAGGAGTAGAACGGCGATGATGAAAATTTCGTCGTAAGGATCGCGTGGGTTGTCCATAGGCTACTGACCTGGGGACGAGGCGGGGGAGGTCGCGGCAGCACGCGGACCTTGCTTGATAGCGTGGTAAACCTGTTTGAGTGTGTTCACCAGTCGCTCCGCCATTTCAGCCAGCACGGCGTGATCTTTGATCGGTGGTGTGTCCCGGCTAGCAGCTTGCAGCCGCTGGACCTGGTCTGTGGACGGTGCCCAGGTCTTACCCGCTTTTCGGTAAGCCGCAGCGCAGTTTTCCCAGGCGGTGCTCAGCCGATCGAAGGTGTTGTAGGCTTGGTGAATCGCGTTGGCCAGCATGGGATCGGCATTCATCGTTGTGGCCAATCGTTCTTTGAGTGGATGGTCGGCTTCATTCGCCATCGCTTGGAATACTCCCGCGCGTGTTGTCTGACCACTCACCGCTTGGTGATCGACCTGTTGCCAAAACGTGCTCAGCCCCGGATGCTCGTGCAGCGCGGTAGCCTGTTTGGTGAGGTCATCCAAAGCGTGATTAGCCGTGCGCTCATGGCTTTTGGCCTGGATTTCGGCTAGCCGGGTCTGCCACCGCTGCGGGGTTTGCTTTAATGCATTGTGGGTCATGCCCACAGCAGTCGCCGCCGCTGTTGTGGCTGCCCGGATCGTTCCGCCCAGCGCAGCCCCGATCACATCGCCCATTGCCAAGCCGGTAGGTGACACGGGTGCGTTTGGCGAAGCCGGTGTTCCCGACGGGACAGCGGGTAACGGGGATAAGGGAGCCGTTTCGGCTGGGGTCTTTGACTCATCAGGCGGGTTATCGTGTTGCGGCATCGCTTCCAACAAGCGTGCCTTGGAACCGCTACAGCGCAGATAACCCATCGCCCATTGCGGATGGCTTTGAATGGCTTGCAACACCGTGGGGTTTAGGTTCTTGCCGAGGGATTCCGCTTCAGAGGCGACCTGCTGACAATGGGCGGTCCATTCCTGAGCGTTGATCGTGGCATTGGGGGCCGCCAGATGCTGCAACCAATGTTCAGCGGTGGCGGGATTCAGTACATCAGCATTGGCCGGTAATGCCGCGCGCATCTGTAACCAACCCGTCACCTGCTCGACCGGTAAGGCTTGACCAGCCACTTTCAATAACTGTTGATCGGCGGCTGGCGGCCGATATTCCGGCGGGGCCGATTCGATGTCTTTGGCGAGTTGGATTCTCCGATCCTCATCGGGTAATGCTTGAATCGCCTGCAGTCGGGCCACCCAGTACTGGCAATACGAGCTATGGTCTTCCTTTACCGCGTCCCGCTCATCGACCGGTGGCTGGGTTGCGCTAGGCTCGTCCTTGTTTATCGTCGTTGGGTCCGCTGATTCTTTTCCAGGGGTGCCTGACATAACAGCTTTGCCCCGGCGTTGGCGCGTTTCCGCGCGCAGGTTATCCACCAGTGACATTGCTTTTACCTCGTTGGAGTCGGTCTGCCGTTATTCGTCCATGAATAATTATAATTGTAGTTTATAATTTATAACACATATTAAA
>JAZBPA010000015.1:0-3843 GCA_036351435.1 Candidatus Competibacteraceae bacterium
CCAGCTTTCATACTGCGCCGCCAGGATTAGAAAAACCATGACGATGCCGAACAAAAATGCAAAAGCGGCAGTACCAGCAGCCACCTTCTCCTGGTAAGCCGAGCCGACCCAGCCTAGTGAATAATCTTCGCCGAGAACCTCGTCCGCGATAGTCTCAAGCGCTGCAAGGGCCTGGCCGGAGCTGTAACCCGGTGCCGGTTCGCCCATGATTTTAGCCGCGGGAAAAATGTTGAAACGCTCCACGATATCAGGGCCAATAATGCGTTTCACCGTTACAAGCGAATCCAAAGGCACTAAATGTCCGCTCTCAGACTGGACAAAAACGTGGCGCAAGTCTTCGGGGGAGCGTCTAAAATCAGCTTCCGATTGCAGATTGACGCGGTAGTTACGGCCAAACAGGGTAAAGTCATTGACGTAAAGGCTACCGAAGGTGCTTTGCATAGTTGCAAATACTTGATCGATTGGCACTTTCAGTGCTCGTGCCTTTTCCCGGTCAAGGGTGATGAAATACTGTGGTGTGTTAACGGAAAAGGTAGTGCGCACGCGTGTCAACTCGGGTCTTTTGTTCGCTTCGGCCACTAGTCGGCTGGCAGTGCTAAACAGCACGTCAAGGCTTTCGCCGCTACGACTCTGAAGATAACCCTCGAAACCGCCGGTTGTACTGATGCCGGTAATTGGCGGTGGATTGAATGCAAAGACCATCGCTTCGCGAATATCGCCACCCAACATCATAAATCGACTTACCAACAGGCGGGCATCCTCCGCGGGTTCGGTACGCTCAGACCAATCTTTCAACGGCACAAACGACATGCCACTATTAGACTTTTGAGATCGACTTAGAATATCAAAGCCGGCGAAAGTCACCGTAGAGTGAACGGTAGGCTCATCTCTAAGCTTTTCTGACATCTGACGTGTGACTTGCTCGGTACGGTTGAGTGCCGTTGCGGGCGGCAGCTGGTAGACCATGACTACATAGCCTTGATCTTCAGGAGGTACCAGACTGCTGGGCACGCGTTCGAATAAATCGAATGTGATAGCCATTAGGCCGGTAAACACTAGCAAACCCAGTCCGATACGACGCAGTATAAAGCGCACACCGCCAACGTAGCCTGCTGTAAGGACGGTGAAGGCGCGATTGAACCAGCGAAAAGGCAGGGTAGGTTCGCCATGTGTGGGCTTGAGCAGCAGCGCACACAATGCCGGCGTCAGCGTGAGCGCAACAATACCGGAAAGTATTACCGATACTGCGATGGTCACTGCGAATTGCTTGTACATTTCCCCCGTAAGTCCACCAAGAAACGCAACGGGGATGAAAACCGAAGAGAGCACGAAAACAATGGCGATCACCGGGCCGGAGACTTCTTCCATGGCTTGGATAGCCGCCTCCCTGGGCGGCAATCCTTCTTCGCTCATGTGACGTTCGACGTTCTCGATAACAATGATGGCGTCATCGACCACGATGCCAATGGCTAGTACCAGACCGAACAAGGTCAGCAAGTTGATCGAAAAGCCGAGTAAATACATGCCGGCAAAGGTACCGATAATCGAAACAGGAATGGCCAGCACTGGAATAATGGTGGCACGGATGTTTTGGAGAAACAGGAAAACCACCAGCACGACAAGCATAGTGGCCTCAACAAAGGTCTTGATAACTTCGTTGATCGAAACCTCTACAAATTTGGTGGTGTCGAACGGGACGTCGTAATTGAGTCCCTCGGGAAAACGTTGCGCCAACTCCTCCATTTTGTCTCTGACGGCGGCTGCTGTTGCAAGGGCGTTGGCACCAGGTTGTAAATAGATCCCGATGGGCACGGCCGGTTCCCCATTGGCCGTTGCGGTGAAAGCATAGTCCTGAGCACCCAGCTCCACACGAGCCACGTCCTTGAGTCGCAAGACTCCCCCCTCAGCGTTAGAGCGAAGGATGATGTCTTCGAATTCGCTGGGCTGGACCATCCGGCTGCGGGTTGAAACACTGTAGGTAAAGGCCAGGTTGTCTGGCATGGGTTCCTGGCCGAATTGACCGGCGGCGAACTGCGCATTCTGGTTGCGAATTGCTTCGGCGACTTCACTGGGAGTAAGCCGATATGCGGCGAGCATATCCGGTCGCAGCCAGACACGCATGGCATAGTCTTTGGCGCCGAACAGGGAAGCGCTGCCGACGCCTGGTATGCGCTTAAGCTCGTCAATCACATTGATCAGCGTATAGTTGCTGATGAAGATTGAATCATAGTGTTCGCCGGGCGATGACATGGTCACGACCTGGAGGATACTGTTTGATCGCTTCTCGACCTTGACTCCTTGACGACGAACCTCCTGTGGCAAGCGCGATTCAGCTGCCTTTACCCGATTGTTAACATCGATAGTGGCTTGAGAGGGATCGGTGCCGATCTCAAAAGTGACTGTCAACCTCAGGGTGCCCGACGATGCACTGGAAGAGGTGAGGTAGATCATGTTGTCAACACCATTGATCTCCTGCTCAAGGGGCGCAGCGACCGTATTGGCAATGGTTTCCGCATCCGCACCGGGGTAGGACGCGGAGACGACCACCTCGGGCGGGATGATCTCGGGGTATTGAGCAACGGGCAACGAGCGCATGCCCGCCAATCCCGCTAACACGATGACTATGGAAATGACCGACGAGAATACCGGCCTGTCAATGAAGAAGCGGGAGATCATTGATCTTCACCTCCGGTCGGCACTGGCGAAACGATTCCATGATCACCACTGTCGACGGGTTTCACCGGCTGACCCGGGCGCACCCGGATAACACCGTCTACCACGACACGATCCCCTGGTTTTAGCCCTTTCTCGATGATCCAGCCTGCCGCAACGGTGATCCCCGTCTCGACCGGCGCTATCTCTGCCTTGCTATCTTCACCCAGGCGGTAAACGAAAGCACCCTGAGGCCCCTGCAAAACGGCCCTTTCGGGCACTGCAATGGCATCGGAGCGTGCCAGCCCTTTGAGCGCAATACGCACAAACTGGCCCGGTAGAATGCTGGCGTCCGGGTTCGGAAAAACGGCGCGCGCCTGGATGGTGCTCGTCTCGCGATCAATTACGGTATCAGTGAAGTTGATACGGCCTTCATACGTGTGCTGCAGGTCATTGGCGAGTCGAAGCACCGCCACGAGCTGGTTGTCCATTAGCTGGCGATGGCGCAACCAGAAGGCATCAGTGATTGCAAATTCAACATAGAGAGGATCTAGCTGCGTAATCCGGGTCAGCAGGCTTTGCTCGCTGTTGGCGCCGACCAGGTTTCCCGGAGAAACAGCCTCGCGGCCTGCAATGCCCGCAATAGGTGCCTCCACTGTGGTATAGTCCAAATCAATCCTGGCGGCGTTAACCTCGGCCTGAGCCAAAGCGACGCTGGCCTGAGCCAACTCAAGCGCGGAGAGGGCTTCGTCGCGGGTGCGTTCGCTCACCGCCTTGCTATCGTACAGCCCTTTGACTCGATCCCACTCCCGCTGGGCAGCTCGCCGCTTGGCCTGCGCCTCGGCAAGACGTGCTTCTGCCCGTTGCAACACCACTTCGTAAGGTTTGGGATCGATGAGAAACAGGTGATCCCCGAGGTTTACCCTGCTGCCTTCTTGGTATCTTCGCTCCAGAAGGATGCCCTTTACCTGGGCTCGAACCTCCACCTCGCTCGAGCCGGTGGTCCGCCCCGCGAATTCCGGCTCTATGACTAATGTCTGAGGAACGACTGTCATCACGCCGACTTCAGGTGGTGTCCCCTTGCGAGCGTCTGTGGACGGGCTGTTGCCGGCATCGCAGGCATAAAGCAAAACCACAAACGCTGTACCAAAAAAAAATAGGCGTAGTCGCTTCATCAAAAACTCCTAGGGG
>JAZBPA010000016.1:0-5501 GCA_036351435.1 Candidatus Competibacteraceae bacterium
CCGCGGTTTATATTTTTATGGGCGCCATCTTTTTGACCGCGCTGGGAATTTTGCCGGCTCATGTGGCCTTTACTGGTGCCGCTATCACCTTGGTTTTGACTAATCTAATGTCGTTGCGGGAAGTCTACGCCAGTATCGACGGTCCGATTATTATTCTGTTAGGTGCCATGATCCCGGTCGGCCAAGCTCTGGAAAACACGGGTGCAACGGTGTTACTGGCAACTGGACTGGCTGCTATTGCCGGCGATCTGCCGAATTGGGCCATTCTGACAATCTTGATGGTAACTGCCATGTCGCTGTCGGATGTGATCAACAACGCCGCCACCGCCGTTATCATGGCTCCTATCGCGGCTGGGGTGGCGAATGCGTTGCAGCTTCCCGTCGATCCCTTTTTAATGGCCGTTGCCGTGGGCAGTTCGTGCACGTTCATGACGCCGATCGGGCATCAATCGAACACTTTGGTGATGGGCCCGGGCGGATATGGCTTCGGCGATTACTGGCGGTTGGGATTGCCTCTCGGTATTCTAGTGGTGCTGACCGCAATTCCGCTTATCACGCTGTTTTGGCCGTTATAGGGCACAGCCTATCCAGCCTGTCAGGAGCGGAACAAGCGCGAATACTGTGTTTCATGCAGGGCACTGGCTAATCCTAACGCAGGTGCGGCACAACCGATATCGTCATCGTCCAGTACATTCAATCCTTGTTGGGACGAAATCACTATCTCCGGTAGAAGGCGAGTCAGGATCCGTTGGCTAGCAGTTTGGCCTAACGGAATCAGCCGGGTCGCTGCAGCAACTTGGTTTTCTGCCCAAGACCATAAATAACCCTGTATTGCAGTCGGCAACGCGATTCCCCATCGTGCTGCTGCTAAGCTGAACAGCGTCGCGAAACAGACTCGAGGTGCGCTACGCCACGATTCGGCCTCGGCCAATCCTAAATCTGCTAACAACCGGGCCATTGCCGTTCCTAAATGCCGATCTTCTAGTTGCAGTTCCTTTGCTTCCCGACTGGCGTAAAGCCACGCATTCCAGAGATTGATTTCGTCCAAATCAGACACAACCCAAGCCCGATACAAGCGAGCGAAAACCGGCACATCCAGATAACAGAGTGGATGATGTAGCAGTCCCTGCAACCAATCTGCGGTGCTGGTTTCGTCTTTGACCCAGCCTTGAGTCACTGCATATTCCAAACCCTGTGAATAGGCGTACGCGCCTACCGGCAGGGCAGGGCTGACCAACTGCAACAAACGCAGCAAAGCAATATCTTTGCCGATTGGCTCAATGGTCATGGTGTGAGCTGGCGTAAGCACCCGCCTCTGGTTCGAAGGGCGCCCGTTCCCGTAGCACTGTCAAACCTAGCGCTTGTACCATGCCGTCTAAAACATGATCATGCCGATAATGTAACCACCCGGCTCCAATTTGCACCGGTATATGACGATTGCCCAGGTGATAACAAGCTCTCGCTAGTCGTAATGGGTCCTGGGTGTGTGCGCTGGATAGATCTTCCAAAGCCGCTTGCACCCGCACAACCAAGCCGGTACGGGCTAGCAATAAATCGTCCTGCCGCAATACCGTGCCTCGCGGCAGAAACAAGCGCACTTCCCGGCCATCGTCCAAGTTAGCCAACAGGCGACTTTTCTGCCGAAGTTCGAAGGGCAAAGTTAGCGTCGCTCCGACCTCTGCGGTCTCGCTCAGCTGCTCGCTGATCTCTATGGGCATAACCGCTTAGAACAGAAAATAGCGTTGCGCTAGCGGTGCAACCAGCAGTGGTTCGCAGGTCAACAAAATACCATCGGCACGCACTTCATAGGTTTGCGGGTCGACTTCCATGTGTGGCTGATAGGCGTTATGAATCATATCCGCCTTGCTGATTTTACGGGTATTAGCGACTGTAATCAGCCGTTTGCGCAGACCAAGTTCATCTAACGAGCCAGTGGTCAGCGCCTCTTGAGACACGAAACTGGCGCAAGTTGCCGCCCGGGCACCGCCTAAAGCGCCGAACATCGGGCGATAATGCACAGGTTGCGGAGTCGGGATAGAGGCGTTCGGGTCACCCATCGGTGCAGCAACAATCAAGCCGCCCTTGATAATCAAAGCCGGTTTGGCACCGAAAAAGGCCGGTTTCCATAATACGATGTCTGCCAACTTGCCGGGTTCAATGGAGCCGACCGCATGCGCGATGCCGTGGGTAATTGCTGGGTTAATCGTGTATTTGGCGACATAACGCTTGGCGCGGAAGTTATCGTTTTGCTTCAGGTCCTCCGGCAAGTTGCCACGTTGCACTTTCATTTTGTGCGCGGTTTGCCAAGTACGGATAATCACTTCGCCGACCCGGCCCATCGCTTGCGAATCGGAAGCAATCATGCTGAATGCGCCTAGGTCGTGAAGAATATCTTCAGCGGCAATGGTCTCCCGGCGAATACGTGAATCGGCAAAAGCCACATCTTCGGGGATATTCGGGTCCAGATGATGACAGACCATCAGCATATCCAAATGCTCATCCACTGTATTGACCGTATAAGGGCGGGTCGGATTGGTGGACGAGGGCAGCACATTGGCTGCGCCGCAGGCTTTGATAATATCCGGAGCATGGCCGCCACCCGCGCCTTCGGTATGGTAGGTGTGAATGACTCGTCCTTTGAATGCGGCTAGAGTATCCTCGACGAAACCCGATTCGTTCAAAGTATCGGTGTGAATAGCGACCTGGACATCGTAACGCTCCGCGACCGACAAACAATTGTCGATCGCCGCCGGGGTTGTTCCCCAATCCTCATGTAATTTCAAACCCATTGCACCGGCAGCAATTTGCTCTTCCAATGCATTGGGCAGGCTGGCGTTACCTTTGCCGAGAAAACCCAAATTCATCGGCAAATCTTCAGCAGCTTGCAGCATGCGGTGGATATTCCAAGGGCCCGGTGTACAGGTCGTGGCATTGGTCCCAGTTGCCGGTCCGGTGCCGCCGCCCAACATGGTGGTGATGCCGGACATCAAAGCATCTTCTATCTGTTGGGGACAAATGAAATGAATGTGCGCGTCAATTCCTCCGGCGGTGACAATCAGCCCTTCACCTGCGATTGCTTCAGTGCCGGGACCGATGATGATATCTACACCGGCTTGTACGTCAGGATTACCGCCTTTGCCGACGCCGACGATGCGCCCGTCTTTAATACCGATATCCGCCTTGACGATGCCCCAGTGGTCCAGAATCAGCGCGTTGGTGATTACCGTATCTACAGCTCCTTCGGCTTGGGTACGCTGGGATTGGCCCATGCCGTCGCGAATGACCTTGCCGCCGCCGAATTTAACCTCATCGCCGTAAACTGTGTGATCCTGCTCGACTTCAATCCACAACTCGGTATCGCCTAAACGAACCCGATCTCCGGTGGTAGGACCGTACATATCCGCATAGGCTCGGCGATCAATGCGACGGCTCATGGTTGATCTCCTAGTGTGCCCATCACGCTGCCACGGAAACCAAAGATTTTGCCCTCACCGGCATATTCCACCAACTCCACCGTGCGGCTCTGACCCGGTTCGAAACGCACCGCAGTGCCTGCTGGAATATTCAAGCGATAACCACGGCTAGCAGGTCGATCAAATTGCAGAGCCGGATTAGTCTCGAAGAAATGGTAATGTGAGCCAACTTGTATGGGCCGGTCGCCGCTGTTGGCAACACTCAGAGTCATGGTGCGGCGGCCGACATTCAGTTCGATGTCGCCGGGTTGAGGAATGACTTCGCCGGGAATCATGTTGCGCGCCTCCTTAAGGAATCGGATGGTGGACGGTAACCAATTTGGTGCCGTCGGGAAAAGTGGCTTCGACTTGTACTTCGGCAAGCATCTCCGGCACACCTTCCATCACCTCCTCGCGGCTCAACAAGGTTCGGCCGTAACTCATGAGATCGGCTACGGTTTTGCCATCCCGCGCGCCCTCCAGGATAGCAGCGGAGATATAGGCTGTTGCTTCCGGGTAATTGAGTTTGAGGCCACGCGCTTTTCGTCGCTCGGCAACTAGTCCTGCGGTAAACAGCAGGAGTTTATCTTTTTCTCGGGGCGTTAATTCCATAGGCTTCTCCGGTTTGAGCGTATCGAGCCCTTCTGCTTATTGGTAGGAACGAAAACAGCGCTAGGATATAACGCTTGGGGGTGATTCTCTACCGCCATAGTTACGCACAGTGCTCTTCACGGTCCGAACGTCGATGCGCAGACTGTATGATATGGGGTGGTACCACTGATGGCCTTGGTAAGCGATGCGATATGCGTTTCGGCCACTGCAATCAGTGACCGAAACGCCGACGTGGTAAAGGTTTACTGACCCCAATCGCCGGCCACGGGCAAATCGCCGGGAGCGCCGAAGGTATTGATCAGGCACAGATCGTTATCGGGGAAGGCACCACAACCATCCCAGATAAAGTTGCCATTATCGAGAAACCACGTGCCGTTGCGGAATACGCCCACTGCTGATTCGCCGGTTCCGGTCCAATCGCCGGCCACGGGCAAATCGCCGGGAGCGCCGAAGGAATTCACCAAGCACAGGTCGTCGTTGGGAAAAGAGCCACAACCATCCCAGGTAAAGTTGCCGTTATCGAGAAACCACGTGCCGTTACGGAATACGCCTACACTGGAATTGCTTTGTGCAGGCGGATTTGTAGATACCACAATCTCTACCCCAGCCGAGCAGTTGTTTCCGGTACTGGATTCACCGCTCACCGAATCCACGCAGGCACCGATCCAGTAGGTGCCGGGGTTATTAGGCGCGGTTGTTGACAGGCTTTCGGGCGAAGAATTGTTGGGTGAAAGCCCGGACACTGGATCGGTGCCCAGTGATGTATCCGTACTGGAAATAGCGGCATCGGTGGAACGGTAATACCGGAGTGTGGTTCCACCGGAAGCGCCATCGCCTTGATTTTTGACTGTTGCAGTAATGGTGAATGATTGGCCTGGAGTGGGGGTGGCATTGCTAACCCCCGGAGTGATCACCACTAGGTCGGGGGCAGTCGTAATGATTGAACTTACGGTAATTTGCACACCAGCCGAACAATTGTTTCCGGTACTGGATTCACCGCTCACCGAATCCACGCAGGCGCCGATCCAGTAGGTGCCGGGGTTATTAGGCGCGGTTGTTGATAGGCTTTCGGGCGAAGAATTGTTGGGTGAAAGCCCAGACACTGGATCGGTGCCCAATGATGTATCCGTACTGGAAATAGTGGCATCGGTGGAACGGTAATACCGGAGTGTGGTTCCACCGGAAGCGCCATCGCCCTGATTTTTGACTGTTGCATTAACGGTGAATGATTGGCCTGGAGTGGGGGTGGTATCGCTAACGTTTGGAGTAATGACCACTAAGTCGGGAGCTGTTGTAATGACTGAGCCCACAGTAATTCTTACCCCAGCCGAGCAGTTGTTGCCTGTATTGGACTCACCGCTGACCGAATCCACACATGCGCCAAGCCAAAAGGTGCCTGGGCTACTTGGTGCTGTTGTCGAGAAACTTTCTGGCGAC
>JAZBPA010000017.1:0-4440 GCA_036351435.1 Candidatus Competibacteraceae bacterium
AACGGTTTTCCTTGGTGCAGCATCAACGACCGTATTCTGTTGTGGGGCCCGCTTTGATATCATCCGGGGGCACGTTTCCTATACGGCAATGTCCAGATTGTTGGCTCAAGGGAACGGCGGTTGGGCAGGCAGTAATTCGCAGATCACAGACCAGCTACACGGACACTTAATACTGCACGGAAGACGTGAAACCATGCAAAGCTGCCCTACGGCCTGTTTAAGCGCCGATTGCTGCGATAGTTCATGACGTGGTGTGTTTTCCCAAAAGCGACCGTACATAAAGCTCAATCCATTGCTGGGCAATCCATGTAGCAGATACGGAACGAACCGGTCTTATGCAGTATGCCAATGGAGGGTCGCTCCAACCTAGACAATCAGCATGCAAAAGCTAACTTTTGAGTATTGAAATTTAAGGAGGCAACGATGGCTGACGGAAACTCTGACCTGAATGCTGCACGGCGAAGTATTGTCGTAAGTGGTTTTACCAACAGCGTGCTTGACCCTGATGCGCCAATGCTTGGGCCGATTGAGAATGGTGGAACGATCATTGCGAATACAGCTCCTGGATGCTGGGGCCCAATGATCACACCGCGTTTGCGTGGTGGGCACGAAGTGACCCAACCGGTCGCCGTTGCAGGTGCGGAAGTCGGTGATGGAATTGCGATCAGGATACGTGATGTCACCGTAACTTCTATCGCCACTGCTTCCGGCCATGACAGTTCACCGGAAGGTTTCTGCCTTGGTGACCCCTACGTTGCGGCACGTTGTCCGGCATGTGACACTGTCTGGCCAGAAACTCATGTTGAGGGCATTGGGCAGGATTCGGTCAAGTGTGATGCCTGTGGCAACCCGGTGACCCCTTTTGCCATCGTTCATGGCTATACAGTGACGTTTGATGAAACCCGCAGCGTTGGTTTGACCTTGCCGAAGGACGCCGCGGATAAGATTGCTCGGAACGCCGATCACTATGCGGCTTTGCCGGATGAAAGCCGGCAGCATTCAATCCTGAATTATGCTCCCAATGACATGCCAGGGGCGATGGTTCGAATGCGGCCATTTCTCGGGCAACTGGGAACATGCCCCTCAATGGCTATGCCAGACAGCCACAATGCGGGCGATTTCGGAGCATTCTTGGTCGGTGCGCCCCATGATTATGCCATCACAGAAGAACAGCTTTTGGAGCATAAAACCGACGGGCACATGGACATCGACGCAGTGCGTCCCGGCGCGATATTGGTGGCACCCGTAAAGATCAAGGGTGCGGGCGTCTATATGGGTGACATGCATGCAGCCCAAGGTGATGGCGAAATTGCAGGACACACCATGGATGTGTCGGGAAGTGTGACGCTACAGGTTGAGGTCATTAAAGACTATCCAATTGACGGACCCGTACTCTTTCCTTTGTTGGAGGATCTGCCGCCGCTTGCCAGACCGTTCAGCCCTGAGGAACGCGCCAAAGGTCAGCGTTTGGCGGCGCAATGGGCTGTGGCCGAGATGGAGGATGTCGCGCCAATTTCGGTCATCGGTACCGCGGCAAATCTGAATGCCGCGATCGAAAACGGCTTGGAACGCGCTGCGACTTTGCTTGATATGACCACTGCCGAGGTGCGCAATCGCGCAACGATCAACGGTGCGATTGAAATCGGGCGCGCACCCGGTGTGATCCAAGTGACTTTCCTTGCGCCTTTGAACAAACTGGATGCTGTCGGTTTGGGGCACTACGCACGCGAACAGTATGGTCTGTGATACTTGAGGTTGGGGGATTTCTTTCCCCAGCCAGGCCCTTCGCCAATTAAAAGCTGTTTGGATTCTCCGCCGACCGCTTTTGTGACGAAATGCTTCTGGCGTTATTTACACGAGTGCTGCGCAGGGGTGTCACCTTTCCTGCCAGGTTAAACAATTTCCAATGGAAGCGCCGCCTAGCACTGCTTGAGAAGCCTCAACTGTGTCAAGCCAACGCCCAACAGTACAATTACCGCGCCAATATAGGTGCTGGGCGTTGGCGTTTCATTCAGCAGGATGACCAAGCAGAACCGCCCAGATCGGCACGTTGTAGGCCACGAGACTCATGAATACCGGGCCTGCAGACTGGATCAGTACCGCGCGCAACAGGAAAGCTAATCCAGTGGGAACCAGCCCGGCATAGAGTATTGCCCAAGTCGCCCGCTCTCCGGTAATATCCGGCACGCCTCCAGCAAAAGAGCAAGCGGCGTCAGGAGGATTGAACCGGCCGTCAACATACCAGCCGTGAACACAAGGGGCGGTATCGAAGGTGCGCGCCGGATGAGAATGGCCCCGATCGAATAGCATAATGATGCCACCGTACAAGCGACCCGCGCGCCCACGCGGATCCGGTAGTCAGCAAGATGGACCTGTTGGCCAGCCGATTGCGAACGACGGTGCTTCACACCATTGGGCTAGGCAATGATCGTATCTTCGTTTTGCCCCAGCCGATGTGACAGCAGCAGATCAGAACTACCGAGCGCTGAATAACGGTCGAGAAATCTGAGACCTTTATGCTGCGCAAGTGTCGGGCGTAGCCGCTCGGCTTGGTCGAAACAATGTTGAAGATGACTGGGTTTAGGGCGGATGTCGAAGAACAGCGCATGCATTCTGGGTTGCCCTCCGGCACGTGCCTGCGTTGGAACCAGTCACGATGCGGAACCCTTAGCGATAAAGCCAGCCAACTGAAATAGACAGTCGGTTGCTCTGAAAAACTTCAAATCAGTCGCGTTTAATGCCCAGTTCGTCCGTGAAGCTATGCGTAAACCCTTCGTGCATCAAGCCAAGTTGTTCTGACAGTGTCCATGAAGCTCTTCGGGGCTCGTATGCATTTGCGTCCTTGGGATTTCCTCGGTCACCGGTTACCCAGCTCAGTCGAACATATCGGGCTGGTCAATAATAAGCTGGTTCCAGATCGTTTGGAAATGCAGCCACCCGATATACTCGCTGCCCACATGCTCGCGGCTGTAGCGTGCACGATCCTCTGGAATGCGGATCGGATCGATACCGGAGGCGGCGATATCGAGTTGCTGTTTGCAGCACCGCTCTAGCGCGATGAACCAAAAGGCGGCCGCTTCAATGCTGTGGCGGCTGGCGGTCAGCAGGCCATGGTTCTGGTGCAGCGCCGCTTTTACGCCCTTGAATGCTTTGGATACGTCTGAGCCCGCGTGATTTTCGACGGCGACCGCACCGCCTTGTTCACCGATCACGACATGGTCCTCAAAAAATGCACATGCGTCTTGCGTAATGGGGTCGATAGGGCGACCCGTGGCGCACCACGCGGTGCCGTAGGTGGTATGTGCATGGCACATGGCGATGATATCGGGGTGCTCATCATGAACATTGGCGTGTAGCACGAAGCCTGCGCGGTTCACCGCGTAGTCGCCCTCGATCACTGTGCCAGCGTGATCGACGAGGATCAGGTTGGACATTTTCACCTTATCAAAATGGACGCACATCGGATTTGTCCAGTACAGGTCCGGGCGTTCGGGATCTCGTATGGTCAAGTGCCCGGCAAAACCATAGTCGAATCCTTGTTGAGCAAAGGCCCGGCAGGCAGCGACCAAACGCTCTTTGCGGTGGCGGCGATCATCCTCCAGGCTGTCGAATTCCGGCACTTCAGGAAAGATCAATCCTTCCTGCTCGGGTTGGTAAATTGAGACTCGATTTCCAAGATCCAGCATGATTTTCCCCTAGGTTGTAGCAGCCAACGTGTCACGATCATCTAAGGCCAGACGATGCGGACAGTCTGATTGATAATCAACGCAATAACTACAATAATTGGTCTCTCTAACTGAATTATATTAGCAGAAGTCTAGGTCGGGCCTTGTCAGAGCAAAATCGCTTGAGACGGGCAGGGCGGTTTCGTAGCCTCTCCTTATGACCAAGCCTGGTCAATTTCGTTATTTTAAAACGAGCCGTGAGATTATCCGTTTGGCGGTTATGCCGTATGTTCGTTTCCCGCTGTCAAATTGCAATGTGGAAGACTTGCTATAAGAGCGCGGCGTCGATGTCAGCCATGAATCGGTGAGATGCTGGTGGTACCCGTTCGGCGCGCGAGATCCGAAAGCGATGGATTGAGGGGGTGTTCGTGATGTTCAACAGAGAGCAACTTTACCTTTGAAGGGCTGTCGATCATGAAGGCGAAGCCGTGGAAAGCTACGTCACGAAGACCCGTAATAAGAAGGGCGCACTGAAATTCTTCAAGAAAGCAATGGGTAAGCATGGTCGGCCCGAGGTGATCATCACGGATCTGCAGCGCTCAAAGGGTGCTACGCTGAAAGAGATCGGCGCCGCAGTTAGGCAGCAAACAGGCCGCTGGCTGATCAATAGGGCGGAGAATTCACATCTGCCGTTTCGACGACGGGAACGGGCCATGCTTCACTTGTGGCGCATGCGAAGTTTGTAGAGATGGGTTCGAATTGGTCTGCCAGCACC
>JAZBPA010000018.1:0-2189 GCA_036351435.1 Candidatus Competibacteraceae bacterium
CGGCGTAATTCTCCCAGATCGCTTGTGCTACGGTCTTTCCGGTCTGACGCCGACCACTCCTGAATGGTGGCCAGTGTCAGCGCTTCCGGGTCGGCACTAGGCTGCTCTGTGTCCCTCACCGGCGTGACTTCACGCGGTGTTTCAAACGCCCCTTCGCCACTCCAAGCCGGGCTATTGACATGCACCAACGCGATGACCACCAGCGCCAGCACGCGTCGACGGCAGTGAGTGCGCCGCTTAGCCATGGTACGCCATCCGCACCCGCCGCCGATGATCGAACACCTGTACTTCCACACCCATGATGGCTGCCTGCCACGCCGCATCGCGCAGAATCGTGATGGCAGGATAGGTGCCGCTAGGGATTTCGACAATCACCGCTTCCAGGGGCGGTTTACCCTGGATGGGTTCCAGGCGATACCCGGATTCGCTGGCAATCATCCGCAGCAAGACTTCAACGGGACCGGTAAAGCCGTTGCTCAGGGTTATCGGTTTTTCCATGCCCGGTGGCGTATGGGTGGCGGCGCGGACCAGTTCCTCTTTCTGCGCCAGCTTTAAGCCGGTGCGCGCTTCTGCGGATTTGACCTGCGCCAACATTTGCAACGCCGCGCGCGCGTCGCTAGCCGCTCGGCGGATCTCCCGTTCAATCGGATTGATTTCCGGGGGAGGCGCATCCGGTACCGTCACACAACCATTGAGAGCAACTGTCGCCAAGACTGTAATAAGCAGGATGTTACCGCTAAGCGGTGGCCGACTCAGGAGTTGCTGCAGACACTGAAACAGAAGCAGATGCGGCATGGCTTTTCTCCAGATAATAGGTGACGACCGACTCGGTAATATCCTGGATCAATTGGGCACGGGTCTTCTCCGGGTATTCGCGCATTAAATGATCCAACCAAGCTTTGGCCGATCCTTCCGGGAAACGACCGGCCAGGGCATCCAGCGCGTCCAGTTCGTCGAGACGGTCACGAACCGCTCGCTGAATGATTTCGTTATCCCGTGAGGTCGCCAACGCCCATAACAGCCTAGGCGGACAGGGAAAGCGCAGGTGTTGCACTACCAGAGCATGGTCACGGGTACTGAGAATCGCCAGCACGGAACTGCCTTCACGGGAAGGGGCGCGCAGCTTATCGCGTAACACGGCTTTTTCGCCGGCCGTCAGGTGAAACTGGGCATCCAGAGTGTCAATGGCCGGCGGACTCTGCTCACCGACCAGGAACCGGCTGGAGGCCAGTTCAATCAGCTCCTTGGGTAGGAATTGCAACAGCTGAGTCCCGAAGGCCAGACTCCAGTTGTGTTTGCGTTCCACCGACGCATCCAACACCAATTGTTTCTCGGCCGGCGCGATCCCGCGAAAGATCTGGACCTCGTCATAACTCATGCGTTTTTGACTGGCGTAGGCATGGTCAATGACCTGACGCGCCCACGTCTGGTAGAGCGGTGCAAAGTGGCTGACATGCTCCGGACGCAAGAGCAGATAGCGCACTGACAGATGGCGGGCGAGTAGAATCGCTACCGTGGTGATACGGCTTTCCCGTTCGCTAAACGCGATAGGCGCCACTTCTTCCAGATCAAAGCCGAGTACCCGCGCTTGTCCCAATTGCACCCGGGTCGGGGCCTGCAACTGGGGAAACAGATGTAATGCGGCCACCCACTGTTGATGGACATAATCCACCAACGGTTGACCATCCGCCGTCTTGGCGGTACCAAACTCGGCATGGATGCGATGACTTTGCTTGAGCAACACCGCGGCGTTTTCCAGCAGCGGCATCGCCTGTTCGTGTGCCAACTGGGCACCCGCCTGATCGCCAGCCTTGAACAAGCGATCCCGCGCTTCGAAAAATGTCCTGGGCTGCAAGGCCTGCCGAGCCAGATGGTCGTCGAGCAGCGGATCCAGTCCGGCGGTATACCGCTTGGGGTTGCCGTGATCGTTATCCAGATAATAGCGGTACACCTCTTCCACCAGCATCGTGACCAGTTCGGTCGTGTTCTTTTCCGGAGCAGTGGCATCGAACGAATAGGAGAGGCACAGGAGAATGAGGATCAGGCCCTCACGGTGATAGGGTAGCGGTTCGTTGCAACCGAGAAACGTGCTGAAGGGATTGATGGCATCATCATTGGATGCGCGTAGCCGGCGGTACAGCAGCAACGGTTTTACTGCCGGTTCCGCCAGTGCCCGCAGCAACCGAAAC
>JAZBPA010000019.1:0-3613 GCA_036351435.1 Candidatus Competibacteraceae bacterium
ACTGATATAGCGGATGATGACATATTGGGGCGGTTGCTGGCGTTGAACCTGGATAGATCGAAGGGCAGTGCAGTGTTGAAGGCGGACTAACAATGACCGACCCAAACCCTTTCCAGCCCATCTTCGCAGCGACCATCCAACCGCTGCTCTGGGTTTTTCCGGCGCTCTTCACGCTGGCGGGCCTCAAGTTGCTGTTCTCCGCTTGGTTCAAAGGGATGGCCGGAGAACGAGCAGTAGCCCGAGTACTGGATCGCCTGGGCCAAGACGCTCTGCACGACATCATCATTCCTGATGGTCAGGGCGGACTCACTCAACTCGATCATGTGGTCCTAATCCCGGCAGGCCTGCTCGTGGTTGAAACCAAAAACTATCAGGGCAATATCTTCGGCCAACCGAAGGACAAAACCTGGACCCAGCGCTTGGGCAAAAAGAGCTTCAAATTCGGCAATCCGCTGCGACAGAACTACTTGCATACGCAGGCGGTGAAAGCCCTCGTGCCAGGGGTTCCTGTATACGGTCAGGTAGCTTTTACTAACGTGGCACGCTTTCCGAAAGGCGTCCCCGAGGGAGTTTCAGCATTAAAGACACTCAAAGCCGACCTT
Organism: Candidatus Competibacteraceae bacterium; assembly: GCA_036351435.1. GTDB lineage: Bacteria > Pseudomonadota > Gammaproteobacteria > Competibacterales > Competibacteraceae > JAAUQA01. The sequence continues at coordinate 603 of JAZBPA010000019.1, forward strand.
GGTCCTTTGTTGCAAGCAGATCCCGTCGACCCACTGGAACTCAACGTGGTTTGGCAACAAGTGCAAGAAGCAGCTCGCACAGATCGGGAAACCCGCCAAGCGCATTTAGCCGGCATTCAGGCCAAACATGGGAAGGATTATCGCAAGCCCGTCGCTATCGGTTTGTTGATCGTGGCTACCCTATGGGCTGTAGCATTGCTGCTGCTGAAGTGAATGGCCTCACAGGCTGGTGTTCACAGGCTGTGTTGAAAACCTGCAGGTAAGGTGGAGATTTACAGGATCTCACCTTCCAGATGCTTGAAATAATTATTGATTATTGTTCTGAGTTTCCATATTTCGTAACGACACGCCCGGAATACCGTAACAGCAATAAGCCTCATTCCTTGCGATCCTTAGGCGGAATAATCCGCCGACGTTTTTTATAGACCACCGTCGGAGTGGGCGCTTTGGTAGGATCACGCGGTTGCAGTAGCGCAGGTTGATCCGGGCGATATTGCCGCTCCTGTTGCTGCACTTGTTCTCGCTCCAGTTTGCGTTGCCGATTCCGTTCATGCTCCTCCCTCCGGCGCTGTTTCTCGGCCGCTTTGCGTTCGCGCTCCGCCCGCCGCTGGGCTTTAGCGGCCTGGAGTTCGCGCTCCCTCGCTTTGTGTGCTCGGTACTTTGCTGATTGGGTTTTTTGCCGTGCTTGGATGGCCTCTAGTTGCGTTGTCGCTTCGGCGCGGGCCGCGTCATCGACCAAGCCCACTGGGTTGCCATCCAGATCGTAGCGGCGATCTCCGCGATGATGCAGTATCGCCAGGAGGTATCCGGCGCGTTCCGTATGGTTGGCCAACACCCGTTTAAGGAGTGTCCGATCTATGTCATCCCCCAGGCGCTCGATAATATCCTCATAAATCTCGATCTTGAGCGGGCGGATATGATCGTAATTTTTAGGGAATGCTTTGGGAAAGCGTTGCATCAACACGTGATGCAACCCTCGGGCTTCTTGTTTTAACGCACTCATACGAAGTCATTCGGCGGTTGTGTCATCGGTTGCTTGACTATAAATAAAATAGAGTTTCCAGGCGACTCTCTGGCGAATTTTCGCCATAAAATTCCGAACAGGTCAATTTCGACTTGACGCTGGGTTGTCGCCTCGCTTATCTTTTCAACCGTCCACCTCAATAGGAGCTGCGACAACCTGCCGCCCCCTAAAAAGGCCGGCAGTCAATCGGGCTAAATGCATCTTGCACGGGACGGGATGCTGATGCCGGGCCTCACCATAAAGCGGTGACGCCTTTTGTGATAGCGTGTGACCGGTTTTTCCGGCCACGGTGGTTTGTTTTGTCTATCGCAAGGTGAGGCTATGATGACCGACCATTCCTGTGTTGATTTGCACACTCTTTGCCGAAACGGCGCCCGGGCAACCTGGTTTCCGTCATTCGGATCTCTGTCATGCCTTGGGTTCAGCCGCTTAGCGCCCCATTCACGGCAAGTCGTAAGGCGCGGACACCCTGAGTATGTTCCGCTGCAACGGCGCCACTTTCGTCGTAGGCACTGATCATGCGACAGGCGCTGATAGAGATAGCGGGTCAACGGTTAAGTTACACCGTCACCGGCCCTCCCGACGCACCCGTGTTGATCCTCGTCCACGGTTTCCTCTCCTATCAAGGGGTGTGGGAAGACACCGTTTCATGTCTTAGTAGTTCTTATCGGTGTATCACGCTGGATCTACTCGGTTTTGGCGACAGCGATAAACCGGCTCTTGGCGATTACAGCATTGCGGCACATGCCCGACGCGTTTTGTGCTTAGCCGATACTTTAGAGGTGACCCGCTTTGCGCTGCTAGGCCATTCCTTGGGCAGCCAAATCGCCTGCTACATTGCCGCCCGACTGGCACCCCAGCGAGTCACAAGGATCGTCAGCGTAGCTGGCGTGGTCACGGGCCAATTGACCCCCGTGGTCCAGTTTGTCAGTTACCCGCAGATCATCCTGGGTGCGCTGCAACCCGGATGGTACGTGCTATGGCGTTGGCTAGCACAGCATCCGGTCTACGCCGCTTACATGTTCCGGCCTTGGTTTTATCGGATGAACGCGCTGCCATTCGAAGATTGGGCGAAAGACCGGGACATGGCGCTACAACCGGGCATCCACATTGCCGCTAGCCTCACAGCCAATGCGATCCGTTCGACCGATCTTTCCAACGATTTGGCGCTCATCCAGGCGCCGACGCTCATTCTGTTTGGCCGTCAAGACCAAACGGTACCGGTCAACGACGGTCATGTCGCGGCGGCGGCCATTCCCCAAGCTGAATTCACGCTCTTCGATGAATGTGGGCACTTCCCGATGTATGAAAAACCCGCCGAGTACCAACACCAAACCGGCACATTCCTAGGGCTTCGGTAATGAACAAAACGAGTGTTATTGTCAGTTACCCACTCTGTCTGTTTGCTGCGATCTTATTATGGCTTGGCCTGCCATTCACATCCTTAGCTCAAGCCGAAATGGCTCTTGAGGAAATAACGGATTTCGGCTCCAATCCCGGCAATCTGAGGATGTTTATTGGAATGCCCGATGAGCTTCCAGAGGGCGTTCCGCTAGTGGTCGCCTTACACGGATGCACCCAAACCGCGGCGGCTTTCGATAATGAAACCGGTTGGGCGAAATATGCCGCGCTCTGGCGCTTCGCACTCCTGTTACCGGAACAGCGTCGAATTAACAATGGCCAGCGGTGTTTCAACTGGTTTCGGCACACCGATGCCACCCGTGATCAGGGTGAAGCGCTATCGATTCGCCAGATGATTGCTGCCCTGCAGACGCTCCATGCCATCAATCCGGAGCGGATCTACATCACCGGTTTATCGGCTGGCGGTGCGATGACAAGCGTGATGTTGGCGACCTACCCGGAGGTCTTCGCCGGAGGCGCCATTATGGCCGGCGTACCTTATGGTTGCGCCAGCGGCATGCTGAGTGGTTTCTGGTGCATGTTGTGGGGCCGTGATTTGGACGCTGCGGAGTGGGAGGCAAAGGTA
>JAZBPA010000020.1:0-2478 GCA_036351435.1 Candidatus Competibacteraceae bacterium
GAATGGCCTGCGCATTACCGACGGGCCAGCCTTAGACAGCGTTAAACAGGCGGTTGGCCAAGTCCGTATCCGGGTTGAGGCATCGTTGTCCATGGGCTTGGCCGATTCGCCGATGCACGGGGCCCGTATTCGCGTCGTGTCGGGGAATTTCGTCACGGCGCGCCCATTAGGCATTCGTAATGGGGTGGATTATTGTTTCACCGGAGAAGTCAGGCGCATTGACGTCCACTCTATTCGCACGTCGCTGGACAGCGGTGCCATCGTGCTGTTGTCACCGCTGGGGTATTCCCCGACCGGGGAAATTTTCAACGTCAATGCCGAAGAAGTCGCTATGGCTACCGCTAGTGCATTGCGCGCCGACAAATGGCTGCTGCTGGGCGAAGACGGTGAACTGCGAGACACCGCTCGGCAGCAGCTGCGGCAACTCAATCCCAGCGATGTCGAGCGACTTCTCGCTGCCGAACATGCTTTTACGGATGATCAAGTTCGGCTATTAAGCCATGCGTTAGATGCCTGTCGTGCGGGAGTGCGGCGGATTCACCTGCTCAGCGGCGCGGTGGATGGCGGCTTGTTGCTGGAACTGTTTACCCGAGACGGAATTGGCACCCTCATAACCGCTGATATTTACGAGGGCATGCGATCGGCTACTATCGACGATGTGGGTGGTATTTTAGCGCTGATCCGTCCTTTGGAAGCGGAAGGCGCTCTGGTGCGGCGTTCGCGAGAGCTACTGGAGATGGAAATCGAACGGTTCGCGGTGTTGGAACGAGACGGCACCATCATTGGTTGCGCCGCCTTGTATCCGTTTGCCAAGGAACGGGCCGGAGAATTGGCCTGTGTCGCCGTCCATGATGATTATCGAAATGGCGGTCGGGCCGAGGCGTTGTTGGAATTCGTCGAACGCAGCGCCCGTCAACAGCGGTTGGAACGGCTGTTCGTGCTCACCACCCGCACAGCCCATTGGTTTCGCGAACGTGGCTTCGAACCGGCAGAAGTTGATGATCTCCCGGTACAAAAGCAGACTTTATACAATCTGCAACGGCGCTCGAAAGTATTTGTTAAGACGTTATAGCGGCCTGCTCCGGCTCATCCCGCTTGTAATTCGGTCAATTTCTTACGGACCTGATCTGCATGTCCAGCTGCTTTCACTCGTTTCCAGCGATGCGCAAGCTGACCTTGCGGGTCGATGATTACCGTGGAGCGGATCACCCCTTCGCTGATCTTGCCGTACATGTTTTTTTGACCCCAAGCGCCATATTGCGCCATGACGCTGTGCTCCGTATCGCTGAGTAGGGTGATGCGCAGATCGTACTTGCCGATAAATTTGCGGTGGCTCTCGGCGTCGTCCGGACTGCAACCCAGCACTGTGGCATGCAAGCTTTCGAAATCCTTAAGACCCGCAGTAAAATCGCAAGCTTCAGTGGTACAGCCAGGTGTATCGTCCTTGGGATAAAAATACAATACGACCCAACGCCCTTGTAAGCCATCCAGGCTAACCGGGTTACCGTCCTGATCGGGTAGAGTAAACGCTGGGGCTTGCTGACCGACCGTAATGGGAATCTCAGCCATATCAGTTATCTCCGTTAGTGGCTATTGCTTGCAGTAAGTTGATGACTTGTTCGTCGCTGACTTGAAAAAACTCGTCGTAATACGATCCGACCGACCCTCGGTAATTATCGGTAATCTCTAACCCCACCACTTCGTCAACCTCACGGCCCAGCTGCTCGGCTGTGTCCTTGGGAGCAAGCGGAATAGCGACCACGATACTAGCGGGTTGACGTAACTTGAGGTCGCGAATGGCTGCTTGCATAGTCAAGCCGGTAGCGATGCCGTCATCCACGAGAATAGCCGTCTTACCTTTGACTGATAGGGGTGCTTGCTGACCCAGATAACGCTTATGGCGGCGTTGCGCTTCTTGGCGTTCGGCAGCCACTTGTTGTTCCAGCCATCGCGCATCGACGCGGGAGATTTCCCATTCATTGCGCACCATGTCGCCGTTTTCAGCCACTGCGCCAATAGCGTATTCGGGGTTGCGGGGATGGCCGATCTTTCGCGGGATCACCAAATCGATCGGCATATGCAGGATTTTTGCGACTTCCACCCCCAGCACAACTCCGCCGCGCGGCAGCGGATAAATGATACCGGGTTGATTCCGGTATTTCAGGAGTAAATGGGCGAGCTTTTGGCCCGCTTCAGTTCGATCTTTGAATCGCATGACACTCAAAATCCCAAGAGTCGTTAAACCGTCGCAAAGGATAAAGCGTATAGCAAATCAATATGACAACTATATGCAAATCCTACGGTAGCTGGTGGGATTAACAGTAGTTTAACCTAAAGCTTCAATAACCTCGGGCGGTGCCTGCACCAACTCGATTAATACCCCTTCTCCGCTGATGGGCAATTCGGCATTGCCCTTGGGGTGCATAAAACAGATGTCGAATCCGGCCGCTCCTTTGCGAATGCCGCCCGGCGCGAAGC